>PLDW01000032.1:9836-35181 GCA_003136315.1 Gemmataceae bacterium | reverse complement strand
GGGCAACGCCCTGGGTTCTGAGGCAATGACCTGGCGTCCGGGGCAACTCACCAAGCCCCAGCGCGGAACTTCAGATCGGTGAGGGTGACCCCAGGAAGAGCCTGGCGGAGTTTCCCCAGGAGCCCGCGTTTGTGGAACTGTGTGAGTTCCTGGATCAGCACAGCGTTCTTGACCTCGATCTCCAGAACGCCGCGGCGGAAACCATTCACCCGGGTGTTCTTCAGCAGGTCTGGTCCGACCGCCTCGGCCCATGCCCCCTCCAGCCGTAGCCGATCGTTCTTCCGCCCCCACCCACGGGCGGTGAACAATCGGCCAAGGATGTCGGCAAGGTTCTCAGGACCGCGGTTCGATTCAGACATCGTTTTTAGTAGTTTAATGTTTAAAGTTTAAGANNTTAAACTCTTATCCGGCGAGCGGATTGTGGAAGCTAACCTCATCGGGTTCAGGGCCATCTACCAAATAATTGTATTCATCTTTAAACTCTTAAACTCTTAAACTTTAAACTCTTATCCGGCGAGCGGCATGACCAAATACAGATACCCGTCCCCGCAACGGAACAGGGCGGGTTTGGTTCCGTCGCTCATCTCCAGAGTGACGGTCGCTTCGCCCTCCAGCGCCCGGAGGAACTCGGTCACGTACTGCGGGTCGAAAGCAATCTTCACCTCCGGACCGTCGTAGTCCGGTAGTGGCATCTCCACTTCGCTTGATCCCGTCTCGGCTCCGCGGGCCTGCATTGTGATCTTCCCGGGCTCAAACGTCATATCCACCCGCTTGCTCTCGTCATCGGTCATGATCGCGGCCTGCCGAACCCGTGAGAGGAGGGCATCCACCGCCAGCGGGATCTTTAGCGTCGCCTGCTTGCGAGTCTGGCCGATAATGTCGCGGAAGGGTGGATATCGACCCTCGACGAGCCGGGTGTAGATCATCGCCCGCTCCGTCTGGAACATCGCCTCGTTCGGTCGAAGCCCCACCCGGACCAGTTCCCCGTCGTCGGTCAGGTTCCGTTCCAGGAGGGTCATCGTCTTGGCCGGGACGAGGTGCGACCCCTTGGTCGTTTCGGCTGGTCCGTAGAGGGTCGCTGCACCCTCGCACACGGCCAGCCGCTTGCTGTCGGTTGCCACGAGTCGGGCGGTCTTCCCCTCGGCCTCCCACAGCACTCCGGACAGAGCGAATCGCGTGCTGTCCTTCTTGTCGGCTGCAAATGCTGTCCGACGGATCATCGTCCGGAGTACCCCGGCGGTGATTTCGTGGTAGCGCCCGCCATCATCGAAAGGCGGGATGTCGGGGAACTCATCCACGGGGTAGCTAGCCATCTCGTAGCGGCTGGTGCCGGCCTTGACCTTGGTCCCGTTGTCGTCGGCGTCCAGGCTGATGCTCTCGTCCGAACTCTCCCGGAGAATCTGGGTAAGTTGGGTGATTGGTAAGATGGCCGATCCGGTCCGCCCTACCATGATGCCACGCAATTCGTAGCGGATTCCGACCTCCGTGTCGAAAGCAATCAGGGTGAGTCGATCATCCTCGGCAATGGCCTTGATGTTGCTCAGGATCGGCTTGGTGGTCCGCGCAGCAACCGCTGCGGAAACCAACTGGCATGCCGTCAGCAACCCATCCCGCTGGCACGTGACCTTCATGGCAGATCTCCTGACCATCCGTGGTTCGTGGCATCTCCCGGGTTCACCGGGTGGTTCTCAGAGATACTCTCAATCCTTCATTTTAAACATTCAGTAGCAGTGGTAAGGTGCCCCCAGTTTTTGGCGCGCGTCGTGTATCTTGTGACGCAACACCAGTACTCACCAAGGTTTCGACTCACCTGTTCCCTGTGGAAAACTTGGCGCGCCGATGGCGCGCTGTTGTTTTCCTGTGCCGCGCCAATTTGGGGCGGTGTTCGCCTCCTGGTTTCCAGCCCTGTGCGCGCCATCTGCCACAACGGGCGCGCCACTCGCGCGCCAGGTTTTCCACAGGGTGCGCGTCATTGGGACGGGATGCCGCCGGAACCCGCTCCCCCAAGCCGCATCGCAGGGTTTCGCCGGGAAGCCCGGCTCCACCCTGGGCTATTCTCCGCCGACCCTTCGGGGCGAAAACCTAGACCAACACTGCCCATGTCCGTGGGAGATTTCCTTCCGCCGTTCGCCTTAAAACCTGTTGGGATCGTCTCCCCCTTCCTTTTCAGGGAAGGGGGTTGGGGGGTTAGGTTCTGGCCCCCTACCCCAACTCGGCCCGCAATTGCCGCACGACCCCCGCGAGTCGCTCGTCGGTCTCAATGTCGGCCCGGACCTTCTGGCACGAATGCAAGATCGTTGTATGGTCGCGACCACCGAAAGCGGCCCCAAGCCGTGGGAGTGACAGCCCGCACAGTTCCCGGGCCAGGTACATCGCCACTTGCCGCGGAAGCATCACTCGCCGCAGGCGGCTCGGACCAAGCAGTTCCTTCTCACCAATGCCGAACACAGCGGCCACACGCTTTACAATCCCCCCAACATCCAGTCCCGCCGATGTCGGTTGGCCGGTTCCGGACAGGATCTCGTCTACTGCGGTCCGGTCGAGCGGTCCGGGATAGGACGAGGCAATGGTTGCCAGGTTACTCAGCAGCCCGAGCAGAGCCCGCATCCCCCCGCCGGGGGCCTGAGCGGCGAGTCCATCCAGGGCATCCGGGGTGAGACGGACCTTCCGGGTGATCGCAGCAACTTCGAGGATTGCTCGTCGGCTTGCGGGGGAGAGCGGTTCCAGTTGAACGACCAGCCCCGACGCCAGCCGCGATGTGAGCCGGCGGGGGAGATGCCCCAGGGATGCTGGGCCTGCGTTTGCTGTCACCATCACTGTTCGCCGCCGGGCCGCCCGCTGGTCGAGTAGATCGCAAACCGCATCCGCTTCCCGAACCGGTAGGAGTTGAACGTCTTCAAGAATGAGCAGATCGCAGGCGAGCAAGTCGCGATCGGTGAAACCGGCAACTGCGTCGTCAGTTGCGGCTGCGCGGGCCAGATCGCCGACCGAAACGGCCTGCGCGGTGATCACTCCGGGACCACGGCTTAGCCGTCGAAGGAGGATCGAAGTGAGGTGCGTCTTGCCGGTGCCAGGAGGGCCGTGGAGGACGAGGGGGGGGGTGGAGGTCCGCCGACCGGTAATCAACGCCTTGGCCACGGAACGGACGGCCCGGACAGCCGAGCGGTTCTCGGGGACGATGACGAAATCAGCCCATTGCAGCGGTGCGGACATCCGGCCCTCGTCTGCGAAGGCGTGCCGTGACACAGTCGGCCGGATCGCGGTGTTCATTCCCACATAATTGTATCGCCCGGTAGGGCCAGGGTAAAGGCCGGAATCGTCCGCGTAAGTTTCGGTATACCAACGAGATACGATCGGACTCGGGGGAGCCTGAACGGGCTCACGCGGAAGTCGGCACGCGGAGACGTCGGACGGCATTCCCGATACGACCGGCAGCTTCATCAATATCGGCATCGGTTAGCGTCGGACCGAAACTGAATCGAATCGCGGATCGCAACACTTCGTCCGGCACACCCATCGCCCGCAGCACGGGGCTGGGGAGCAAGGAGCCACTCGAACACGCCGACCCGGTCGAACAGGCCACACCGACAAGGTCGAGCGCGACAAGCAAGAGGTCGGCCCGGCACCCCGGAAAGGAGACGTTCAGCGTGGTGGGGAGGTACGCGGGTGTTCCGGGCTCCGGGCCGTTCCAGACGACCGGGGATGCCTCCGCCTGGAGCCGACTCCGAAAGCGATCGCCGATTGCATCCAACCGTGCCCGGTGCGCATCCCATTCTCGCAAAGCATGTTCGATCGCAACAGCCATCCCGACTGCCAGGGCAACGGGCTCGGTCCCCGGGCGTCGGCCCTGTTGTTGATGCCCCCCGAAGAGCATCGGGCGCAGAGGAGTCCCGCGCTTCAGCAGCAGCACGCCCACACCCTTTGGTCCCCGGAACTTGTGAGCAGATGCGGTCAGGGCTGCAACACCGAGTTCGTGGAAGTGAATTTGTATCTTTCCAACCGCCTGAGCCGCATCGGTGTGAAGGGGGATACCAGTTGGCAGCGACGCTGCGATTTCGCGGACGGGCTGGATCGCGCCTGTCTCGTGATTCACGAGCATCACCGACACGAGTCGCGTGTTCTCTCGAATGAGCGCAGGTACAGCCTCGGCCGATACGACACCCCGGGGCGAAACCGGTAGCCACTCGACCGCAAACCCGCAGCCTTCCAACTGTCGGAGCGGCTCGATCACACACGGGTGTTCAAGGGGAGACGCCAGAATGTGAACGGGGAACTCGGAACGCGGGGCGTGGAACTCGGAACGGGGAACGCCTAGCGTGGAACTCGGAATGAGGAACGCGGAACTCGGAGTGGGGAACGCGGAAGGAATCGCCCCCGCGATGAGCCCAAAGACTGCCAGGTTATTTGCTTCGGTCGCGCCACTTGTGAAGATGACCTCGGTGGGTGACGCACCGAGCAGCGCAGCAATCTGTTCCCGGGCATCTTCGAGAGCCTGGCGGGCTTTTCTCCCGGCGGAGTGGGCCGACGAGGAGTTGCCAAACGTCTCAGTCATGATCGGCCGCATCGCGTCCCAGGCAGCGGGCAGGAGGGGGGTGGTCGCGTTGTGATCGAGGTAAATCGGGTGCATCTGGCCATTCTAACCCATACGTGGCGTTGATAGCGTTGTCGCCCCCGACCCGGGACTCTACGATGAAGTGATCCGGTGAACCCACCCGACAGCAGGATGTGTCAGGGTGTTGGAGCGGTGCTCGAGTGGTTGAAGAGGCAGCACTGGAAATGCTGTATACGGGAAACCGTATCGAGGGTTCAAATCCCTCCCGCTCCGCTGGACCGGATTCGCACCGATCGGCGATTGGTCTCATTTGCAGGTGGGGTCGGCTGGCAGTCGGATGATAACCCGATCGCCAGCCAACCCCACGCTCGTTCACGATGTCTTGTGTACCAGATCGCTGGCCAACGGGGTCAGGCCAAGGATCTCCGCGACATTCTTCTGGATCGTCTCGCAATATCGTTCCAGCGGCAGGTCGTCGGGGTCGTTCCCGAACGGTTGCTCCACCTCTTCTGCGGTCAATTCGATCCCGAACAGGAAGTAAATCAGGATGGCCTGGATGGGGATCGCCCACGCACCGCACGTCACGGCCAGTTGCCAGGGCGAGAGAGCCAGGCCCAGGAGTAGCCCATCTCGCAGGAGGGTCAAGTACGAGCGGGGCAGGGGGGTATTTCGGATTCGCTCACAAGCCCCGCAGACCGCCATCAGGGCCGACGTGTGGGTATCCAGGATTTGGTGTCCGTGCCCATCGATCCGGCCATCGGCCCGCCACCTGGCGACCAGTCGTATGAGCCGTCCAGCGATTGACGCCGGAACGTGCCCGGGAGTTTCCACCTCGGCCTCGAACCCAGGCACATCCTGGAGTCCGACTTGCCCACGTAAGTGTTTGGTGAGGGCGACCGGAAAGCCGCCAATGAGCCGGGCGAGTTCGGTCCGGTCCGAGAGGTCCGGGTCGATCAGCGCGACTACCTTCAAACAAAGGTTTCGGGACTGATTGGTCAGTTCCCCCCAGACGATTCGGCCCTCCCACCATCGATCGTAGGCAGCCTTTGTTCGGAACCCGATCAGCACCCCGACGACGACCGTGTCCACAAGCCCGATTTCCCCCACCCATGCCGGCCGCTCGGGCTGGATCAAAAGGCACACGGCATAGACGATCGCGGTGTAGGCCGTTCCCACAGTAACGGCCAGTAAGAGTGGGCGAGAGACAGACCGGGCGGGGAAGACCCACGAGGAGAGGGTGCGGGGGCGGTCGGACACGCGCGGCCTCCGAGCGATGTGGGTCAGTTGCGGAGCAGGTCGCTCACAGGCGGGGAGGTGGCGATGGCGATTCCGAGGTGGTCGAACCCGGTCAGGTCAGTCGGGGGATTGACCAGCCCGGAGGTGTATTGGCATTCCCCGGGAATCCCAATGGTCACCCCGACCCGCCGAGTGATGAGGTCGTAGACCCCATATACCACCTCTCGCTCGGGACCAATTTGATCCCGAAGTTCTCGTCGGATGGTGGCTGCGGTCAGTGCGGCATTGAGTCCAACAGCCGTTTCGATCAGGGCCTGACGATAGCCCGGCTTCTCGATCGCCTGAAAACTCCAGCTCATCTCGATGGCACGTTGGGCTGCGCGAACCGGAACCATGAGCCGGTCAACGATTGCCCGCAGAGGGTGGCTCGGAGCGAAGGCCAGATACCGGGCCGGGTCGAGGAACGAATCGACCGCTGCGGTCACCGCACCGCATCGTGAGTGGCCCAGCACAACCACCAGCCGGAGGGTTTTGCCCAGGTTGGCCAGGGCATAGTCGATGCTCCCGAGACATTCGCTGCCGAGGACGTTACCTGCTACCCGGACCACGAACAGGTCGTTACAGCCTTGTCCGAACACGATCTCGGTAGGAACCCGGGCGTCAGAGCAACCGAGGATCGCAGCGAAGGGCTGTTGGAGAGGGGGCTGGCCATCGGCGGTCGGCAGATTGAGGTCGTCCGCATCCACGCGAAAGACCCTGCGGACCGGGGTGGCCAGGGTGGTTGGGTCGATGTCGATCGCGAAGGCGCGATTTCCCTCTTCGAGCCGCTGTCGAGCCTCGGCCGCGTTGGATGGCATCTGAGGCGTGTGGCGGCCAGTCGGGTCGAACTGGTAGACGATCTCGAACATGGGGCTCCAGGTCGGGATTGGGTCAGGAGTGATCGTCCCCGCGGGGCGGAATCACGAGAGAATCGCCCGCATTTCAGCGGTGAACACGCCGAGGTTGTTTGCCTTTACCTCGAAGAGGTTTCATAACAAAGCCCAGAGTCGCGCTTCGCGCACTCTGGGAAACCTGTATTGCGTCTATATCTTTTTACCGCGAAGCGGTTGTACAAAACAAACTCGTCATATCGAGATTAGATCTCGCTAATAAGCGATGCTCTTGTCTAACCGCTTCGCGGTAAAAAGCGGGGGGCAGCTACTGTGTACCCAGGGTGCGCGAAACGCGACCCTGGGCTTTGTTATGAAACCTCTTCGAGGTAAAGACAACTGACCGATTCGCCTTCACGAGGGAATCACGGGATTGATCTCGCGATTTGCTCGCACTGGAGAGTTGTACCCGGCGGCTGTGGCCCTTAAATCTGTTGGGTTTCGCCGAGGCGTGGTAACTCGTCGAGGCTGTTGATGCCGAACACCTGGAGGAACCGGGGGGTGGTGCCGTATCGCACTTCCCGGGATTCGGCATCGGCCCGGTGTCGGACCGCGACCAGCCCGAGCCGGACAAGCTGGCGGAGGACGCCGCCTGAGTCGGTGCCGCGGACCGCATCCACCTCGGCCTTCCCGACTGGCTGACGATACGCCACGACGGCAAGCACATCCAGGGCGGGTTGGTTCAACCGCGCCTCACGTGGGCCACCGAACACCCGCTCCCGTACCCCGCGATAAGCAGGCAGAAGAGTCAGCGCGAACCCGCCATCCCGGGGCTGAATAGTGTAGGGACGCGCCTGCCGGCGATATCGGGTGTTCAGGGCATCAATCACGATACGGAACTCCTCCGGAGTGAGCCCGCGAACCGCCGCACACGCGATCTCCGCCGTCACCGGATGCCCGCCGACGAAGAGCATGGCTTCGACGATCTGTTCGGGTGAGGGGGGTGTCTCGGGCGTGGACGGTGGGGGGCTGAAGAGGAACGGTTGAGTCCGGGTTGGTGCGTGGTGAGATGCGGGCGGGGCAGGGGGCTCCTCCGGGACCGGTTCGGGTGGGAACTCGTCCGGTGGGGTGTCGACATGCCACTCGGCCGGGCCAATCTGTGCGGCCGCTGCCTGGCCAAGTTCGATCGGGGATGGATCGGGCGCGGGGCTTCCTGCCATGTATTTTCGGTTTAAGGTTTAAAGTTTAAGAGTTTAAAGATCGCATCCCAGGGCGTTGCCCTGGGCTAAAAGCTGCCAGCCTTTCAGGCTGGGGCGTGGGTTATTTGATTTTCACCCTGAAAGGGTGAGATCTCTCAGCCCAGGGCAACGCCCTGGGTGGAATTGGCTCAGCGGTCAATTATGCGGAAGGTAGAACACCCCGGTTACAAATGTCCCTATCCAGAGGGTCGTGAACACGACCGCCAGGACGAGGTGGATGGATTTCCGCCGGGTCCAGCCGGTGAAGAACATCGCTGGTAGCAGGATTGCCGAAGGGACCGCGAAGTACAAGTGCGTTCGGAGCAAATCGCGGGTGGGCTCGTCGAAGGTGGCTTTCACATCGACGAACTGGAGCAGCGCCTCGAATCCGGCGACGGTACACATGGTCAGGACAAAGAAGAGCGTATTGATCCGCCCGTGGAGTCGCGGCTTTTTGAAGACCAGGGCAACCAGCGAGGCGACAAGAAGGATGGTGACGGCGGTCACCAGAATCTTGAGCGCCAGAATGATGGTCGGGCCAGTGGGCACAAGCGTGGCTCCGTGGGGGGTAGGGGGTCAGTGTACCCCAATCGCCCTGGGTTGGCTTGGGACTGGTGAGATACCCGCTCAAGTGAGGCGATGTTGTTGGCTTTGGGGAGTTGATGGTGCTCTGGCCGAGTGACACAATCGCGATATTCTGTCGGATGCTCGGGCGAGGTAGCGGGGGGCGAATGGCCGATCGCAGAGCGAGTGGGCGATTTTGAAGCACCTTGCCCCCGCCACATCGATTCAGCGAGGGATGCGGCTCAGTTGGGGTTAAGTGTGGTTTGGCACTGTCCTTGCGTCCAGGCACGATTCCAAACACCTTTGCCGACAAACGACGATACGCCCTGATAAATAATTTCGACTTTTCGCCAGTCGGGTGTGACTATGTTGGGATTGTCCATCATCAGCGTGTAAACGGCCTCGGCAAGTGTCAGATTCACCTCGTCGAAGTCCCGGGACTTATCCGGGTCGCAGTGGTGGACGATGAAGTCCCAATCGTGGATCAGGTAAGCTGGCATGTATGTCCACGGGTCGAGGCCCGGAATGACCCAGGCGACCCTTGGGATCGACCCGCCATCGGTAATCATCGCTGACGGTGTGATTTCTTCGTCAGTCGACCGGATGAATTTGAAGGGATTAGCCGGGTTCGGCTTGTACGTGTAGTCTCGACCGCCCCGCGCGATCACGGCCGGGTCGCCCACGAACTTGCCCCGTTTCTCCCACTTCACCTTGTGGAGTTTCTTGTAAAGCCTCCAGGCCAGCCCACCGAACCGCCCTGTCCCTTCGAGGGCCGAAGACAACATCTCTGGCCCGCCGGACTTCAGTAAAGCCGAGACAGCATCTCCGTCCTTCTTGCCGAACTTCTTGCCGAGGAGATTCGTGACCGTAGTCGCACCTCGAGCCTCAGGAATGGCCTCCTCCAAGGCGCTGGAGAGGTCGTCCTCCGTCGGGGTCACTCGACGGAGGTAAGTGGCAAGTGCGGCTGTTGGTACTTCCTCGTTCTTGAGTAATTCAGCGAATTGGTCTTCCAGAGTCACGGGGGTTCTCCGTTGATCGTTCGACGGGGGGCGAGCGGACTCCACTCCGTGCAATCCGCTACTGGAGGTCATTCTTAGGCTGAGTGCCTCCGCTTTTGTAGGGAGAGGCAGCTGCGCGGCCGTTCGGGCAGCGAGGAGCCCGTATGTCGCGGCTTCCGGTGCCGGCAGTCCGGGTAGCAGTGTTTGGGTTTTGATCATCTGCCCGGCATCGTGTTTGAACTGAATTGCCGTTCCAGCGTGGTTGGCAAGGAATTGTGGATCGTGGACAGTGAAGTAGATGCCACCATCGAACCCCGAGTACCTTGGAATGCGAGTCTCATCGAGAAACAACGCGAACCCGGCCCCGGTCGGCGGCAATGCCTCCGCAAGGAAGAGCTTGACCACGTAGGCGATGTCTTCAAGTGGCCGGTTGTTACTGGCGCGCTGGAATGCGAGTACCTTTCGGTCTGCCGGGTCGGGTTGAGCAGGGACGATCTCGACAGATGTCACTACGGGGTTCTGGTTGGCCACGGAACACCTCCCGGTTAGGGACATAGTTGGAGGTCGTCGAGATACAAGGTGCCCGACGGGGTTTGGTTGAATTCGAAGGTAATCGTCAGCGGTTGGGCGGGTGAAAACCCACCTCCTGGGAGTCTGGATAGAGGAATCCGGAGCGTTTGCATCATCGTCTTTGGGGCAGTTGGCAGGTTAGGGACTGTGTCTGGGTATTCCAGTTTCTGAACCGCGCTTGCCAGCACTTTGAAGACACCCAGGTTATTGGTAAGAACGATGCTGAAGTCCTGGGGTGCTCCAGGAGAGTTGTTTGGTTCGGTCGATTGCCCCACCCGGACCGCAAGGAAATTGTACACACCTTTCGGGATCGAGTTGGGAGTGATAGTGACGGTGTAGGTGGCACCAGCCCCAGTCCAGTCGATGCGGAGTCCGTTCGTCTCCTGGTATAAGTGGCTCTTATCGCCGAGGTCGAAATGGAGTTTAACGGCGTTTGCCACGACCGCCGCAACTGCCCCGGTTGCCGGGAGGGACACCCGCAGAAGAGGTCCAGGCTCCTCAAAGTGCTGAAGGTAGACCCGGTCGGCGGGCTGGTGCTGGGTGACCAACACAAGCCCCGGTGGGAGCCACCCAGTGGCCGTCTGGTGATCGCGGAGGATATCGAGTGAACCCGGGGTTCCGAGGAGTTCGGCCTGGGCGACGGCCCCGATAAACACCCGAGCGACCTGCTCTTGCGCAGCACGGCTGAGGGTCGGCAGCAGAGAGTTGCGGTCCTGGTTCCAGGTCGAGTTGAAGTAGTTGTGATTGGCCTGGTGAACCCAGATGAGCGACTTATGCCCTGTCGCCGGGGTGAGTGGGGCGGCCAGGTTCGGCGCGTGGGATCGGTCGAACGTCTTGTAACCTTCGAAGGTTATCACATCGTAATCCCGGCTGCCGTGCAAAATGACGTAGTTGTCCGGCACCTGGGTCGGGCCGGTTACCGGTTTGTGCTGATTATCTGTTGGAGCGATTGCGATGATGGCCCGAAGTGTGAATTGGTATGGCCCGAGCCCATCTGATCCGTCGAGCCGGACTGGGGGTGAAAAGTCGTACGGCTGAACCATCTGGCGTTTGTGGAATAGGCTCGCGTGCCCGACTGCCTCACCGCCCCGGGAGTGCCCAATGATCATGACCCGTGTCAGATCGACTTTGTTGTGAAGTGGGTGTCCCGGGGTGGCGTTCCAGAGGGCGAACTGGAGGATATGCTCCAAATGTAGGATCGCCCGGGCGCCGTTCTCGCCGAAGTTGTCGCCGTTCAGGAAGTTGGCGTCGATGGAAGCGGCAATGATCCCCTGAGAGGCCAGTAGGTCGCACAAATACAGGTAGCCCGGAGTGGAGTTCGCGGTAGAGGTGTGGTTGCCGTGGGCGAACACGGCAAGTGGGAATGGGGGTAGGAATGGGCCTTGTCCCTGGGGTATCCGGGCTTCACCGTTAAGCGGAACATCGGTGTTAGTGAATGGCCATGGGACAGAGTGGTCAAAATCAGCAAATGCCGATAGGTCGATTCGACGAGTGGTGTATCCCGCGGATGGGTTGTCGAATAGGGTAAATTGACGCAGACTGGGCACAGGAGTGTACTGGAGCATTGGGGCAGCGTATACCACAGGGCCAACGACGAAAGGGCCGGGGATTGCCGGGTTAGTCGGTTGTACCATCGAGTACACTCCAAAGGTGTTGGGTGGTCATCCGGTTCAGTCAGTCACCTCCCCAGCGCCGCCACCACCGCGTCGCCCATTTCAGTTGTCGTGGCCTTCCCTCCCAGATCGGGTGTTTTCACTTTCCCTTCGGCCAGAACCACCGCGACCGCGTGTCGGACGGCCGCTGCGCTCGCATCCAGGCCCAGGTGAGTGAGCATCAGGCCCGCCGACAGAACCGCCGCCAGCGGGTTGGCGATCCCCTTGCCGGCGATGTCCGGAGCGCTCCCGTGGACCGGCTCGAACATACTCGGATACTTCTTCGTCGGGTTAATGTTCGCGCTGCTGGCCAGCCCGATACTCCCCGTCACGGCTGCGCTCAGGTCGGTGAGGATGTCGCCAAACAGGTTGCTCGCCACCACGACGTCGAACGCTTCCGGCTTCCGCACAAAGTCCATTGCCGCGGCGTCGACCAGCAACGAGTTGCTTCGGATGTCCGGATACTCGCTCCGCACGGTGGCGAACACATCGTCCCAAAGCCCCATCCCGTAGACCATTGCGTTCGATTTGGTGATGCTGGTGAGAGTCTTCCGTGGACGTTTGCGGGCTGCCTCGAATGCCGCCCGGAGGATTCGCTCGCACCCCCGCCGGGTGAATACCCCGGTTTGCACAGCGATTTCACTTTCCGTTCCGGCGTAGAGGTTCCCCCCCACCGGGGCGTATTCCCCTTCGGTGTTCTCCCGGTAGACGAGCATGTCGATTTGACCGGGTGCTTTCCCGACCAGCGGGCACGGGACGCCTGCGAATAGGTAAGCGGGGCGGAGGTTGACGTACTGGTCGAACCGCCTCCGCATCGGCAGCAGCAACTCGTGAACAGTCACCTTGTCCGGCACGGATGGGTCGCCAACGGCTCCGAAGAGGATCGCATCGTGCTGACGGAGAATGTCCCACCCATCTTCCGGGAGCATCCGCCCATGTTGCTTGTAGTAGGCAGTCGACCAGGGGAGGTTGTTCCACTCCAGTTTTGCCTTGTCGTGCTTCTCCGTGGCCGCTTTCGTTGCCCGGATTGCCTGGTCGATCACCTCTGGCCCAATCCCGTCGCCGCCGATCACCGCGATCCGATGAACCGCCATTGAACGAGCCTCTCTGTTCCGGTATCCGTCGGCAAAATCCCTCCCTCGGGTACGTCCCGCACGGGTGAGGGGCAGACATCCCTCATCACAGGCCCGACGGGGTAGACGGTTGCGTCCGAGTGGGGGAGAGTACACACGGAGAACTAGCTGGGACCACGGTCGTCCCGGCCGAATCGGTATCCGCTGGTTTAGCCGACCCCGGAGACGGGTCAAGATGACGGCCCACGACGGAAGCTTTCGGACGTCCCCACCCATCCGGCCCCATCCGGCCGGGTGGCGTCACGTCCGTTGGTGTGTTTGGACCGTGATTCTCGTGGTGAGCCTGGTCGGTTTGGGGTGCAAGAGCAACAAGGACGGATCGAGCAACGGGACGCGGAGTAACGATCCCCTGGTGGTGGGGCCTGGCCGTATCCCCAAACAGAGCCTGCCCATCCCCGAGCGTGGTACAGCCGGGAACAAGGGGCGTGACGATCCCCTGTTGAGCGCACCGGTTGGGCGGAACGGGGAAACGAGTGGGTCTGGCTACCCGGACGATCCGGATCGGCAGAAGGTCGGCTTATTTCTCCCAGGCCGCAGCACCACCCCGGCTGCACTGGCTGCGAGGGTGAAGGATGACGGTGATAGTTTGAGGCTGGAGATCCCGGGCGGCGTGACTCTCACCCCGGCGGGTGGTTCGGCCCCGGGTGGGGTTGGGTCTGTCGGTGTGCCGGCCGAGCTTGTCCCGTACCGGATCAAGGCCAGCGACTACACCGTGGTTCGGGAGAACGGCCAGTATGTTGTCGAGGTGAAAGTGCCCATCGAGGAGGCCGGTGCGAGGCGCGGGTACAAGGGTGCAGGCCCGACCGAGGCCGCGGCCGTGCAGCAAATCATTGATCAACTCCAGGCAGAGCGGAAGTAAGCCATCCCAACCCAGGGGCGTTGGCCTCACACCCAGGGCGTTGGCCATCGGACCCAGTTGCCCATCGTACCCAAGGCGTAGGCCTCACGCACCCAGGGCGTTGCCCTGGGCTGAGAGATCTCAGCCTTTCAGGCTGAATACCGACCAATGTAGAGAATATTGTCTGATCGTCATCACCCTGAAGGGGTGAGATCTCTCAGCCCAGGGCAACGCCCTGGGTATGATTGGGTCGCTGCGAGTTTCACGTCTTCTCCTTCACCCCGAGCCGTTCCAGGGCCTTTCGGGCAGTTGGGGCGACGAGGGGGTCCGATCGCGTCATGGTCCGCAGTTTTGTGGCTGCGGGGAGGGCCGAGGGGCCGATTCGCCCCAGAGCCTCCGCGGCGGCTCCCCGGACCTCTCCGTCCCGGTCGTTGAGCAACTCAATCAGATGCGGTACTGCTGGCTTCGCCTCTGGTCCGATCCGCCCGAGGGCGACTGCTGCGGCTCCATTGGCTCCCGGATCTTTGAGCAACTTCATCAAGGCCGGGACATCGGCAGACATTGGGCCGACGACGAGCAGTGCCTCGGCGGCGGCCGTCCGCACGTTCGTACCACTCTTGCTACCGAGCCCGTCGCGGACCGCACCTGCTGCACGTCGAACGTCTCCATCGATCCCCGCCAGTGCCACCTTCGCCCAGAGGTCGAGACCTGGGAGTTTTCCCGTTGCGATGGCTTCGAGGTCCGTTCTAGCTGCCTTCGCCCGTGGTCCGGCCGAAACCAGCCCCCGGACCGCGGCCCGGCGGACGTAAACTTCAGTATCCTTCCGGGCCAATTTGACGAGCGCATCTCGGGCGGCGTCGGAGAGAGGATCGAGCTTGCCCAGCGCGAGCCCGGCAGCTTTGCGGATGCTCAAGTTCGGATCGCTGGCAGCCTTGACGAGTGCCGCAGCGACATCAGGCGATGCTGGGTCTGCGACAGTGACTGCTTCAATGACTTTGACCCGTGAGTCCACCGTCGCCGAGGCGTTGGTGATCAGCGGAAGAAGCCCAGGAACGGCAGGCTTGGCTGCTGGCCCCATTGCGATCAGAGCCTCTACGAACTGGTCGCGGAGCAGCCCCTCGGTGTCGGCCGTGATCGCTTTCCCGAGGGCCTCGGCCGCCTGGGCTGCTGTCGGCCCAAGCGATTCGAGCACCGCCGCGACCTGCCCTCGGATGAGCGGCTCCGGGTCGGCCAGGAGTTTGATCAGTTCGGGCACCTGCTTGGCGGCGTCGGCCGGGTTAAGCGTGCCCACAAGCGCGACCGCCGCATAGCGAGCGTCGGGCAGTGGAGAGGCCAGTTTTGCCAGCGCGTCCGGAATCAGGGGCTTTCCGACCGGTCCCATTCGAGCGATGGTGTCGATCGCTGCGGCGGCCACTCCCGGACTTGCCGAGGCCAGCGCAGCTCGAACCAACTTGACCGACTCGTCCGGCTTCTCCCCCAGTCGGCAGAGAGTGCAGGCTGCTTCGAGCGAGACGTTGGCGATGCTGTCGGAAAGGGCCGAGTTGAGAGCGTCGGCCGCGGCTTTTGCGTCGGGGCCGAGTTCCGCGAGCGTGCGGGCAGCGAAGTACCGGACAATCGGATTGGGGTGACTCAGCAGAGCTGTTGTCGGGGCGACGGCGGGTTTTCCCAGGACCACCATCGCTCGCCAGTAGATAAACTCCGGCCCATCCAGTCGGGCCGGCTTGGTGGAATCAAACATTTCGGGGTAGCTCTTTTTGATCGCTCCGGCGAGTTTCTCCCCCGTCGCATTCGAGCCGCCCTTGCCTCCGGCCGTGGCGATCCCCGTCGCGGCGGCCACGCGGATGAACTCGACCTCGTCGTCCAGAGCACGTGTCAGGCTGGGGACCGCATCGCCGGGGACATCTGGGAGAGCGGCAATCACCTCGGCCGCGCGCTGACGGATCTCGGGGTTCTCGTTCGTGAGCAACGCTGCGATCCCAGTCACGTCGGCTGGCCCGAGCGCCCGGACCGTGTCGAATGCAGCTTCCCGGACGTTCGTGTCGGAGTCCGAACACAACCGCTGGACGGAGCCGACGAGTGGCTTTGCCAGAGGTCCGAGAACCCCGACAGTGTGGGCGGTATGCTCGCGGATGGCCGGATCTTTGTCGGAGAGCCCTTCGCGGAGGGCGGAGAACCCCTTGTCTTTGAGCGCGGCTTCCCCCGGTGGTCCCGCCCAGAGCAGCGCCAGGGCGGCCGCCTCGCGGGTGCTGGTCGTCTGGGTCGGGTGGGTCTTCCCCGGGCCGGACGTGTGCTTGTCCTTGAGGAGTTCCACCAGCGCGTCGAGGACAGTTGGGTCCGATTCGGCCAGTTCGGCAAGGGCTTCGGCAGCCTTCCGTCGGGTGTCCCCTTGCTTGGTCTTGAGCGTCGTCAGGAGCGTGTCGCGCTCCGATGGCTCGGTCGAGGCCGCCGGGGCCTCGACGGGTGCAGCGGTGTCCTGAGCGGGTTGGGGCAGGCGCTTCTTGCCACAGCCGCAGGCCAGGACAACGGCGACGAGGATGGTCAGCCTGCGCATGAGGGCTTCACCGGGATGGGAGTACGGGGCTCGCCTGTGGCATTCGCCGACCCGGCCGGGGTACTCATGAGCTTTCTGGTACACTGCTGGAATCGGGGGCTACTCTCATGCTACCCGCTTGTCGTTCTGCTGTCAGCCGTGGCGGATGAAAGAGCGACAGGCTTTGAGCCAGGCCGAGTGTTGAACCCAGGGCTGAAGTTCGGGATTGGAGTGGCCGTGTGCCGGGAGAAATGAGCCTCGGGAGGGACGTGTGAGCGGGACTGGTGAGATAGAGTCGGATCGACCCGGTTGCTCCCGCACCACTGATGCGGGGGCGCCTCCCGAGTCGGAGAACGCGATGTCCAGCGCTCCTGTCTGTGTGGCCGGCCCGTTGGTTGGCGTGGGGTTGGTTGTCGATCGCCCCGTTTCGGTAGAGGAAGAGTCCGACCCGCGCATCTCCCCAAAAGTCGCCGGACCTCGGCCAGTGCGTCAAGCGCGTGGAATTCGGCGGGTTCTGTTGGTGATCGGAGGCCTGGCGTGTGTGGGGATGGCGTATCTGGGGGCGATCCTACCGGGCCTCCCGACAACCCCCTGGGTGCTGCTTGCGGGCGAGTGCTTCCGGCGGTCGTCGCCTCGGCTCCAACGGTGGTTACGGCGATCACCGATCTTCGGGAGGTTGATCCGGGACTGGGAGGACCACCGGGGCATCCGTCGCCCGGTGAAGGTGTTCGCGGTGTGCATGATCGTGACCGTGGTCTCGATCAGCATCCTGTCGGGCCGGCTTCCGGTATGGGTGAGGTGGGTGGTCGGCGGCTGTGCAGCGTGCGGGGTGTGTACGATCGTGTTTGTGGTACCGACGGTGCGAGAACGCCGGGGGGGCACATGAGCCATTTGCGCACACACCGGCTGGGACTGGGATGAAAAACGAATAACCCCGACCAACCGGCCAGGGCATCGGAAGAGTTTGGATTCGGGTCACTTCCAGTCGACACCTCCATAGAGCTTCCCCTTGGCAGTTCGGAGGGTTTTTGCGTTCTTCCCGTCCGGGTCGGCGACGACCACTTTCGACTCGACCTCTGCCAGGTCGTCCGGATTCGTCAGCCGAAATGTCCCCGTCGTGTAGACGATTCGTTTTCCGTCAGGTGCCCAAGCAAAGCTCGTGACCTCGGCTTTTTCCAGAATCCCCTCAACCTTGGCGAGAGAGTCCGGTTTGTCAACCTCGACTACCCACAGTTGATTCTCGCGGTGGCAGAGTACACGACTCCCATCGGGCGAGATCCGGCCAGCGAATGCACCTGTCTTTGGGTCGGCGACGACCGCGGACTCGGTTCCGTCAAGGTTCATCAGGTAGATGCCCTTCGGCTCCCACTCCGCACCCGTTCCCACCGGTGTTGTCAGAAGCCGCTTCCCGTCCGGGGTCCAGTCGGTGATCAGGTCGGTGCCCAGAACGTTCATCGGACTCACTTTCTTCGTCTTCACATCCAGCCGGACGTGACTCACCCCTTTCGCACCTGGCGCGCCCGTATTCACGATTAACTCGCTCCCGTCTGGTGCCCAACAAAACTCGATGAATCCGGCCTCGAACGGGATGTCGAAGCGGGTGACTTCTTTCTTCCCGTCCAGTTGGCGGATGCACACGACCACTCGACTCACGATCGCATCTGGCTTGGTGTTCGCTACGGCCACCCAGTATGCAATCGAGCGAGCGTCGGGGGAGAGGACTGCCCCCGCCCCCTCGTCGGGTGGAAGGTCAACCTTGTGATCATGGGTTCCGTCGGCATCCATCGAACGCAGTTCCCCGTCCGACGTGTACATGATCCGAGCGACGCGAACGGGCTTGACGTTATCTTTGCCAGTGGCGGTTGGCGTCGGACTGGGGGGGCTATCGGGCGGGGTGAGCGTGTCCCCTGCGTGGACGCGATGGAAAACCATCCCTGCCATGCCGACCCCGATTACGGCCACTGCGAACAGTCCGGCGGTCAGACGGGTGAATGTGTTCAGCCGCATGGTTCGAATCACTCCGTTTGTCAGTTGAGCCACTATGGTTGGGATGCACGCTTTTCTGGGGAGCTGTTCCGCAAGACGGGTGACTGAGGCAGGAACGGCCAGGGGCAACCCGATCGTTGCGAACGCAGAGGCGGGGAAGACGATCCCCCGCGCTGTCAGACGCCCTGCGAGGGCCTCCCTGGCCCTGGACAAGCGGCTGTAGATGGTCCCGACCGGCAAACCGAGCCGGCGAGCGACGGCAGTCTGGGGCTCGCCGCCCAGATCACATGCGACCAGAAGCGCCCGGAACTTGTTGGGAAGCCGAACAAGTTCCTCGTCGAGGACTGCCCGCACATCCTCTGGGAGTGGGGTCGTTTCGCCGGAGCCGACTTCCGGAAGGGGGTGGGTCGGAGCTTCCCGGGCGAGTCGTCTGGCCGCCGCAACTCGTGCTGCGCGTGCGGTGCGGACGGCGACCCCGTAGAGCCAGTTGCCCACCTGCTCGGCCGGGCGAACATCTGCGGCCCGTCGTGCGAGGACGAGGAAGGTGGCCTGGAAGGCATCCTCCGCATCCTGGATGTGACCGGTGATCCTTTGGCAGACCGCAAGGACCATCGGGCCGTGTCGCTTGACCAGTTCCGCGAACGCAGCTTCGTCCCGACTGGCGACGAACGCAGCAACGAGAGCCCCGTCCGTGGGTTGAGGTGCGACAGGACGACAGACCCGAGCGAGGGTCGCGGACAGCGTTGTCAGTGGCATCAGTCCTCCGTGACGAGCGGGTGCGGCCTGCACCTATTGGGCGCGGATGGGCTCACCCTTCGGTTGTCCCTCCGATTTTCTCCCATGAGTCCGTGCCAGCAAACGAAAATACCCCGGACGGGGCCGGGGTTGAAGGCGGATTCGGTCATCTCAGGACCACGCCGGACAAAACCCCTCGACTGAGAGGGGAGTCAAACGGCCCTCCGTCTCCCCCTTCCTTTTTAGGGAAGAGGGTAGGGGGGTTAGGTTCTGTTCGGAAGTCCTTACCGCCAGTCCACAGCGCTGATCGTGTACCACCACTGGCCGGGGGCTTTTTCCGTGGCAATCGTCTTCGGATTCTTCCCGTCCGGGTCGCAAACGATGAGATGGGATGCGGTCTCTTTCTTGATCAGTTCCATTTGCTTGTCCCCACCATGCTCTGCATCCCGCTTACCTTCGTGGATCTCTCGCCATGCGTAGGCGATCTGCTTCCCATCTGGCGACCAGCAGTACCCCTGAAGCTCAGCGTTCCTGGGAATATCGGCGACGGGGCTGAATGTCTTTGAGGCGATGTCGAAGACAGTTAATTCGTTTCGGCCAAAATCGATTTGACTCTTCGGATTGAGAACGCCACGGAGGCACAGGATTCGTTTCTCATCTGGTGATAAACGACCATCGGCTGTGATTACGTCGGATGGAGTGAGTGCCGTCTCGCCGGTCCCGTCCCGGTTGATCAGGTACTGGCGGATAATGAGTTTGTTGAGTTTTTCGATGTACTCGAGCTTTGTGGTGAGGAAGTGTTTGCCGTTTCGCGCCCAGTCCGTGATCTCGTGCCCTTCCGGAAGTTTGAGGCGAGTCCTCTCTTTCGTGGTCACGTTGACAATCCCGGTAGTCATGTCGGGTAGGGCTTTGTCAGAACGGTTTGCAACTTCGCAAAAGGCGATCTCGGTCCCATCTGGTGACCAGATGAAAAATTCGCATTGCACCCCAAGATCGGTCCAGGGTTCTGGACCATTCAGCTCCCGGACATACAGCTTCAACAGTGAGGGGGTGAAAGGTTTTTTTGCGAAATCGAACTTGGGATCCTCCTGGATGAGCACACCCACATGCTTCCCGTCGGGTGAGAGTTTCGCAGAGTCCTTGTTTTCTGTCACGAAATCGGCGCGTTTCTCGCAGAGCTTGGTGCTATTCCTCCCGTCCGGGTCGATGAGGGTGAGGCTTCCTGCCCTGAAGAACAAAATCTTGTTCGGCCCCTTCGGAAGAGGCTTGGGGTCGGCTGCCCGGCTGCCAGGTAGGGTGGCCGGTTTGGGTGGGTCCGCGAAGGCGATGAGGGATTGCGTCTCGGGGTTCGCCGTTGGCGGGTCGTTTGCGAAGAGCAGGCTGCCGCAGATGACGACGGCCGCAAGTCCAAGCGCCAGGGAGATGGATTTCAGTCTGTGTGCGAGCATGAGACGGAGCACTCCTTTCGAGAGAGCGGCCACAGGGGCCGGGACAGTCCTGGGGGAGACCGCAAGAGCGACGGTCCGGGCGGTCAGTTGGGACAGCATCGCTGCCGAAGCGACCTGATCCGAGGCGAGGGTGAGGCAGGCGACCGAGAGCGAGACTCCCCGCTTCTCCAGTCGGCTGGCCAGCGTCTTACGTCCCTTGGCCAGTCGGGTGTACACGGTGCCCACGGGGAGCCCCAGCCTCCGCGCAGCCGTCGCTTGCGGTTCGCCGCGGAGGTCGCAGAGGACGATGAGGGTACGGTACTTCTGCGGGAGGCGGACCAATTCCTCATCGAGAATGGCTTGAAACTCGTCTGGAAACAGTCCGGTATCAGCACGACCCACTTCCGGAAGAGGGTGGGTGGGGGTTTCCCGGGTGCGGCGACGGGCGGCGGTGATTCGTGCATCCCGCGCTGTACGTACAGCAACCCCGTAGAGCCAGTTGCCGATCTGCTCGGGCCGACTGACGACTGCGGCCCGTCGTGCGAGAACGAGGAAGGTGGCCTGGAAGGCGTCTTCCGCATCCTGGTTGTGGCCCGTGATCCGTCGACAGACACCGAGGACCATCGGGCCGTGCCGGCGAACGAGTTCGGTGAACGCTGCATCGCTTCGGTTGGTGACGAATGCCGCGATCAGTGCCTCGTCCGAAGGACAGGCTTGGAGCGGTCGCGCGACCCGGGCGATGGCATCGGAGAGTGCAGTTGGGGGCATCCTTCCCTCCAGGGCCGTCACGACGGCCTACCTGATACTGGGGCGAAACAGGGCGATCCTTTTCAAGTCCGCCGATTTTCTCCGATTGATCCAGCTATAAAACGAAAATACCCCGGCCGGGGCCGGGGTAGAAGGCGGGTTTGGTCGGCTTACCGCCAGTCCACATTGCTGATCGTGATGATCCACTGGCCGCTGCCTTTTTCCGAGGCAATCGTCTTCGGATTCTTCCCGTCCGGGTCGCAGACCACCAGAAACGATTCGGTCTCTTTCATTTGCAGATCCTCTGGCTTGCCCTCGTGAACCTCCCGCCAGGCGTACACGATCTGTTTTCCATCCGGTGACCAGCAGTATCCCTGAACCTCGGCGTTCAGTGGGATATCGGCGACGGGTGCGAATTTCCCCGTAGCGAGGTCGATGACAGTGAGTTCCATTCGGGAAGGACCGGGTTTCTCCTTCGCCGGGAGTATGACGGTGGTGTACAGGACTCGTTTCCCGTCAGGTGAGAAGTGCCCGAAGGCTGCGAGTTGGTCGGCGGGAGTCAGGGCCTTCTCACCTGTCCCGTCACGGTTGATCAGGTAGAGGCGGGCAATTGGATTGGTCCGGTCGCCATTGGTTTTTGTGGTGAGGAAAGACTTCCCATCTCGGGACCAGTCCGTAATGAGGTGTCCTTCCGGGATCTTGAGGTTGGTCGTCTCTTTCGTCACCACGTTGACAATCCCTTGAGTCATGTCCGATGCCTTTTCCGGTCCATCCACGAAGTTGCTGTAGGCGATCTCGGTTCCGTCGGGGGACCAGGAGAACATCTGACATTTCACAGCCAGGTCTGTACCGGGTTCCGGATCGCTCAGTCCACGGACGTAGAGCTTTCGTCCGTCTCTCGCATCGGGTGGATCTTCGGGCTGGAGCAGGACGGCAAGTCGCTTTCCGTCGGGAGAGAGTTTGGCGGTGCCGGGGAAGAACTTACCACGGTCCTCGCTCACTTTCGTGTCGTTCTTCCCGTCCGGGTCGATCAAGGTGAGGTGCCCGGACCGGTAGAAGAGGATCTTGTTTGGCCCCTTGGGCAACGGCTTCGGGTCGGCCGCCTTGGTGCCGGGTGTTGTGCCCGGCTTGGGTGGGTCTGCGAAGGCGACGAGGGGTCGCGGTTCGGTGTTCGGCGTGGGTCGGTCGCCTGCGATGAGTAGGCTGCCGCAGATGACGGTGGCAGCGAGTCCGAGTGCGACAGAGACAGATTTCAGCTTGTGCGCGATCATGAGGCGGAGCACTCCGTTTGAGAGGGTGGCCACTGGGGCCGAGATTGTTCCGGGTGAGATTGCAGCGGCGACCGTTTGGACGATCAGGTCTGCCGGCACCGCGGCCGAGGCGACCTGTCCGAGAACAGCCGATAACCCGGCTGTGGAAAGTACGATCCCCCGCTTTCGCACTCGATGTGCGAGCGTCTTGCGGGCCTTCCCCAGGCGACTGGAAAGTGTTCCTTCGGGGATGCCCAGACGGGTCGCCGCGTCGTTTCGGCTGACGCCGTCGAGTTCACACAGGACGACGGCCGTTCGCAGGTGGTCCGGGAGGGCTGCGATCTCCTCGTCGAGGATCTGGAGGGCGTCTGCGTCTGGGGAGTGAGACGTTCGGGCCGGACGATCTGGGGGGGTCGGGACGAGTTTTTCGTGTGTCCGGTGTCGAGCGGACATGGTTCGTGCTCCCCGTGCGGTGCGGACGGCGACCCCGTACATCCACCCGCGAACAGATTCGGCCGGTCGGACGTCGCCCGCCCGGCGAGCGAGGACGACGAACGCGGCCTGGAAGGCATCGTCGGCGTGGTGGTCCTCGCCGGTGACCCGCCGACAGACACCGAGGACCATCGGGCCGAGCCGCCGAACGAGTTCGGCGAACGCGGCCTCATCCCTGGTGCAGGCATACCGAGTGAGAAGTCGGCCGTCGGTCGGAGCGGGGTCGGCCCCGGTATCGACGGCCCGACCGACCCGGGCAATACTTGCAGAGAGGGCGGGGTGTGGCATGGGTTTGGCTCCTGGGCAAGCCACTGTGGCTCGCCCCTCATCTTGGGGTTTGGCGGGTCTGCGCGTCGTGCGAAAAACGAAAAAACCCGGCCACAGGGCCGGGCGATGCTGTTCTCGGATGATGCCGACCGCGTTGGCAGGCGGGAGGGACAATGTTATCTTCCGGGTTTTGTCGGCTTACCGCCAGTCCAGATTGCCGATCGTGATGATCCACTGGCCGCTGCCTTTTTCGGAGGCGATCGTCTTGGGATTCTTTCCGTCCGGGTCGCAGACCACCAGATGCGATTCGGTCTCTTTCATGAGCAGATCCTCCGGCTTGCCCTCATGAGTCTCTCGCCAGGCGTACGCGATCTGCTTCCCGTCTGCTGACCAGCAGTAAGAAAAAACCTGTGAGTTCAGCGGGATATCAGCGACGGGGGTGAGTTTCCCCGTGGCGAGGTCGAGGACTGTCGGTTCGATACGCGTCGTGAAAGGTTTGTCCTTCGGCGGGGGAGTCATGACGCCGAACAGAACGCGTTTCCCATCAGGTGACAACCGGCCCTCGGTTGCGAGTAGGTTGGCTGGAGTCAGGGCCTTCTCATCTGTCCCGTCTCGATTGATGAGGTAGAGGCGAGCCATCGGATTCGTCCGGTCACTATTGCCTTTTGAGGTTAGGAAGGATTTCCCGTCTCGCGACCAGTCCATGATGACGTGTCCTTCCGGCATCTTGAGGTTGGTCGTCTCCTTCGTTGCCACGTTGATAATCCCATGTGTTACGTCCTTGAGCTTGTCTTGTCCCTCCTCATAGTCGCAGTAGACGATCTCGCTTCCATCGGGGGACCAGGAGAACATCCTGGCAAAGACCCCCAGATTTGTGCCAGGTTCGGGGCCGGTCAGATCACGGACGTGGAGCTTCTGATGGAAGGCAAAGAGCCCAGAGTCTCTCGGAACCAGATCGGCCTCGTCCTGGAGGAGCACAGCGAGGCGTTTTCCGTCCGGCGAGAGTTTGGCGGCGCCGGGTTGGAACTTGCCACCGTCCTTGGTCACTTGCGTGTCGTTCTTCCCGTCCGGGTCGATCAGGTTAATGTGCCCGGCTCGGAAGAAGAGGATCTTGTTCGGCCCCTTCGGCAGCGGCTTGGGGTCAGTGGCCTTGACGCGGGGTGTGGCGTCCGGCTTGGGTGGGTCGGCGAAGGCGACGAGGGGTCGCGGTTCGGTGATCGGTCTTGGCGGGTCGCTGGCGAACAGCAGGCTGCCGCAGATGGCGGTGACAGCGAGTCCGAGGGCGACAGAGACGGATTTCAGCTTGTGCGCGAGCATGAGGTGGAGCACTCCGTTCGAGAGGGTGGCCACAGGGGCCGAGATTATCCCGGGGGAGACCGCAGCAGTGATCGCCCGGATGGTCAGGTCGACCGGCACAGCAGCCGAAGCGACCTGACCGAGGGCGACCGTCAATCCGGCTGCGGACAGTGCAATTCCCCGGGTCCGCAATCGGCCGGCCAGCGCCTTGCGGGCGGCGGCCAACCGACTGGAGAGTGTTCCCTCCGCGATCCCCAGTTGTCCCGCTGCTTCCTTGCGGGACTTTCCCTGGATTTCGCACAGGATCACCGACGCCCGGAGTGCCTCCGGGAGTTGGGCGATTTCCTCGTCGAGAACCGTGACCAGATCCGACGACCCGACGGGATCGGTCGGCAGATCAGCCGATTCTGGCAGAGTTTCGACAGGAGTTTCCCGACGACGGCGACGGTCAGACATGGTTCGGGCTCTCAGCGCGGTGCGGTAGGCGACTCCGTACAACCAGGCGGGTAAGACCGATTGCGGTCGGACCGACCCTGCCTTGGTAGCCAGGACGACGAACACCGCCTGGAAGGCATCCTCGGCCAGGTGGTGGTTCCCACTCACTCGACGGCAGACACCAAACACCATTGGTCCGTGGCGTCGGACAAGGAGTGTGAATGCCTCCTCGTCACGAGTGGCCAGAAACCGGGTGAGTAGCTCGCCATCACCGCTTTCCGGGCTTTGCGGGCCTGGCAGTCTGCGGCCGAGGTCGCAGATCAGTTGCGAGAGCTTTGCGGTTGCCATGCCGTCCCCAGATCGGGAAGGGTAACATCTCACCCGTGTAATCCACGCACTCCCCGCCGCGCGTCGGCGGGGTCCTGTTTTTTTGGGAAATGCTCCTTGTGATGTTGTACGTGGAGTTGGATCTTTGCCTGGGCTGTCATTTCGACCCTGGAAGGGTCGCAGCGATTAGCCGGTGGTTGAGC
>PLDW01000032.1:0-9826 GCA_003136315.1 Gemmataceae bacterium | reverse complement strand
CTTCGACCCCTCCGGGGTCGTGGGGATGGCAACGGCACTCCAGGAGGGCTCGGATCACTCAAACAGTGTCCCGCCTCGGTCGTCGGGCTTGGGCCGGGGAGCGGCTTTTCCCAGGGTCTGGAACGCTCGTGGGGTTGCCACCCGACCACGCGGAGAGCGGATGATGTACTGTTCGCGCAACAAGTAGGGTTCGATCTCATCCGAGAGTGTGTCGGCGGCCAGGTTGAGGGTCGCCGCCAGAGCCTCGACTCCGGTCGGACCACCAGCGAACACATCGATCAGGGTCTCCAGATATTTCCGGTCGTTCTTGTCGAGTCCCTCCTGATCGACCTCGGCCTTGTCGAGTGCTTCGTGCGCAATGGTCTCCGTGATCGCTCCATCGTGTAGGGCTGCCGCGTAGTTGCGAGCCCAGTGGAGGCGGGCGTTCGCGACGCGAGGGGTGCCACGACTCCTGCGGGCGATCTCGTTCGCGGCAGCTTCGGTGATCGGGGTGTTGAGTTTGGCTGCGTTGATCCGGACAATCGTGGCCAGCTCCTCGACGGAGTAGAACTCCAGGTGTTCGTGCATCTTGAACCGATCTCGCATCGGTCCCGATAGCATCCCGCTACGGGTCGTTGCACCGATGAGCGTGAATCGCTTGAGTTGCATCGAGATGGTCCGCGCGCTCATCCCATCACCGAGAACGATGTCGATGCGGAAATCCTCCATCGCCGGGTAGANNTGGATGGAGGTGCCGATTTCGTTGGGAAGGACGGTTGCGAACGTGGTCTTTCCGAGCCCGGGTGGGCCATCGAAGAGAATGTGCCCGAGCGGTTCGTTGAGCTTCTTGGAGGCCCGGACGGCGATCTCCAGGCGCTCCGCGACCTTCCGCTGGCCGATCACTTCTTTGAGGAGTTTTGGCCGCAGTGCCGCATCGACCTTCTTTCGGTCGTCATCTCCTCCTGCCGGAGCGGTGGTGATCACTTTCTCGCGGGCCATGATGACGTCTCTGGACTACCTGGGTTGTCGATCGTTGGTCTTCCAGGGCCGACGCCCTGGGCTATTATCTACCGCNNGATTCCAAGCAAGACCAGCCGCTACGAGCCCCTTGTACACGATGCCTCTGTTGAGGATTGGCAACTCCGCATGTGACGCCACCCCATCATCAATGAACCCAGTCACTCGCACCGATTTCCAGAGCACAGGGATAGACTCAGCGGGAGATAGATCCTGACTATCGCGGAGCAAGGGTCGCTTTGGGTAGGCTTGCCGGGGTTTCGAAGACTCAACCCCGGCCACCTCGCCGTCAGATAGCAGCCCCGGGTGTCAGCCCTGGACGGTCGGATCATTTCTTGAGCTTGTACACCGCGAGGTAGAGTTTTGTGTCCGGCTTGGTCTCGAATGCGGTCGGACGGTCCCCCCCGCCGAGGTTGTAACAGATCGTGAGGGTGTCACCGTCTTGCTTGTAGAGGGCCTTGATCGTTTTCCCCTTGTTCGGACCTCCGGTTGCCTTGATGTCCATTTCCTTTGGCGACTTGCTGGGGTCCACGGTGAAAGACCCGTTATCTATCTCGTTGCCAAGCTTGGCGGTGTACTTCCCGTCTTCGCGGATCTCGAACTCGAGAGCCTTGAGCAATTCGAGGATGTCGGTTTTGCCGAGTTCCGCCTTCACGATCGTCCATTTCCCGACCATCGCCTTGAGGTCGGCCTTCTCATCGCCGGATGCCGTCGAGACAAGGAACATGACCAACGCGAGGCCGGACGCAAAACAGGTACGCATCGGAAATCCTTCCTGTCAGGGGTAGGTGGACAGTTGAGAGGTCAGTTACGATTGACCTTTTGCGGTCGAGAAAATCAACGCGAGCCCTTCCTGGGGCGTCTTGAATGTCTTTCCGCTTTGAAGCAGGGAGTCGAGTTTGGTACGGGCCTCGATCGGGTTGAGGCCGAGGCCCATGAGGGCCTGGTAGACATCGTCGATTGCCTGCCCATCGAAGGCCAGAACCGTTGGTTCTGGCTCGGCCGCGGTTGGGGTGATCTCGGTCGCGCCTTTGCGGCGGGTGCTGGTCCGGGGTTTCACCTCGGCGAGCGTATCCGGGGGAGCGCTCGGGAGTGGTGGCTGGGCCGACATCATCGTGAACGGGGTGATCTTCCGCTTCAGTGTCGTGACGATTTGTTCGGCGGTGGTGGCTCCAATCCCGGGAAGGGTGCTGAGCCATCGCGGATCCTGGCGGGCGATGGCATCGGCGATCTCTTTGACCGGTCGAGCCATTGCCTTGAGGGCTTTCTTCACCCCGATCTTCTCGACCGTACAGAACAGATCGAAGAAGTCGAGTTCGGACTCGGTCAGGAACCCAATGATTCGGGGGATAAAGCGGTTGCCCCCCGCATTCCCTTCGAGGTACTCGCAAACGTGGAAGGTCATCTCGGTCCCGGTGCGCATCTGGATCACCCGACGGACCGCCTCGGGGACGAGGAGTTGGTATTCGAGTGGCCCAATTTCAAGCCGGATCTCGTCGTCCAGTACCCGGGTGAGAACCCCGGTCATTTTGGTGATCATGCGGATTTGTCCTTGGGCCGGGGGCTTTGATCCTTTGTGTCGTCGGTCTCGGGGTCATCCAGGATATCGGGGTCGGTCCCGAGCAAGGCGCGTTCGTTCACCCCTGTGAACACCGCGGAGGTCGTCCCGCGGATGATGTTCGAGGAGGCGAAGTAGTGGCACAGCGCGATGCCCAGGGCATCGGCGACATCGTGTGGCTCGGGCGGTCCGGCGAGCCCAAGTTCTCGCGCGACAGCATGTTGCATCTGCTCCTTACTCGCTCGTCCGCTGCCGGTTACCAACTTCTTCACCCGCGTCGAAGCGTAGCTGAGGACCGGAATTCCCCGTTGCGCTCCCGCCAGGAAGTACGCGCCCCGGGCGTGGGCCATCAGGATCGCAGTTCGGGGGTGATCGTAGTGGGCGTACAGTTGCTCCACCACCATGACCGCTGGTTTCCAGTCATCCAACACTTCACAAATCCCATCGTAAAGTGTTTTCACCCGTTGAGCCATGTCCGCAGGATCGCGGCCAACAGCCGACCGGACGACCCCGGCATCGAGTACCCTCGGACCCCGGTCCGAGGGTTCGAGAACAGCGTACCCGGTGACTTGAAGGCCCGGGTCGATACCGAGGATGCGTCGAGTGGGAGAAAGAGGTGCGGGCGTCATGGAGGCTCCCCGGCCGGTCGCGGACAGAACGACACGACAGATATCGGTGTTCGCCCATTCACCACCGTACCCGGAGTGGCCGTTTGGGGTCAATCCGCAGTGTCGTCGTCAGTGTCTTCGTCCTTCCTGGATCGTCTGGGACGGTCAGCCGACCGCCTCTTTCTCCGGCGTTTCTCCCAGCCACCGTGACTGTCGACCCAGAGGATGGCAGTGACATACCACAAGGGAGCGAACAGCCCGACCACCGCGGTTACGAACAACCACCAGGGCAAGAGGCCCATCAAGCTGATAGCGGCAGTACCCGTGACCAGAAGCAGGGAGAGCCAGAAGTAAATCCATGCCGTCCCGCGGTCGGCAATGCCCCAGAGCCCCATTTTCACCCAAAACGGCCAGTCAGTCCGATCAGGGCCCATCGTCAAACCTCAAGTGGGATCAGCCGACGCGCCAGGTGGTCCCAGCGGGTCGGTCTTCAAGGGTGACGCCGAGTTCTGCGAGGCGTTTGCGGATCAGGTCAGTCTGGGCGAACAGGGCGGGTTTGAGGGGGTTGTCCTTGGCCGCGCCTTTGGCCTCGGTGCGGAGGTTGCCGCGGAGGTCGATGAGCAGCTGCATGAGGCCGGCAACGAGTTTGTCGTCACCGCCGAGCGCCGCCTTAGCCGGAGGTGCCCAGAACAAGCCCAGGATGTTCGCCATTGTCCGGAGGATTCGAGTCTTATTCTTGATATCGGCCACAGCGTAAGGCGATGGATTCGAGTCCAGCTTGAGTAAAGACCCGAGATAATGCAATTTGCTCAGGGTACTGAACATTATCCCAATCGCGGCTCCGGTGTTGAAGTCGTCGGCCATGCAAGACATGAATTCACCCCCGGGTGAACCCGACTCCAAATCTGGCATACCAGTGATTTGATCAGGGGGTCGACCAATCGGAAACTGATCACACTCGACTTGCTGGATGTTGTAAAAGCTCTCTCCAGTGGCCCGCTCATATAGCTCGAAGAAGCGATAGAAGCTCTGGAGCGATTTCGCGACCTCAGTTAACCGGTCCTCGCTGTACTCGATCGGGCTGCGGTAGTGCGTGCTGAGCAGCAGGAATCGCACTGTCTCCGGAGAGTGCCGCTGCAGGAGGTCGGCAATGTTCACCACATTCCCGACCGACCCGGCCATCTTGGCTGTACCCATCTTCAGCAGGCCGTTGTGCATCCAAAACCGTGCGAACTCCTTCCCGGTCGCGGACTCGCTCTGGGCGAGTTCGTTCTCGTGGTGTGGGAACTGGAGGTCGAGCCCGCCGCCGTGGATGTCGAGGGTGTCGCCCAGGAGTTTGGAGGCCATCACCGAGCATTCGATGTGCCATCCCGGTCGACCAGGCCCCCAGGGCGATTCCCAGATTGCTTCTTTCGGCTCACTCGGTTTCGCCCCCTTCCAGAGCGCAAAATCCCCTGGGTTCCGCTTGCGATCGCTCACCTCGATCCTGGAGCCCGCTTCGAGTTGCTCCGGGTCGCGGTTGCAGAGCTTGCCGTAATCGGGATCTTTCGACACATCGAAATACACATCCCCGGCCGCTGGGTAGGCATACCCCTTCTCGATCAGCCGAGTGATCATTTCGATCATCCCGCCAATGTGCTCGGTTGCTTTCGGGAAGTGATCGATCCCCGTGACGTTCAGTTTTTTGAGGCAGTCGAAGTAGTCGGCTGTCATCCGCTCGGCGAGCGCCGGGACGGTGGTGTTCAGCTCCGCCGCTCGCTTGATGAGCTTGTCGTCGACGTCCGTGATATTGATGACCCACGTCACCTTGTACCCAAGGTACGTGAGATAGCGCTTCACTGTGTCGAAAATGACCGGCCCGACCATGTGCCCGATATGGCTCGGCTTGTAGACCGTCGGCCCGCAGACGTACATCGTGACCGTTTCGCCCGGCTGCTTGTGGAACGGCTCCTTCTTGCGGGTCAGCGTGCTGTACACTTGCAAGGCCATGACCGAAAATCCTTTGAGTGCAGTCAATCGTTTCAGCTCGTCAGGTGGATTCCGTTGCTGTCCGTCGCTGACGCTTCCGGCTCGTGAGTCGTGCCGCTCTTTTCAATCAACACCACCGCGTGGCAGCCAAGGGCCTCGCCGCGACCGATGTGACCGACCCGTTCGCCGGTCTTTGCTTTCACGCTCACGGCATCGGTATGCAACCCGAGAAGTTCTGCCAGGCTCGCCTTGATGGCGGCCTTCACCGGGCCGAGTTTCGGCTCCTGAGCGAAGATCGTCACATCCAGATTGACAACCCGCCAACCGAGCAGGTTCAGGCGGCTGAGGGCGTCGGCGAGGAAGATTCGGGAGTCGGCACCTGCATATCGGGGATCGGTATCCGGAAATAGGTCGCCGATGTCACCGAGCCCCGCGGCCCCAAGCAACGCATCAGTCACGGCATGGAGAACCACATCTGCATCGGAGTGGCCAACCAGCCCGCGTGCGTGGTCGATCCGGACCCCGCCCAGGATCAGCGGCCGGCCCTCGGCCAATCGGTGCGTGTCGTGACCACTGCCGACCCGGAATGACACCGGCGACTCCATGCGCGGCGGGGAACCTGAGGAATTGTATCGACGCGACCGGACGGGGCACAACGCCGAGTCGGGAAGAGGGTTGGCACCGACTGTAAACTCAGATCGCGATCCGAGTGAAAAAAAGGCACGGTTCAATGAGCGCGTGCGAGGGGTAACACATTGGAACAACAGGCGAACCGGCGACGTAAGTNNGCCGGTTCGCCTGTTGTTACCTCACTTTGAACCTGGCCGAAAAAAATAATGATCGGTTGGTGTCAGGATCGGGGATGTCCACTCGTGTAAGAGGGTAGAGGGCCTCTCCATGCTCTTGGAACCGGACGTAGTCGTCCAGGTGTTGCTCCGTGAACGACTCAGGCTGGCCGCAGTGGCGACAGCCATTGTGAGGGACGTTCACGCTGCGGATGACATCTTCCAGCAAGTGGTTCTCGCCGCGCTCGAAACCCGGTCTCAATTTCGTGAGCCGGATCACCTCCTGGCGTGGGCTGTGCGGGCTGCACGACACCGAGCAGTGGACCTGGCCCGTCGTCGGCAACTCCACTCATTGCCTGACGATGTGCTCGATCTTTTTGAATCGCGTTGGGCAGACCCCGAGGCGGGCTCTCAACACTATTGTGCCGAAGCCCTTCAACGGTGCCTGGGGAAACTCGCACCCCAGGCCCGTGATCTGATTCGCCTTCGGTACGAGGATGGACTGACTGCCTCGGTGATCGCCGGGCGTCTTCGCCGGACTCAGGATGCGATCTATCAAACACTCTCCCGCATCCACCGGGCCTTACGTGTGTGCGTCGAACGGGAATGTGTCCGCATCGATGCTCCGATAACGGGAGAGGTGCCTCGATGACAACGCCGAGCAGACTGCCGTCGGACCCGAGAATGGACGAATTGTTCCTCCGATATTGGGACAACTCGCTGACCAGTGCCGAGGCCGCTGAACTGGACCGCTGGCTGGCGGACGACCCGGCAATGCGAGATCAGTTCAACGAACTGGTGATGCAAACAGTTGCAATTTGTGAGTGTCACGCGGTGTCCCGGCCTGGCTCAGCAAGTGTAGGGGGGGCGCGGGCGTGGTCACGGCGCCAGGTGATTGGTTGGTCAGGGCTGGCTGCCGGGGTCGTTGCATCCGCCGTATTGGGACTGAGGCAATGGGGGGGCGAACCCGCCCCGAGGCCGGTCAACAGGGCAACTTTGGCCTCGGCAAGCGGAGCTGTTCGGGTTGGGGTCGGCGCAGGCGCGGGCGAGCCCGCCCGATCTGGCCAGGATCTTCTTCCCGGTGAGACAATCACGACCGAAGGCCCGAATTCCTCGGCCCGGCTGAACCTCCCCGACGGCTCGGTGATTGTCCTGGTCGGGGACACGGCCATGACCGTCTCAGGTCGGGGTCGTGGACTTGTCCTCGACAGAGGAACGGCGACTGCCGACATCCGCTATCAAGAGAGCCACGCGGAGCCGGTTTCGTTGGCCACCGCCTACTTGACACTTCCCAGGCTCAGCGGTGTTGTGATGACACTGGGCCAGGTTCTCAAGGCGTCCGAAGTCGAGGTTCACCAGGGACGGGTGACTGTCGCCACGCCCTCCGGGGAGCGGCTCGCCGATGTCATGAGAGGGGAAGTGTTGACCGTCGGAGCCGACGGCGATCATCACAAAAAACTGATCCCGACGACCCCGGACGAGTTCGCCTGGGATTTGTCCCGACCGCTCCCCGATGGGTGGCATGTCGGTCGTCGCGAGAGTACGACCGAAGGGCCGGTTGTTCGCCCAGAGTTCTGGTTCGACCCGTTCCACCAGGCGGTCATGAGCCAGATTCGCTCGAACCACCAGTGGGCACATGGGTTTTTCCAGTTGCACCCCGAGTCCGTCGTGCGTGTCAGGTATCGCGTCGAGCGTCCGGGGCCGAGCCAGCTTTGCTTCTGTGTCCGATCGGCCAAGGTGGGGTCTTCGGAAACGGGGATGATGGAGTGTAACGAGGCGTTCGTCAACGCACGTCCTCGGGAGTGGAGGTGGTTAGAAATCCGGGCCGCCGACATGTTCGACAACCCACATGCGCCAAAGTTCGGGCCGCCGTGGATCGGGTTTCTGGTGATTTTTAATACGTACCGCGAGGATCTCGGGCTCTCGATCGCGGAATTCCAGGTCACACGACCGGCCAGGCCTACCCGTCAGCCGGACTGACACCGACCTGGAGGGGTGTCTGGAAGCCTGGATTCGGTGAAGGCGTGGTTTCTTCGTGGGCGTTCGCCCTCTCGGTCTTTTGAGTTGTCCAGAATCAACCCTGTGAAATCGATGGCACGGGTTTCCAGCCCGTATCGGCCCAGCATGGAACGATGACGGGTGGCCGGGGNNAACCCCGGCCACACCGCTGGCGTGTTGGCCCAGGATGGCCAGGCCACGGAGAAAAGCCTGGTTTTCTCCTGTTCGTTTGATCGGCGAAATACACGGTTTTGATCTTGGACGAGTTCTTTGTTCCGTCGTGTCCTCTCCTTCATTTTTCGGAGGTCCTTATGCGACCCGCACGTCGTGGCTTTACCTTGATCGAGCTCTTGGTGGTGATTGCGATCATCGCCATCCTCATCGGCCTGCTTCTTCCTGCTGTTCAGAAGGTCCGCGAGGCTGCCGCTCGCACCCAGAATGTGAACAACCTCAAGCAACTCTCGCTGGCCTTCCACAGTTATCACGACTCCTATGGGCAGTTGCCGGACAACGGCGACTGGGACAACGTCGGCTGGGCCTACGGGCAGCCTCCGTGGGACGGTACCTTCCGGCCGCTGATCGCCTCTGGTTGCGCCTGGCCTTACAAAATCCTCCCTTTCGTCGAGCAGACGGCGATCTACAACAACTGGAGTTACACCGTTCCGATCAAGGTGCTCATTGACCCGGGTCGGCCAGGCACCGGTCTGGCATCTCAGCCGTATAACCCAGGGGGCGGGTATTACGGGAATATGAATGCTGGGCCGGTCACCGACTACGCGGCCAACGCGATGCTCATTGGCTCGGGGATGAACACGGTCAACAGCGGAGGGGCCAATTACCCGCAGAATTGGGCCAACGGACCGTCCGCGTTCGTCTCCTTCAAACGGACTCTTGTCACGATCACCGATGGGACTGCGAATACCGTCATGCTCGGCGAGAAGGCACTGGCCACCCAGGCCTATTCGTTGAGAGGTGCCAACAACTTCACCATGACAAATGGATCGACCCAGGCGACCAACGACGACACGCTCGAGCAAGGTGGGCCAGGGATCATGGGCCTTTGCCGGGCATGGAGCCCGGACACCACCTGGTATATGGCCACCGTGACTGGTGGAACTGCGTTCCCGGGGAACTCCTTCCAACTCACTCCGGGCTGGAGTTCCTGGTTCCCCTACTGCTTCGCGTTCGTCCAGGATGCTCAGGACCTGGACTCGTGGAATTTATGGGGTTCACCGTACACCGGTGGTTGTCCAACTTCGATGGCGGATGGGAGTGTCCGAATCGTTCGCTACATGAGCGACCCCACGATCTGTATTCCGATGGTCACACCGGCTGCCGGTGACATCTACACGCTGGACTGATCTCAGTCTCAGAGTATCGCCGGCAAGCACCGCCCCCGAGGCCCGATTGCGGTTCTCCGGGGCGGAGCCTTTCCCTCACAACTCTTCCTTCTCAGGTGCGACTCATGCGGTGCGTGACGTCCGCCGCACTGGCTGTGACTCTCGGGTTCCTCACGGCTGGTTGTGGCGAGAAAAAATCATTTGATGGCCCAACTGTGGATGCGTTCACGGGACGAGTGGTCAGCGATGGCAAACCCGTGTCTTTCCCAGCCGGTGAAGTTGTCCAACTCAAGGTGATTCACGATAAGGCCAAATCCTTCGGAATCCCACTCCAGACGGATGGGTCGTTCAAGATCGGGTGGATGCCCATCGGGAAATATTCGGCGATCCTGATCCGTCAGACCGAGGGCGGCAAGGGTGGGCCGAACATGTACAATGTGCCCTCGGGATTCGAGATCGAAACTGGGAAAACAGAGTACACGGTCGAACTGGGGAAGGGTTGGAAACAGTAAGGAGTTGTCCAGAATCCAAACCGTGAAATCGGTGGCACGGGCTTCCAGCCCGTATTGGCCC
>PLDW01000084.1 GCA_003136315.1 Gemmataceae bacterium | reverse complement strand
CAGCCGACTGGTCATCGTCTCGTTCATCGACCAACCCACAATGGGGCGACTGAACAGGTCCTCCACCACTAGTGGTCACCACCAGTCTGGGGGAAACAGGCATTTTCGTTAACACCAACTCAACTGGTTTGTAACCCGGCTTTGAACCAGGTCCAAAAATGCGACTTGGCGATTCCAGCCGCGATCTCCGGTCGGGGGAGAGAAGGGTCGGAGTCCTCCGACCTCGCCTGCCCCACTTGCATCTCAGAACCACGCCGAACGGTCGTGATCGAGGTCGGGGTGATCTCGGACGTGGGCCCGTCAGACTCTGGCCATTCCGTCAGCGGGACTCGTCTTCGATTTTCAGTTGACCTTACCCGAGGACGTTCTGTAGGATGTCGCAGGAAGAGGTGAGTCACTGGCCTTCAGGACTGGACGACTGAACGGCCCGGTTGGCCGTGCTGCCAGGGAAGAATGCAGGAGGTAACCCTCTCGGACCCGCCCGGAGGGAGTCCACTTACGAGGCATCGTCGGGGTCGGGTGAGGAATCATCGCAACCGAACGGCGCGAACCGTGTACCAAGCCGCCAGGCCGTTGGGAGCAGTCGCAACCTCTGCCCAAACACCGCCAGTCCTTAACAGGAGTGCAACGTGTCGAAGCCGAAATTACAGGACGCAAAATTCCCTCATCTGTCTCTCAGTCCGAGCAACACGTCCAAAGGTACGGTTACTGGTCCAGGGCTGACAGGGCATCGAGTGGTGATCGACGGGAAGAACAACAAGAAGTGGGCCGGGAATGTGACCGGTGGCGGCGCGAATAACGTCTGGGACGCCGAGGTAAAGCGGCAGGGCCAGTCCTCTGAGGACGAGAAACGGGGGACAGAAGACATCTCGGTAACCGTGACCAACCCCGGAAACGAGGTGTCTGACCCCGTCCCGACGCAGACCGAAGTCGTCCCCTGACTACCCGTACCGGCTGGCCTGCGGCTGGCGACCGGTCACCTCCGGGATAGCTTCGCAGAGGCGACTGGAGCGGAACTAAGCTCCCTGACCTCGTCGATCCGCGTCGCTCACTTCAGCGGGACCGGCAGCAGCCCGTCGGGTGAACTTCGAGCTTCCTATCCCCTCGATTATCCACTTGCTGGCACCCGAGAGCGAGGTCACGCCGCGGTTTGCGCGCCAGGGGCCGAAAGGCTCTGGGAATACCTGAAACCCCTTGGGAAACGGCGAAAAAGATTCCAGGGCTTCCTTCAAATCGCCCAATTGTCTGATTCCACAACTCGTTATCAAATAGCGAGTTGTGAAAATCCAACTTCCGAGAGAGTGACCTGCGCGCAAACCGCGACGTGACCTCCCCGAGAGCATTTTCCTAAAATCTTCGTTGACTGCGAACGTCATATTGTGTTATCGTTTATCTATCAGTTTGTCCTCAATCCTAACCCGGAGATCCTCTTGGATATTATCAGCGTGTATTTTCCCGAATTGTCTCTTTCCAAACCCTCCCTGGGTTTGGTCTTGGCCAACACGGGCACGGACCTCACCGGTTACACTGTGACGGTCACCGTCACCTCAGTGCTGGGCGGATCCCAGACCTGGGTGGGGAAGATCGGGGTGGGCGATATACAAGCCAACGATCTGTACACCATCCATGTGACGTCGCATTCCGAGCATAATTTCGATCCATTGAACACTGAAGGCATCTCGGCAACGGTCACCAATCCACAAGGTGTCTCCGCTTCGACAAATCCCACGGTTTTCCCATCCATCGGGGACATCGAGATCATCCCTTGACCCGGCGGCAGTCATCGGATTACTGCCAGCGCCTGCTCGGCCTCCTCCAAACCCCGGCGGTGGCGGACGTTGTCGGGGTCTTTACGCCGGGCGATCTTGAACACACTCGCCGCATTGCCCAGTAGGGTCGCAGCCTCCTCCCGCTTGCCCCGGGCGATTGCCGTCCGGCCGAGGAAGAGATAGACCCTGGCCCGCAGACCAACGTGGTCGGGCATCTGGCCGTGTCGGTCGACGAGATCCCGGGTCAGCATCAGTGCCTTGTTCAAAATGTCATTCGCCAATTCATGACGACCCTCCGCTGCCAACAACTCTCCCTGGCAGAGGTACGCCGTGACGAGCACCTCGGAGTAGACGGCCACGCGGGGGAACTCGGCGATGAATTTCTCCGCCCCCTCGATCAGTTTGCCGACCTCTTGTGCGGTGGCGGACGTTTTTTCCGGGTCACGCGCCCACAGGACCGCCCGCTCGACCCTGGCCATGTAGGAGAAGTGACGAACGTCTCGGTTCTCCATCGCTTTCAGTTCCGCGTCCAGCCGGGCCACAACCGTGTCGTAGACGGCCATCGCTTCCTTGGTTCGGTTCATTTCCCGCAGGGCTGTCGCGCGTTCGAGTAATGCGATTGCTGCAAGAAGGGGGTCGAGGGGGTTCCGCTGGCCGCTGGGGGCGGCTTTGAGCCCGTCGAGTAACTCCTCGGCCCGGCGGGCCGAACCCTCCGCCGCATCGAACACGCCCCGTCTGGCTTCCACATTCGCCCGGTCGAGCAGGATCATGCCGAGCGTGCGACGGAAGGACGGTTCGGGGATTTGGCCCTTCAGTCCTTCGGCGAGGTTGGCCGCCCTATCCAGCGCTGCGGTTGCCTCCCGCAACTTCCCCGTCCGTTTCTGGAGGAGCGCGTAGTCGCGAATCGTCTGGGCCAGGTTGTCTCGGTAGAGTGGGTCGGCCGGGAACCGCTCGGCGAGCGTCTCCCAGAGCCCGAGCGAGGCCGCATAAGCCTTCTCGGCTTCGGGCATCTCGTTGAGGAGTCGGGCCAGATTCGCGGCGTACCGGTGCAGTGCAGCGGCTTGAGCCTGGAGGGGCACGTCATCGGGGGCGGAGGCGCGGAACCGATCGAACGCGGCCCGGGCTTCGTTGAGGGCAGCTTTTCTGGCCAGGTCCGTTTGCCGCGGATCGGCCAGGCCGGTTTCTAACGCGCTGATTCGGGCGCTCAGGTCGATCGCCAACGTACGGGCGGTGTCGAAATTCCGCGTGGCCCGACCGTGGGCTTCTTCGGCCCGATCCCGCTCGTCCTCGGCCCGCCGCCACTCACGTTCGGCAACTTCCCGTTGCTCCGAGGTGCGGTCTTTTTCCCGCCAGACCAGGACGACCGTCGCCGTGAGGGTGATGACGGCGGTGACCAGGAACACGCCTGCGGCCGCCACCGCCGTCCGGTGCCGACGGGACCACCGGAAGGCCCGGGCGGTCCACCGGTCGCGGTGCGATTCCACCGGCTCGTCGGCCAGCCAGCGGCGGACCTCGGTCGCCAGGTCGTCGGCCGACCCGTACCGGTCCGTGGGGTTCCGGGCCATCGCCTTGAGGCAGACCGCCTCCAGGGCCGGTGGGACGGACGGTTGTACCGCCCGCGGCGGGAGAGGCGGGCTTGCCACCACCTTGCGGAGGATCTCGTCGGGTGGCGCCCGATCGTAGGGGTTCTTGCCCGTGAGGATCGTGTAGAGGATGGCCCCGAGGCCGTAGACATCCGACCGCACACTCGCGGGGTTCCCCGAGGCCGTCTCCGGGGCCATGAATGCGGGGGTTCCGGCGACCGCGTAGGTCGTACCGTCGCCTGGCGCGCCGCCGGCCATTGGGAAGACTGTGGCCGGGGCGTCTGGTTCCCCCGCCTCCCGGGCCAACCCCCAGTCCAGGAGAAACACCTCGCCGAAGTCGCCGAGGACGATGTTCTGCCCTTTGAGATCCCGGTGCAACACATTCCGGGAGTGGGAGAATGCGACGGCCCGGCAGACCGCAACGAACTTGTCGAGCAGGTTGGCGAGTTCGAGCCGCCCGGAAGGCCCGTTGTGGAAGCGGGTGATCTCCTCGGCCAACGTCCGGCCAGCGACGAATCGCATGGCGTAATAGGGAGGGGCACCCCCGGACGGCTCGACCAGGTCGTAAAGCGGGACGATCCCAGGGTGTTCGAGGCGGGCCGTCGCCCGGGCCTCCTGGAGGAAGCGGCGGCGGGTTGGCGGGTCAGCCGGTCGATCGGGGCGGAGTGTCTTGATCGCCACTTCCCTGCCGACCACCTCGTCCCTGGCGACCCACACCTGACCCAACCCGCCCGTCCGGTGGAGTCGGAGCAGGCGGTAGCGACCCCCGGGATATGGGGGGCGGACACCGTCTCCCGAATTCACGTACGGACCCGTTCCCTCGGCCAGCGTGACGAGTGTCGGAGTCCCGCCGGGTGCGTGCGAGCCGGTACTGTGCCCAGCCACGTCCCAGGGTTCGGTCGTTCCGGGAGCATGCGTGGCGGTCGACGAGTCGGAACCCGTGTCCACCGGTTGTGGGGTGGTACCTTCAGGTATGGTACTCGGGAGGGGTGCCCCATTGATATCGGCAGGCGGACTTGCGAAGGGGAGGGTGGTGCCGGCAGGCGGCGCGGCGGTCGACGGCTCGGCCCGGTTCAGCTTTTCGGTGTCGAGTAGCCCCTGGTCGAGGAGGTGCTGGAAGAACCCTGGGCGGCTGTCATCCCAGGTCGCGGCGGCTTCCGCCAGTCGCTGGGGGTCGATCGCGCCGACCCGAAGAGCGGCGAGCACCTTTGCCAGTTCCGACGCCGCGTCCATCGCACCACTCCGGCAAGAGAGGGCAGAGTCCTACGGTCTTTCCAGTTTAGTACTACTTACTCGGGTCGATGGCGATTGGCTATAACCAGGCATCCGCCGGGAGATCAGTAGAACCGCTCGGAGAGCGGGACGAACTGCCGCGTCCGGCAGTCGGGCAACCCCGCTCGAAGAATTCTCCCGCGCTGGCGAGCGATTGAGCGAGAACACACTCGACAACTCGTGGAACGACAGGAAAGGGCTCAGTGCGTTATTTTCATTCGGCGTTCATTGATAAAACTCGGATCTCCGGCGGGCGGACAGATTACTAATTCTCGGACGAGGAGTCTCTTCACTCCGACTTCCCGACCTCCGACCAGTGATCGTACACTCGTTTCAGCTCAGTTACGAAGAACGTCATGTCGTCGGTCTTCTGGAGTTTCTTCCGCTTGGCGTATTTGAAGAGACCGCCCCCGGGCATGTTGGTCTTCTCGCTCACGACCACCACCGCGAGCAACGGCCGACCGGCAGCGACCTCCTGATCTGCGATCTCGTCCAGCAAGAAGCCGAGTTGCTTGATGTCGTCGTCGCTCTCGATCGTTTGGTCGGCAACCCGCCCCAACTCGCCGTAAGAAATGGTCTTCCGCGACCTGGCAACCTCGATCAACTTTTCGTAGACGGTTGCGTTCACCATTCGAGTTCCTCCTCATGCGGCAACCGCCAACGTGCTGCGAGTCACACTCATACTACGAGCGGGACAAGGACCAGCCCCGCTGATCCGTCTTGCGAATCCACCATTCCAAGCTCCCATCCGGCCCGTAGATCACACAGCGCGGCCGAGCCGCAACCAAACCTGCTGGCGAGGCGATCTCGCCTCTTGTCTTCTCTCTGTGTCTCTATGTTTGATATTGGCTTGTAAATCAGCAATTACTACAGAGACACAGAGGACACAGAGAGAAACCGAAAACCGAGAAAAAAGCCAAATCTCCTCTCTCGGATTTTGTCTTCTCTCTGTGTCCTCTGCGTCTCTGTGATTAATATTATTTGAAATATTAAATCAATCATATGTCAATCACTCGTACGCGAGAGTCAAGGGAGCTGTTTCCCCGCCGAGCGAGAATTCTCGAAATTTGCGCAGCGTGCAAAGAAATCAAGGGGTTGCTATGCATAATGAGCAGGTGCCCCCCCGCGGCCGATCGGAGCCCGTGACCATTCATGAACGGAAGCGCCTTCAAGGACATCGAGAAGCTGGAAGCCGACCTCTGATCGGCAGCGAAGCGTAGAACGAGGTGAAGGACTTTCAGAAATGGCGATTCGACATCATCCCCCATCGGGACCGGATGAAACGAGGCTTTTCAGACGCAAGCGGGAAGACGCTTTCCGTGGAAGACGCTTTCAAAGACCCACAGCACCCCTTCCGCGTCGCGATCATCTGCGCCATGTGGCTGACCGGGTTCGACGTGGAGTGCCTGACTACGCTGTACATCGACAAGCCGATGAAGGCCCACACCCTGATGCAGGCCATCGCGCGTGCCAATCGCGTCTATCCCGGCAAGGACTGCGGTCTCATCGTCGATTACAACGGGATGCTCAAGAGCCTCCGCCAGGCCCTCGCGCAGTACGCTGGCGGCGATGACGAGGCGACCACACTCGGGGATGTGGCCGCTCCGATTGAAGTTCTTGTGACATCCCTCGTTGATTCCCTCAACGTCACCGAAAACCATCTCCGGAGCCTCGGTTTTGATCCCGACCGCCTGACAGTAGCTTCGGGGTTCACGAGGATCGCCGCGATCCGGGATGCCACGGATGTGTTGTCTACCACTGACGAAACGAAGCGGCGGTTCGAGATCATGGCCCGCGAAGTGTTCAGCCGCTTCAAGGCACTCCTGACCGAGCCGAGCGTGAACGCCTACGCCGTTCGACACGATGACATCGAGGCGATTTACAAGAATCTGGAAGAGCAGCGCGACACGGCAGACGTGACGGAAGTGCTGAAGGAACTCCATCGGATCGTCAACGAAGCGATTCGCGCGGCGGGGCCGGGCGAGGATCACGCCGAAGGTCTGATGATCGATTTGAGCCAGCTCGATTTTGAGAAGCTGAAGAACGAATTCGCCAAGGTGCCGCGAAAGAATGCGGCCCTCCAGGACATCCGCGTGATTGTCGAGAAGAAGCTCGAAAAGATGCTCGCGGTGAATCCGCTGATGATGGACTACTACCGGCAGTATCAGGAACTCATCGCCGATTACAACCGCGAAAAGGACCGAGCGACGGTGGAACAGACCTTCGCTGCCCTCGTCGATTTGGCTGCGAGCCTCGACGACGAACAGCGACGTCTGGTCGAGGAAGGGCTGACGCCGCCAGAAATGGCCGTGTTCGATCTCTTGAAACGCGAGAGTCTCACGAAGGTGGATCGGGAGAAAGTGAAACAAGCCAGTCGTTCGCTCCTGGCGAGAATTCGCGCATTGCTGGCCTCAATGGAGCAGTGGACGAGGAATGCCCAGACACAAGCAGAGGTCGAGACATCCATCCTCGACTGGCTTTACGAATCCCTGCCGCAACCTCCGTTCACAGAGAGTGATACTACCCGTCTTGCGAAGCAGCTTTACGAGTACGTCTGGAATCAAAGCGAGGCTGGCAACCTCGCCGGATAGTAGGCCAAACCGTGGCTCTCCCCCCTTCCATTGGTGGGCACCGTCATCTCATTCGTGTGGAACCCGTCGAGCGGGTCCGAGGAACTGAAAGCCTGCCAAGGCCGTCCCCTGAGTCGATTCCCTACCGCGGGGCTTAACTGCTGTTTGAAGTGCCCGACATGATGATCCCAGCGACGATCAGATGGAAGAGGTGATGGCCGGGGGTTGGCCAGTTCCGCACGCTGTTCGATGCGTCGGTCGATGTGACCGAAGCACGCAGTCAGCTACCGCCTTGACAGGAGGGGTGGCGGCTTAGTCGAACGAAGCTAATGTGCTTGGCATTTCATTCAGTCTTCGGCACGGACCGAGTAGCTTCTATCATTTGCCGCTCTTCTCAGTTCTCTTGATTGCAATGGCGATCTCGTTCCACAGGGCGAGAAACTCCTTTCGTTCATCTGCGGACAATTTCTCCAACTCGGCTGGGTCGCGCAGGCCGGCCAGGTCAGGGCTATCCTCCAAGCGCGTGAGCCTGTCGCGGACGCCGTCGCGAGCGTTGATGAGGTTCCGGTCGAGGAACATTTTGCACCGGGCCACATCCGCCCACAGCCAGTCGCGGGCTTGCTTGCGGAACTGCGCTCGCTCCGGGTCGGCGAGGCCAACCGCGTCCTGACCCTGACCGCACCCGGCGAGCGCGGCCGCTCGTGCGGCACTGAACCGGTGGCCGGCGTTGAGATCATCCGCCAGGGATGGGGCGGCTGCGAAGATATCCGTGTAGAGTCGCACCTGGTCGCGGTTGCGGTTCCTGAACTGGCATTCACCGAGAAACGCCAGGCGTTCCTGGTTGTCCCTGGGTTGGAACTTCCCTTCCAGAAACGCCGGTAAGTTCGGGACGATCATGCCCTCGGCTTCACGCCGCAGGCTGTGGTAGATCCAACCGTCCTGGTCGCGGACGTTGTTCGCTCTCCAGTCGTGGCCCGAGATCGCCACCGCGAGCGTTTTCCGGGCTTCCGCCACCTGACCGCTCTGGTGAAGAGCCATCGCGAGAACGAGCCGGGGTGCGGGGCTGGGCACCGCGGCCGCGTCCCCGCGCATGACGGCGATTGCGCGATCGAACCGCCCCTGACGGTATTCCGCAAGGCCCATCGCAAACTGGAAGTACGGATACGTTCCTGGATACAGTGAACGGTCGACGGCCGCGGCACGCCCGGTGAGGGCAGCGGCCAGTCGCAGGTCGTTTCCCTCAAGGGGCCGGAGCAGACAGGCCCGACCGGTCCGCTCCGCGAGGTAGGGGTCTGTGGCCGCACCGAACGCCTGGAGTAACCGCTTTCGGGCGCGGCGGTACTCGTCCTCCTTACCCAGATAGAGACAGAGCTCGGCGTAGCCGTACCAGTACTGGTGGTCGGGCGGCCTGGTGTCGAGCACCTTGCCCCAGGCGACTCGAGCCTCCTCCGGAAGCCCCTGCCGGAGGTAAATCCGTCGGATTCCCACATGCGCGTCCCAGCGATTCGGGTCGAGCGCGATGGCCTGTTGATACGCCCGCAAGGCTTCATCGTTCCGGTTGGCCTCCCGCAAAGCCGTACCGAGCAACGTGTGGAGCAGCGCGTCGTTGGGGAACTCCTCAAGCGCGTTCCGGCACGCGACGACGGCTTTGTCGGATGGTCCCTGGCCCGCCAGAGCGACGGCGAGTCCACGGCGAGCGGCCGGACCGGGGCCGAGTTCCAGCGACTTTCGGAAATGATCGACGGCCTCCTCGGTCCGATTGAGCCGGAGCAGGGCGTGCCCGAGGTTTTTATGCACTACGGCCGTCCGCGGCCGAATCGCCAAAGCTGCTCTCAGGTAACAGATCGCTTCGCCGTACTCTCGCGAGCGCAAATGCGAGAGGGCGAGGCAATTATTGGCCCAGAAGTCTCCAGGATGCGCCGCCTGGATCCGCTTAAGAAAGGGTAGATCCGGCTTCCCCGCGTTGTTGAGTTGTTGAGTCAGCGCCACCAGCAGCGCGACCGACTCTTCGGCGAACGGCGTCTCCTCGATGAGCTTGGTGAATTGGGCCTCGTTCTTCCAGATGGCCGGGTCGCGGGCGCGGTCGCGCCAGCCTGTCGGGTCTGGGTCAGCCCGTCGCTTCACCGTCGCCCGCGCCACCTGGAGGATCCACGCCATGCGGGGCGGATCCGGTTCTTTTGGGTCGGCCGGGCTAACACGTAATGCCCAGTGGTCAAGAGCCTCCACAAGCGCCTTCTCGATAGTTGAAGACGCGATCCGCCCGGCGACGATCTCCGGGTCTTCGTAGACCTGCCCGAATTCGCGGAAGGCCGCCTCGTAGTCCTTGTCGGCCTGGGGGAAGTCGATGACCCCCTCGGTGCGGAAAGAGCCCCGGAGACTGATGGCGTCCAGTTCGAGCCCCAACGTGAGTTCCCGAGCGCTCCGGTCGAGCCGACGGTGTAGTTCGGCCGACCCGCGGTTACCGAGACGGCCCTTCACCCGTTCAAGAGTGGTTTTCGCCTCTAGCCAGGACGATTTCTGCAGGTACTCGGCCATCTCCTTCAGGTCCGCGTCCGCCGCTCGCTCCAGGGTCGCTTCCTCGGCCTCCGCGGCTCGCCTGGTCGCCTCTCGTTCCGAGAGCGTCCATGCTCCGCCACCCACCAGGGCGATCGTCAACAACGCGGTGGCCGCGATCGCCGCCGAAAGTGCCGGCCTTCGACGAACGCGCCGGGCCAGTCGCGCCAGCAGCCCCTCTGGGCGCGCTGCGATCGCATCGCCGCGGAGGAACCGATCCAGGTCGTCGGCAAGCGCCGCGGCCGTGGCGTAGCGAAGGCGAGGTTCCTTGTGCAAGCACTTCAGGCAGATGGTTTCGAGGTCGCGGGGCACTTTGCCGTTGAGCCGGGACGGTGGCACCGGATCCTGCGTGAGGAGCTGATGTACCGTTTCTGCTCCGGTCTCCGCCCGGAACGGCGGCCGGCCCGTGAGCAGCTCGTACAGGATGGCACCCAGCGCGTAGATGTCAGCGGGCGGCCCGGCTGCGTCTGCCGTGCCCTTGGCCTGCTCGGGGGCCATGTAACTTGGCGTCCCGACAGCAGTGCCGGTCCGGGTCAGCCCAGCCTCCCCGCCCAGCCGCCGGGCCAAACCGAAGTCGCTGATCTTGGGCACACCGTCGGCGGTGAGGAGCACGTTGGCGGGCTTCAGGTCGCGATGCACAATCCCGCTCCGGTGGGCCGCGTGGACGGCCCCGGCGAGCGTCGCCACCAGCGTGGCCGCCTCTTGGGCCGGCAGGGGCGTGCCCGCCAGTTTCTGATTCAGGCTTCCGCCCTCGACGAACTCCATTGTGAAGTACGGGCGGTCGGCCGAATCGCCGACATCGTGTACCTGCACAACATTCGGGTGTCTTAGAGCGGCGACGGCTTCCGCCTCGCGCTGGAACCGCTCGCGTTCGTGCGGTCCCGCGTAGGCACCGGCCAGGGTCATCTTCAGCGCCACGACGCGGTTGAGCCGCAGGTGCCGGGCACGGAACACGACCCCCATGCCGCCCACACCGAGGAGGGCCGCGACCTCGTAGCCCGGGATCACCGGCAGTGCAGTGTCCCCCGCCGGAAACGCAGGGAGGCTTTCGCCCGGCTCGGCCTCGGGCGGGAACATGGCGTCGAGTTCGGCCCGCGCCTGGCACATCTGCTGCCAACGCTTGCGGACCACAGGTAAAAGCTCGACGCACGAACCGCACACCTCTTCGGGTGTGGACTGCGATTCGAGCAACTCGTCGAGCAACTCTTGGACGCGCGGGTCATCTGGCACGGTACTCTCCACCTCAGTGCGAACCCGTTACACGCGGCGGATGGGTTCAGGACGAGTCGGGCGCCGCGGCGTCCGGGCGGAGATCGCCCAGTCGCTCGGTCAGGAGCCGCAGCCCGCGGTCCAGGCGCCGCTGCACCGTCTTGGTGGCGACGCCCAATAGTGCCGCGGCTTCGGTGTGCGTCATCCCCTGGATCCGAACCAGATCGAACACCTCACGCTCGTCATCGGGCAGGGCATCGATCGCCTCGATCATGCGGCGGCCGTCGGTGCTCAGCTCGGAGTCGCTGCCGGGCAGGGCCGGTATCAGGCCCTCAATCACCGCCACGGGCCGGGGCGCTCTATCTAAGCGTCGGGCCAGGTCGTTCAACTCCCACCGCATGTGCTGACCGGCCAGCGCGAAGAACTGGCGCACGGTCGCGGGCCGGGCCTCACCCAGGGCCTTGAGCAAACGCTCCACCACGGCCCCGAGCATTTCGTCCGACTCGAGGTTCAACGGCGGGCGCGTCAGCCTCGGGTAGCCCCGGTGGAGGAGCGTACCGCAGAGGACGCGTAACCTGCGGACGGCCCGGTCCAACAGCGCACGCACCACCGGCTCGGGGGGCGCGTCGCCGGCCAGTTCGTCCAGGTACCGCTGTACGGCGGCAGTGGTGGGGTCGTCGCTCATGCCGGGTCGTCCACCGAACGGAGTGAATGATGGGGCTTGATCGTATCAGGTCCGGTGTCCAGTAGCCACGCTTTAGATGTGCGACCCCGAGAGCCAGAGACAAGGAAAGCCCGGACGATGGCGGGGATTAGAGCCCCTGCGGTCGCACCGGACCCCCACGACTTGACAGGTGGTCCATGTGTTGAACCCTTTACCTGGAGACGCAACGATGTCCCGCATGACGAAATTCGCCCCGGCCCTGCTCCTGATCACGGCCACCGTGCTGCTGATCGGCCCCACAGACTCCAGTGCCGGTCAGCCCACCGTTCCCGGGACGAACCCGCCGAAGGTGCTCCACAAGACCGTGAAGGTCGGCGACCTGGAGATTTTCTACCGCGAGGCCGGGCCGAAGGACGCGCCAGTGGTGCTTCTCCTCCACGGTTTCCCGACCAGTTCGCAGATGTACCGCAACCTGATCCCGGCACTGGCCGACAACTACCACGTGATTGCCCCAGACTACCCCGGGTACGGTCACAGTTCGATGCCCGACCGGGACAAGTTCACATACACATTCGACAACCTGGCCAAAGTGATCGACGAATTCACCGAGAAGGTCGGGCTGACAAAGTATGCCCTGTACGTGCAGGATTACGGCGCACCAGTCGGTTACCGTCTCGCGGTCAAGCACCCGGAGCGGATCACCGCGATCGTGGTGCAGAACGGCAATGCCTACGACGAGGGCCTGGACAACGATTTCTGGAAGCCGATCAAGGCGTACTGGAATGAACCGAAGAGCAAGGAGAAGCGCGACGCGCTCCGTTTTGTCGTCAAATACGACGCGACCAAGTGGCAGTACACGCACGGGGTGCCGAACCCCGAACTCGTCAGCCCGGACGGTGCGGCCCACGACCAGTTCCTCATGGACCGCAAGGGGAACGACGAGATCCAACTCGATCTACTCCTCGACTACGGCAGCAACCCGCCGCTCTACCCAGGCTGGCAGGAGTACTTCCGCAAGCACCAGCCACCGATGTTGATCGCGTGGGGGAAGAACGACCAAATCTTCCCTGGGGCTGGGGCCGAGCCGTACAAGCGGGATCTGAAGACTTTGGAGTTTCACCTGCTCGACGCCGGGCACTTCGCGCTGGAAACGAACGGTGACGAGATCGCCAGGCTGATGCAGGGGTTCCTGGGCAAGCATGTGGCCAAAAAGTAAGTGCCGTGGCGATCGTTCGCCCAGTCATTCGCAACTTGGGAACGACTAACAGAGAACTTCTTGGGTTGCCCGGGGTGGGACAATCGGGAAGTTCTCTTCTGGCTGCCCCTGATTCACTCGGAGGAGGGCATTGTGAACCATCGCTTCCAAGGGAAGACCATCCTCGTGACCGGTGGCAATAGCGGCATCGGCCTCACGACTGCCAGGCAGTTCGTAGCGGAAGGAGCGACCGTTTTCATCACCGGCAGGCGCCAGGAAGAACTCGACAGGGCCGTCCACGAAATCGGCAAGAACGTCGTTGGAATCCAGGGGGATGTTTCAAAGGGGGCTGATCTTGACCGATTGTTCACCCAAATTCAGCGAATGGCCGGAAACCTGGATGTCGTCGTCGCCAACGCGGGTTCCGGCACATTTGTGCCATTCGGTTCGTACACAGAAGAACACCTCGACACGACGTTGGCCGTCAACGTGAAAGGCACCGTGTTCACCGTCCAGAAGGCGATTCCCTTGATGCCCGACGGCGCGTCGGTGGTGATCATCGGCTCCATCTCAAGTGTACTCGGCATGCCCGCGTTTGGAGTCTATTCGGCAACCAAAGCCGCGCTGCGATCCTTTGTCCGCACCTGGTCCGTGGACATGAAGGCCAGAGGTATCCGCTTCAACATTGTGAGCCCCGGTTATGTCCCAACGCCCGCATACGACGCGCTCGGTATCACCGCCGAGTCATTGCAGCCAAGACTACCCCGCATCCCGCTTGGACGGCTTGGGACCACGCAGGACATCGCAAATGCCGTGGCGTTCTTCGCCTCACACGAAAGCAGTTACATCACAGGGTCGGAACTTTTCGTAGATGGTGGGATTACACAGGTATAAGTGAATATATCGTGATTTTCTTTGACCCAATGAGCTTCTATGAACGCACAGCTATTTCGAGCCATCGCAGAACGGGCCGTGTCCATGATTCCCGATGGCGGCGTGGTAGGGCTCGGCACGGGCCATGCGGCTAGATCGTTTATCCACGTCCTGGGGGAATGCGTCCGGGCCGGACTGCGTGTGCGCGGCCTGCCTACCTCGACGGAATCCGCGAATCTGGCCCAAGACCTGGGGATTCCCCTGACATCCTTCGAGGAAATCGACGCTATCGACGTGACTGTAGACGGGGCAGACGAAGTGGACCCGCACTGCAACCTGATCAAAGGATACCACGGTGCCCTGGTGCGGGAAAAGATCGTGGCCGCCGCGTCCAAGAAGTTCATCATTCTGGTTGGGCCGGAAAAACTGGTGCCGGCCCTCGGAGGCCGCGGCATCCTGCCGGTCGAAGTTCTGCCGTTCGCCCTGGCCCCGTGCCGGCGGCTCATACAGGCCCTGGGATGTGTTCCGCAATTGCGCACGAGAGAGGGCGCCAGCTATGTGACAGATAACGGCAACAACATCCTCGATTGCAAGGTGGCACCCTTGAATAATCCTCAGGAAATGGAACTGGCCCTGCGTGCCATTCCTGGCGTGGTCGGCACCGGCTTGTTCATCGGTATGGTGAATACGGTTCTGATCCAGCATGGCGAACGTATCGAAGAACGTACTGGTCAATGATGGCTTGACTGGTGGCAATTGTCGGGATTGAAAGTTGCGATTATGCACAAGTACCCAAGCGACATCGCCTTCACGCCGGCGGTCAAGGTGATTCAGGCCCAAAAGGGTTCGCGGCGAAGCTACGCCCGGATGGAACGGAGGGAGGGTTGGCAGACGACAGCCACACCAGAATTGGCGGAGTTCATCGCGGACCTGGACATGTTCTACCTGGGCACCGCGACCGCCGACGGGCAGCCCTACGTGCAGTACCGCGGCGGCCCACCCGGTTTCCTCAAGGTGATCGACGATCACACCCTCGGATTCGCTGACTTCGGCGGCAACCGCCAGTACGTCACCCTGGGCAACCTGTCCGAGAATCCGAATGCGTTTCTCTTCCTGATGGACTACGCGAACAGCCGGCGGGTGAAAGTGTGGGGCACAGCCCGCGTGGTCGAAGACGACACGGCCCTGGAGGCACGGCTCCGCGATCCGGCATACCCCGGCAAAGTCGAGTCGGCATGAACCTAGCCGATGAGGAAACGGTCGCAATCGTCACATTCCTCAAAAGTTTGACCGGGAAACTGCCGGAAGATTTTGCCAACGCCCCGGTACTCCCCGCCGCCAGTTTCGGCTCGTCGCCTCTCAGCCCCAGCAAGGACAACGCGAAATGATCTCGCGGCAACGAACGCAAACTTGCTCTGGTTTGGCGCCAAGACGACCTTGGGCACGAAGCGGGTCAACTCTCTCGACGACAGCCTCGGGATGGTCAATGCTCGGCGATCGGCTCAAGAACAGGCTCAGCGGGTAGTTTACCCCGTCACTGCGAGCAGTGGCGAGGTTGGAAGCCATTGATGTCGGCGACTCAATATGAATCGGAAGACTTTCAAACATCGAAGCAAAAGCGCAACAACCGAGGAAAAGAACCATGAACATCAACAGCAATGACACCGCGCTGGTTGTCATCGATCCCCAGAACGACGTCCTGAGCGAGACGGGCGTCTCCTGGGGACTGGTTGGCGAAAGCGTGAAGGAAAACAACACTGTCGAGAACCTCGCTCGCCTCTTCACGGCTGCAAAAGAGCACGGCTTCGGGGTCTACATCTCGCCGCACTACCTCTACCCCCACGACCAGGCGTGGCAATTCGGTGGGGCCGTCGAAAAGATGATGCTGGAAGACAAAGAGTTCTTCCGCCCCGACCCGCTTTGCCTCGACGGCTTCCCCGGCTCCGGGGCCGACTGGCTCAATCTCTATAAGCCGTTCATCGAGGACGGCAAGACCGTCGTAGTCAGTCCTCACAAAGTGTGGGGCCCGCAAACCAACGACCTCGTCCTGCAACTCCGCAAGCGCCGCGTCAACAAGGTCATCCTGGCGGGGATGCTGGCGAACCTCTGTGTCGAGAGTCACCTGCGTGAGTTGATCGAGCAGGGGTTCGAGGTGGCTGTGGTGAAGGACGCGACGGCTGCACCCAGACACCCCGAAATCGGCGACGGCTATACGGCTGCGGTTATCAATTATGGCTTTATCGCGAACGCGGTTCTCACGACGGACAACGCCGTGAAGGCCATGAGGTAGGGTTCGGCCCAACAAGACCAACGGAGTCAACACCATGAGCACGATCGCAGCGAAGGATGGCACGCAGATTTACTACAAGGACTGGGGCACGGGGCAGCCTGTCGTCTTCAGCCACGGTTGGCCCTTGAGCGCGGATGCCTGGGACGACCAGATGGTCTTCCTGGGTGGCAAGGGCTACCGCTGCATCGCCCACGACCGCCGCGGTCACGGCCGGTCGGGCCAGCCCTGGAACGGCAACGACATGGACACCTACGCTGACGACCTGGCAACGCTCCTGGAGGCACTCGACCTGACGGACGCGATTCACGTCGGCCACTCCACCGGCGGCGGCGAGGTCGCCCGCTACATCGGTCGCCACGGTACGAAGCGGGTGGCGAAGGCCGTACTGATCGGAGCAGTGCCTCCGCGGATGCTGAAGACGCCCGCGAATCCTGGTGGCCTGCCGATGAAGCCGTTCGACGAGATCCGTGCCGGCGTCCTCGCCGATCGCTCGCAGTTCTTCAAGGATCTCAGTGGCCCGTTCTACGGGGCCAACCGGGCGGGCAACACAGTCTCCCAAGGGTTGCGTGATGCGTTCTGGCTCCAAGGGATGCAGGCCGGCTTCAAGGGCGTTATCGACTGCATCAAGGCCTTTTCGGAGACGGACTTCACCGATGACCTCAAGAGGTTCGACGTCCCGACGCTGATCCTCCACGGCGACGACGACCAGATCGTCCCCATTGGTGCCGCGGCGATACTCTCGTCCAAGATAGTCACGGGCGCGCAACTCAAGGTCTACAAGGGAGCACCGTACGGGATGTGCTCGACCCACAAGGACGAGATCAACGTGGACCTACTCGCGTTCCTCAAAGCGTAAACGTGACCTCGGTTCTCGGTTCCAACAACGAGGCTACCATGTTAAATCCGGAAGAGTACGATCTCGTGATCCTGGGCAGCGGTGAGGCCGGAAAGTACCTTGCTTGGACTCTGGCCGCGCAGGGGAAGCGGGTGGCCGTGATAGAACGCAAGTATATCGGCGGTTCGTGCCCGAACATCGCGTGCCTGCCGAGCAAGAACTTCATCCATTCCGCGAAAGTCGCCTCGTACTTCCGGCGCGGCACGGAGTTCGGAGTCACTGCCGCCGACGGACCGATTGACATGGCGGTCGTCCGCGACCGAAAGCGGAAGATGGTGGATGGCCTCGTTGCGATGCATCTCCACAAGTACCGAGCGAGTGGGGCGGAACTCGTCATGGGTCGCGGCATGTTCGTCGCGCCGAAGACTATTGCGGTCATACTTCACGCCGGCGGAACTCGGACGCTACGTGGTGAGAACGTCGTCATCAGCACTGGCTCCCGCGCGCGAATCGATAACACCCTGGGACTGAAGGATGCGCAACCGCTGACTCACGTCGAGGCCCTTGAGCTGGACCACGTTCCCGGGCACCTCGTCGTCCTGGGTGGGGGTTACATCGGTCTCGAACTCGCGCAGGCGATGCGCCGTCTCGGCAGCCGCGTGACGATCATGGAGAGGAACAGCTCGGTGATCCACCGCGAGGACCGCGACGTCACCGATGCGCTTGAGGAGTTGTTGCGCGACGAAGGGATTGATGTCTACACCGGGACGACCCTCGACCGAGTCGAGGGGAAGTCAGGAGAGTCAGTGCGGTTGTTTGCCACGCGCGGCGGTGCCGAGGTCGTGATCGAGGGCACGCACCTGCTCGTCGCCGGGGGACGCGTCCCGAACACCGACAGGATCGGTCTGGAGGCGGCCGGGGTCGAGATCGACGCACGCGGGCATGTAAAGGTCGACGAGCGGCTGCAGACCACAGCGACGGGCGTGTGGGCGGTCGGCGACTGCGCGGGCAGCCCCTACTTCACGCACGTCGCGTTCGACGACTTCCGGGTCGTGAGGGACAACATGGCCGGCGCGAACCGTGTGACGACCGGTCGGATGGTCCCGTTTTGCCTGTTCACCGACCCGGAATTCGCCCGGGTCGGGCTGAGCGAGACAGAGGCAAGGGAGAAAGGCATCGCGTACCGGCTGGCGAAGATCCCGATGGAGTCTGTCCTGCGGGCCCGGACTCTCTCGGAGACGCGTGGGTTCATGAAGGCCCTGATAGCGGCAGACGGCGACCGGATCCTCGGCTTCACCACTCTCGGGGTGGAAGCCGGTGAGGTGATGGCCGTCGTTCAGATCGCGATGACCTGCGGAATGCCCTACACGGGGCTGCGGGATGCCGTCTTGACGCACCCCACCATCGCCGAAGGGCTGGTCGTCCTCTTTTCCGCCGTGCCCGATAGGCGGTTGATCGCCACACTGTGACAGGGCCTCGTGCTCTTCTTTCTTCCGAGCCACTTCAGCCGCGAGTCCCAGTGGATGTTCGGCACAACGCCCCCAAGGCTTGGCCTTGGTCAAGACTGGAGCGCAACGGCGAGCCGCTCTGACGTATGACGGTGCCGCTCGTCTACCGGCTCCGAGCGTGCAGTAACCTGCTTCGGTCCGACACACCGACGCGCTTTTCAGGCGTAGTCCAGGGCCACGCTACCATCGATTGCGGCGGTGGGTGAACCGATTGCCGAGATTTTCCCCGAGCAACTCACACCCGCATCCTACCCTTGACATGCCACAGGTTCGCCAGTTTCCACTCCCGCGACCGGATGGGCTCCTCCAACCGGTCGCCTTTGTATTCCACCACCGCCGCGCCGTCGCACTTCCGGTACGGGTCGGCATCCCAGGGGACATCGTTGCCCGGTAGCGGCTCGGGACGCTCGACGCAGAGTTCCCCCTCTATGAGGTTCAGGAGGCACGACGCCGGCTCTTGCTGTCCGCATGTCGGACGCTGGCGAAGGCGAAGAAATCGAAATTGCCGGATGTGCTGGCGTTGGTGAACCTGGACCCTCTGAACGAGTTGGCCGACACTTTCGCCCACGGGGTGATGGTGGAGGCTGGGTATCACAAACACAAAGGCCAGTGGAGGAAACGCCGTGTCTGACCCAAAACCGACGACCGCACCAGCCGTCACACCCAAGCCGTGGGACGCCGCCTGGTCGCGCCCGATGCCGGAAATCCAGGCGCACTTCCGCCGTGCTGAAAAGGGAGACAAGTCCGCGATGCCAGAGGTACGGCAACTGCTCGACAAGCCGGGGATCGCGGCAATTCTCGGCGGAGATCTCGCCCGCCGGGCGGAGGAGCAACTACTGGATTCGATGTGCAAGACGAACCTGGTGGCCCGTGAATCGACCCTCCGTGTGATGGCGGATTTACGGGCTGAGTTGGCAGGGGCGAACCCGCCGCCGGTCGAGCGTCTGATGGCCGAGCGTGCGGTAGCCTGTTGGCATCACCTGCACCATCTGGAACACATCGTCGCGAGTAAGGAATCGATGTCGATTCCATTGGCGCAGTATTACCAGAAGTCGATCGACCGGGCTCATCGACGATACCTGACCGCCCTGAAGACGCTGGCCGGCGTGCGAAAACTCGGCATAACCGTTCAACTCAACATCGCCCGGCGACGAGTGAACGTCGCGGGCGGGGCGGCCGTTCCGGCAGATCCGAAGTAACTTTGCGTCCACCTCATTTGTGGGGCACGGTGGTGGTGTCGGATAGCTGCCTAGCCGACGGGTCGGGTAGCTTTATGCGGTCGGCCAGTATCTAAATACATCCAGGCCCGACCCGGCCGACCGGTCCGACACCATGAGTGCAACCCATGCCTGATGCCACTTCCGGTTGGACGGGTCCGTTTGGTCAGCCTGCAACGATCTCTGATTTGTACGATTAGGTGACCCGGAAACGCGATAACCTCGATCAGGTCGTTAGATCAGATCGTGATGGAACCTCAACGGCGACCATAGTACGCAAGGCTTACGTGGTAGCATGTGCGTTCGGGTTGGCGCGTGAATCCGAGTGCATAGAGCAGGTGTCGATGAGCCTAGATCTCGACCCAAGTTCCTCGGCAATTTGCTTGACGGGGGTGCTGCCGGCCGATCACAATTCTTTACGCGGTGGAGAGCGGCTGAGTCGATGTCCCCCAGAAGAGGAACCCAATGATGGACCAGCAGAAAAGACGGCGGTTGCTTCTCGTCTTCGCACTCATATTGATCGGGTTGGCCCTTCTGAATTTGGTATTCGTCTTCTGGGCGTTCTTTGATGGCGAGAAAATCAATAAAGCAGTGGTTGCTATGTCAATTAGTTTAATGACGGTAGCCGTGAGCCTCCTTACGGTGCGAAAGCACGGGCGAAAGGTACCGACTCCACCCGACCCGAAGTGACGGCCGTGCTCAGCCAGGATCGGCGTTCCGGATGCCCACTTCCGTCTAGTTACCCCCCAGTGGCGACCAGGCCCGCCACGATCGAGGTCGAGCTGCTGACGGTGGCGACTGCGGGTCGTGGCAGGAATGCTGAGTTTCAGCCGACCGACTTGACAAAGTCGGCTGGCGATCGCTGGCCCCGGTCGGACCGCTCGACCCGAGTTCCTCGGCAATTCGCTCGACGACGGGGCTGTCGTCCAATCACAATCAGCGACGCGGTGGAGCTATGACTCGTGGAGTCAAGCCTCCCGCCCGGAGTTGCTCGCTCTAACCAACGTCACATAAATTCTTTTGCCTTCTGCCGCTCCAGGGTGTTCCGTGGAATCAATCAACACAGAACAAACCGAAAGCAAATCACTCGATGACGCACGCGCAAATCTTGCATGGGTAACCTATCTGAGCCCCTTCCGGTTCATTGTCCCCGACGGTGAGGAGCCGTGGCAAGTATCACTTGATGAGATAAACTCGAATAAATATGATCACGGACGGTTGTGCCGAATTGTTGATCGGTTGTCTACGCCGCTTGGGTCAGACTGGCCCATGCTGCTGTGCTACGACGGTGGGCTTGCAATACCACGCACTGCGGCCTTCTCCAAAAAGGAGGATGCAACGGAGTTTTTCAATCGCGTCCTATGCAATTTGCTTTTGGGAGGCATTCTCTGTAGTGCCGTCGATGCGCGGGACGTGGTCGGGGGCCAACTTTACGAGAAGACGATGGTTTGGCCGGTCGGCTACGGTGGGAGTGTCGCTTCACAAATGCACGCGCAACTTCGCACTCGCGTTGCTGGCCCCCTGAGCAGGATCCAATTGTCAGATCCGCAAACCCTATCATTGTCTGTATTCCGTTGCGATCGTTTGGTTTTGAAAATGAAGGCAGTCAAGGCGATCCCAGCGAAAAGGATGGTCTTCAGGGTTCCCCACGTAAGGCTGAAATGCGTGACGAAGTCCTTCAGCATCCACAACACCCAGACCGTTCCCAGCACAGCAGAGAGCCACAGGAACCAGTTAAATCGCTTGACACCTGCCGATATATCAGATCTAACCTCTTTCTGATCAATCTCGTGGGCTTCGCCGGTCCCCACGTTGTATTTCATGTGCTGAACCCCTGCCGCGGTCACCTCAGTGATGACGAAATCTTTCGGCAGGGTGAGCCTGGCCCACAATCGTCGGAGCGGTTGAAAGAACGCGAACGAGTCCTTGAAGTTCTCGTTGTTCAGGACGAATTTGTCCAGGAAAAGGGCCACGACCTCTTGCCGGGAGAGGCTGCGATACTTCCCCTCGGTGGACAAGTTGGAGGTCAGTGCGGTCTCTAATTCATCTAAGAGGTTCTTTGCCTTAGCCACGATATGCCATTTGACTCGATCGATGCTGACCTGCCATGATAGATCAATCTTCTTCTCAGCAGCCAGTCTTTTGAGGGTTGGACTGGAGAATGGCCCACTTACGTTGCCGAGATGATCCTTCAGGTAGTACATGGTGGTGGGCATAGTTCACCTTTCTAGAGCGACCAGCCCACCTACTGTAATCGCCCGCAGCTCTACAGGAAAGCGCCATCTAACCGACTTCAAGCCAGTGCCCGCCACCTCTTTGGGGCAGCTTCTTTCGTCAATTTCGTTCTTCGTAAGCTCGTAAACCCCCGTCTCCTGCTCCGCCCACGATGGGGAAAGGGCGGCTTTCTTCGTCATTTTCGTTCTTCGTAGCTTCGTAGTGGGCACCGGATAAGAACCGAGGGGCGGGCTTTCCCACCCCTCGGCGATGCGACCACAGTGGAGAAGATCACCCCGCACCCGCCCCGAGATGCCGGTAGGGCTCAACCAGGGCGAGAACAGCCATCTTGATGTGATCGGGGAGATGCGACCACGACCGGGAGAGGGATTCGGGGACGCTTCCTCCCCCCTCCGTGGACGCCTCTTGTTTGCATCCGATTTGCATCCGGACCGTTCCCACTGGGTTCTTTCCAGTGCGTTCTGTTCCCTTTCGCGAGTTCTTGGAGATTTCCGTATCCCCTGGATTCCCTTGATTTTGAGCGGAGGGAGTGGGATTCGAACCCACGAACGGGGCAAGCCCGTATCCGGTTTTCAAGACCGAATAGTACACCACCTCGACCCTCGACCCCGTAGCGGGCTGGTAATGCGGCCGACCCTAGCCTCGCCGGGTGGTCGAGCGTGGACGAGGCTCCCCGAACCGCTCCGCCGGGCTGTGCTGGCGCTGGTCGGGGCATCCGAGAGAGGAGGGTGAAAGCACTGGTGCCATCTGTCTGCAACGAGGATCGAACGCAAACAGGTCTGACCGAGGAAGCGGGCAGAATCATTCCCCTGCCAAGACTATGCCCAGAACCACCACCACCTCCGGCGAGGTGGGGGTGGACGAAATCCGTCCGAGCAGATCGTGGTCTGTAGTGGTTCGACCAGGACGTGGAAGCGATTCATGAACCCAAGGCGACCAAGTACCCACGGGTGGGCCAAATCCCTGCCCTCGCCTGCGACCTCGTCGATCCACTCGTCCACATTCCGGGCGCCCGGCCGCCTCAAGTTCCCGCTAAAGGCTCGGCCTGAGGGAGATAGAAGAAACAAGGGATGCGAAGGCTTCGGTCCAGGAACGTAGTCACGATCTCGCCGAGGTGGCCTGACAGTCGTCCTTGCATCGTCCGTGGGCTCTCATGAAGGTCTGCCAAGCGGGGAAGACGATTCCGCGGCGAGAGGCCACGGGCGCAGGGATGAGCGAGATGGCCGCACCTGTGTCCAAGATAAATGGCATCTGGAACCTGCCGTGGAGCGTGTCCACCGGAAGTTCCACCCGCGGTTGAGGACAGGGGTGCCCGTGGCGAACAAGTCGGAGGTGGGGAAACGACTGCCGGGGCATTAGAGAGGTTCGCTCGGCCACCCGGGGCGGGATGTAGGGCGGGGAAGGCCGACCGAAAGCCCACCCGATCCGGGAAGGGTATCGGGTTCGTGGGTCGCTGGCAACCTTGGCTTGAACGACTGAGGCAATATCGAATTAGCCGACCTGACTCGGCATCGGGCGAGGAAGTTGGCCCGCGATGGCTACCAGAGGTGTTGGGTCAACAATTGTAATGCGTTGCGACTCCGAGGTTGGGAGCGACCTCACAATCGTGAGAACCTCGTCGTCGCGTCCGTATGCCACCACCTCCGGGCCGGAAGAGGTCGCACGCACGGCGACGCAGTGACCTTCGTAGTAATAGCTCAGCTTGAATTCTCGTTCGTATTCGAGCAGTTCGTCAGAGGACAGGGTAACAAGCCGTGCTAGCATCGCCCGGACCAGGGGCGGTACTTCCAGCTTATCGACCATGACAGGGTTCAATTTATTCACGGGGCCGACCTTGGCCGTCTGTTGCTCGGATTGCGATTGCGGCTCCAGAAGATGGCTACCCTCCGGATCGTTGTCAACCCCGACCGTTCCCGGCTCCAGCAGAGAGTTGAGCGTCATGGCACTCCTCCGCGTGTTGGGCATACTGTCCGTAATCGGTCCGCAAAATCCATCCGGACAGGATAAGGGAAGCGAATGGGTATAGCAACTGTCGGCCCTGAATTTGTGATACTGCCTCCGGTCAACATAGCTCATACCCGATGAGGGAAGGATCTCAACTTCCCAATCACGGGAAAGAACTCGCTGTCGAGGGGGCGATTTCAGCTTCCATCTTCTCAAACTCGGGCGAGACCTCAAATTAACCGGTTCGTCTCGGATTCGCGAGAAGGCTGCGTGTTGCCTCACTTCGTTGCGAACGCCAGCAACGTAAGACGAGGTAGGCACAGCTCGATCGCATCTTTCTGAATGGCTGTCTATTCAAACACTATGGCTGAGGATCGGTCTTCCAGAGCGATACGATGCCAGAGGAGCGAACCCGATGCCAGCTCTTCATTCCACCCCCGTTTTTAAGTAACTCGTACAGCCCGAACAGGCTGATCACCTCCTCCCTTGGAGCGATTCACGAAGCCTTCCCCAGAGTTACGGAATTACAAAAGATGCTCCGTAACGCCGGTTCGGTCGCTCGAACCCGTCTCCAGTAGAACCACCTCTCATACAGGAACCCGCAGAGGCTGTCTCATTCCCGAAGCAAGCATCGGTCTAACGGGAGGGCGAGGCTCCTGCCGAGCGTGAGTGGTACGGCTCGGCAGGAGCCTCGCCCTCCCGTTGACGCTGTCACATCTATGGCAAGACGATTGGACGTATAAACGGGAGGGGGGGG
>PLDW01000092.1 GCA_003136315.1 Gemmataceae bacterium | reverse complement strand
ACTGCTGTTCGAGGTGCCGGATGGGTTACTCTCGGCGGCGGTCGAATGAGCTGGGTGATGACCGCGGGAGGATCAGTTCCCAGTTCGGTTCACTGCGTCGGCCCATATGACGGACGCGCACACCGCACCCTATTAATGCCCTACCTTCCCGTTGGCGACCTGCATCACGAAGCTTTCCACCCGAAGGCCCTATGTTGGGTGAGGCGGCCGATCGCGGATCGAACGGGCCACGCTTCCGCGTAGTGTACGTGGATCGCGGCCCGTTGTGGAGGGCTGCCGAAAGTCGGCAGCCCTCCACAACTCTTTTATCCGAGTCACGCTGATGACCTCGGCCTACGGTGAGGGTATCTGCCCCCACCGTGTCCCTTACGGTGCTTGCGTTTGGACCAGAGCTTGTAGACTTTCCTCGTCAGGAAGGTCACGATCATCAGATAGGCCGTGACGGCCATGAACTTGCCCACGTTCGATTTCGGGTACAGCAGCCCGTAAATCTGCCCGACGAGCAGTAGCCAGTAGACCAGTAAGAGGATGACGATGCCGGCCTTGCAGATCGCGACGACCACGATGGTCGGCGGTCGGTTGCCACCACTAGTTGGTGTGGAACTAAATCGCATGTGATCTCCCGTTCTTAGGGTGGGATTACGTTTGTCCAGTCTGACAGTTGGTCGTTCCGAAGAGCCGCTGCGGGCAGCGGCCCGCGGCTTCGGAGGCCCACGGGCCACCGGTCGGGTAGGATTGGTCATCGTGTGATTCCGGGCACGCAGACAGGGTGGGCAGATTGGGAGGGGTTCTTTGTCCGCTTGTTAACGTAGATGTAAGACGAGGTTAACAATCCGGGACGATTTGGTTTATTTGCGGCCTCACTGGGAAGTCGCTCATCAAGCCAGGATGTGCGCGAGCGGGGCTCTGGTCATCCCCGCGGGAAAGTGCCAATGCGGACGGCGTTTTTTGGACGTGACCGATCGCGTTGCAACCGAATGCTGTGCATCGGGTTGCGGACCAGCGTTGGGCTGTCGGCCCGAGTACACAACGACATTTTTTCATCCACTTTGTTAATCCCGCGCCACTACTTCAACAGAGCGGTGGCGAACCGCTCCTACGCATACCACAACGACAGGCGGGAACAGGTTCCTGGTACATCAATAACGGCATCGAGGATGCGACACGAGGCCCAACCGTGAGGCTGTGATGGACGAGCGGGAACAACTGCCATGTGAGGAGCCAGGGCCAGGAGAGCGGCCCTTATTGTGCTTTGTTCCTGAGACTGCGGGGAAGGAGATGTCCGATGCCGATGATCTCTCGGCCTACAAAGAGTGGCTCAGGCACGTCCGCGCCGTCCTTCAGGAACGGGCTATGCTATCGAAAGAAGCCATCGACGCAATCCTGGAGAAGTTGCTAGCGGACGAGGACGAGTTGGGTGGGGATCCATGTTCGCTGGGCCAACTCAAGCGTCTCGTTCTCTCCGCAGAGTCAATCGCGGAGATGGAAGCTCTGGAGATGCAACTCCAGGTAGAACCGCGAGGGGCGAAGGAATTCTCCGGACCCATTGATCCGGTACTCAAGAGGGAGTTTCTTACGCTCTATAAGGTGTTGGAGGACGAGTTGCGCCGAGCATTTCGGCGCACTGGCATCTGGGATGGATTCGACGATAGTGTCCAAACCGCTGGGCTCAAACTCTGGATGCAGATGCGGCGGGACTTCAATGACACCTCGCCGATCCGTGATCGGGCTGCTTATCTCGGCACAGTCGCTCGTAACATCGCCGAGTGGACTTTTAGGGAGTACGCCGAGGAGCAGACAAGTAGGAGAGAACGATTCGCTCCCAAGCCACACGAATTTCTGGAGACGATAAGCCAAGGCAAAGAGTCGATCGAGGAAGGCAACTGTTATGAAGATGAATCGTACAGACCGGAACTCCGTCACCCGAAGCTGCGTCGAGATTGCGTCCTACTAATGGTCCAATCTATCGCAAGCCACAAGAAAGGAGTTGTTTGGAAGGAGGTCGCCGAATTGGTGTTGCTGCTGCTGCAGCTAAAGCCCCTCAAGGCAGACTCGATTCCCCCCATCGTGAGCAAACTGCAAGAGGAGATCAGACAGAAGCCCGAGCGATTGCAGAAAAAGTATGGTTTGCCACCGCGAACCCGGCGGCCGGCACGGCCCGACCCAGGGTAGGTGTCATGCCCAACCTCTCCCCGCCCAACCTATCAACCTATGTGCGAGTTCAGTATGTGCGAATCTTCGCAATTCCCAGACAGCAAGTCCCCGGAGAATGGGATTGCTGGCCTTAAGGCCGGCAGCGACCTGCCCCAGGCAGCGCGCTCCGAGCTAACCGACAAACAACTGATTCAGACCACGAACGTGTTCCGCCAACTGCGGACTGGAGAACCGGTTCCACCTCCAGATATCTGGGAAACCCTCCAGTCGCGATGCCCAGCCCCGCTCCGGTTTGACCGGGCTCTGCTGCGGACCTCCCTCGTTCAACTGAAGGAGGAGAAGTGTTGGCTCCCCCCTGTACCCTGGGTTCACGTTTGCGACTGGGTGACCGGAGTCGCCGCCGGCTCCTCTGGGGCATATCCTGGAATTCACACCGTCACGCTCGCAGACGCCGAAGGTCAGATCCACGGTTGGATCGAGTGGTTCCGGCCAATTGGTCCGGGGAGAGCCTATCGAGCCCAACTCCGGTTTCCAGCCGCGAACAGTACGCATGTCCCCGGGAACAATGCTCCGCACCTCGCCCGGTTCGAAGGTGTCGAGTTGAAGGTCTCTGCGTACCACGCTGACAAACCAGCCGGGACACAGTCCGGTCCACTTCGACGAAGCGGCGAACAAGAACTTCTCCTCGTCCTCAAGGTCCGGCTCTCCCATGACCCCGCCAATTGCCAAATCCGCGTCACCGACAATCGGCCCCAACCTGGCGCGAGGGCTTCGTCCACTGCTTCCAATAGCGACATTGGCCCCAGTCTACGTCGCATTCCCGGCGGTCGCTGAGCCTTGGCCGGACCCCGACCTGTTCCCGTCGGAGGATGATTTCTACGGGGTCGCGAACCGGCGCGAGCGGGAATGGATCTATCACCTCCAGGTGCGTACGACGAACGAACCGACGCACAGCATCTATCCAGAGGTTAACGACACCGCGCTGCAAGCTCTTTCCGATCGGCTTGGGTTGCCGGCCCGCGCCAGCGGAGGGCTTCGGCTTGAGCCTCGGGAGTTCCTACACGACTTGCTGGCCAAGTGGCCTGGGGAATACTCGGATTGGGCGGTCGGGCTGCCAGCATACTTGGTCGGGTGGTCCTACGAATTGGCTGTCGCCATCGGGCTGTTGGCTGCAACCAATGGGCAACCGCTTCCGCCGGATGTATTGTTTAGCGGGGCGTTCGGCCCAGAATCACTCGATCTGCTCCCAGTCGATCAACTCGGCCGGAAACTCACTCTTGCCCTGGGGGCCGGTGGTTGCCATGCGGCGATTAACCACCTCACGAATCGTCTTTATGAACACTCCATGACCTCGACTGTCCTTGGGCCACAGGAGGTTCGAGTTCGCCCCGGTGGGGTACGTTTGTTCGTTGTCTCTGGGAACCCTGACCGGATTCCCGCCGACCCAGACGCCGGAGTGGTGTACGAACCACTTGACCACGTCACCGTGTCGTGTGTTGGCCAGTGGATCGACGAGGAACGGGCCGTGGCCGACAGCAGTTTGCTTATGGCGGTCGTGACCCACCTAGCTGACGCGGCAGCGCTGGTCGGGCTACCTCCTACAGGCCGAGTAGGGCCACCCACGGGTCGCCGTGTGCGGTTCTTCCGAGTCAGCTCAAACAATCGTCCCCGGTATAGAGGTTACTGGGATGATCGTGTGAACTCCGCCACGGAGATCTACGATTGGTTCAAGGAACAGGCTGCCGGGCGGGCGGGCGACCGGACCAATTACCAGGAGGAGTTGGAACGCTTGATTCAGCTCCTCATGCACGAGGTGAATACGTTCCTGGGCAGACCCGGTGAGTGCTTCGCCGGCGATCTGGCGGTGCAGGGCGACGACCCAGACTGGTTGGACGTCGTCGCTCGCGTTCATGCTGGACAAATGCCCCGCCGGTACCCAGCTACACTGGGTATCAGCTCTCGGGTGATGAGGTACGGCCAGATCGAGATCGTAGCGGATTCGGTTGCCGATCCGGATTTCCAGGAGGCTGCCTCCTCAAACAACCCAGCCTCGCGGATGTATCCCGGGGCGGAGTTCGAGTCCTACATGAGGTTTCTGGCACAGGTCAAGGGCGTCGTCAAGTTACCGATCAAGGGTCCCGATGGCCGGGTTGCTGCGGTAATCGCCCTCCACGTCAAGACCCCGAACGTTCTTCCGAGCGAGGCCGATGAGATTGGGCAGTGTGAGTTGGGTGGCGTACTCAAGCGGATCGCTCGACTGGCCGAACCCACCGTCAGTTGGCTCCGAGCGGGCTACACCGGCCAGGTGACCGAGGCGTTCCCGATTCAGCAGTTCGACTTCAAACAGATCGACACACGGATCGAACGACGGCACCAGAAACTCCTCCAACTGGGTGACCAGTTGGTACGCTGGGCGTGCAGGAGTATTCCCGGCGTCTGCCGCAGCCTCCTACGCATCGTTGGCCCGAACCGTAATTACCTGCTCCGTTCGGGAATGTATGGCTACACAGACGAGGAGCCGGACGACCAAATCCCAGTGGATGAGGAGACGGCTTCGGGCACCGCAGTCATCTGCCGGAGGTCGCAGTGGTATGAGGACACCGAACGCCAGTACCAGGAAATCGACGGGGTGCGGAGATCAATCCACTACAAGCGGGTTGCCCCAGAGGCCAGGGCAGTTGCGGCCATCCTGATCGAGGTGGACGGCTACGTGGTCGGGGTACTCAATCTGGACTGGGAATACAGGAGGCCATTCCCTCTGGCATTCAGGCGGGCTATCGAGGAGGCTCTCGCCCAGCCCGCTCGGGTGCTGAAGAGCTTCCTCGTGGACGCCGAGTTCAACGAACTTGAGCAGAGATTCGTTCGGCAGCGCCACGCCGACCAATTGGAGTCTCATCTCGCGACTGAGTCCACCGACCCAGGCAAGGAGTCTCCCGAGCGCCTCAAGGACTCTGAACCGTTGTACCAGGACGTGTTGGAGGCACTCGTCCGGATCGTCGGCGGGGGGCAGTACGCGATGCTCTTTCTGCGCGACCCGGACACTGGGTGCTACAAGCCGGCTGCCGCCCACGGGCACTCCCCGGAGTGGCGAACAGATCCCCAATTGGAGCGCGGATTCCCCTACGGTGTGGGAATGATCGGGTGGGTGGCCAAGCACCGGAGGGCAATCCGGATCTGCGATCTACGGGAGGAACTCTCTCACCCAGATGGGTTCACCAGTGTCGATCGGGACGAGCCGCCGCGGTGGGAAAACCTAGCCTTCTTCGATAGAGAGTTCGGAGACGGCAAAATCGCCTATCTCGCGGTCCCAATCGTGGCTGGCCGGGAGGTGTCTGGGGTACTCCGGTTCGTCCACACCGGCGAGGAGTTCCAGTTTGATCCGTTCATTGTGTACCTCGTATCGGAGGCTGCTAACCGGCTCGGTGCATACCTGTTCGAGCGGACCGCCCGACGTGTAGAGCGGGCTAGGGAGACGGTTTTCTGGGGGCTCCCTGGCCCACGTTCCGTCGATGCTCTCGCCCGATTCTACCTGGATCATCTCTCTGTTTCTGGTTGCCTCGGTGGTCGGTGTCAGGCTGCAATCCGTCTCCTTGATGATTTGGTCCCGTCAGTCGGCCCGCCCGTACCGGTCCTTCGGCGGTTGGCTTGCACAACCGGTATCGGCGGCGACCGGGACGCTTTGTTTCGTACTGAGGATTCCCCAGGTCTCAGTGCCGCTGTCCTACGAACAGGAGACGAGGTGATCTCGCTCGAAGGCGACCGGGACAAGTCCTTCCAGGCCAACATTCGCATGGACCAGGACAGTCTCGTCCGTGCTCGGTGTCAGCGATATCCCAGCGGTGTGGGGCTACCGCTGCGGTCGGCCACCGGTGAATTGATTGGCACCCTGTATGCCGCACGCCAGGAGGCCTGGGCGTTTACCGAGACAGAAATCGCCCGCCTCCGCACTCTCGCCCAGGTCATTGGGAAGGAGCTAGCCCAGGCGGAGGAAGACGAGTTCGCAGTCGTATCCAGCCGACTCACGAAGTCGGTGTTGGCCGACCTCACGAAGTACCAAGCTTGCTTGAAACCCCGGGGTTTGGTAATGCGAACGGTCAAGCAATGGCTCGGTTTTAGTGCAGCATACCTCCGGGTCGACCGATGCGGTCTGCTGGTCCGGAAATACTCGATCTACGTCCGGGCCGACGGACAGTTTCCAATCCCCGATTACGGCGATCTGCCCGATCAACTCGGCGGACAGCGATGGCAGGTGGTGTGCCACCCGGATCGCGATTCCCGCCTACTCCAACTTTTGAAGCACTTGGGCCAGGACGTACCCGACGAACTAGTCAGCCGCCATCGTGCTGTTCTGTCTATCGGAAAGGGCGAGACTCCTCGGTTCCTGTTCGGCTTCCTCGGCAACCCGGATTCTGCGATCAGCGTCCGGCGCGTGCGGAAGTTGCAGGAATACCTTGATATCTTGGTACCCCTCCTGCGGGGACTAAGGGCAACTGATGATGATGATGATGATTACTGATGACCCTCACCTTGAGTTCGTTGTGCCTGGCCGGCGAATCACGTGGTGGCAGTTCGTCACCCTCGTGATCCGCCGGTCGGAGTGTACCGTGCGGAAGAAGCTGATCGGGTCAGATTGAGGACGTGGAGGAGTTGGTTCCTTGCGCAGTTTGGAATTCTCGACCCTTGGTCCCGCTGTAAACGCTGGCGTCATGTCAGCCATCCCCTCACATGCTAGTCCTTCCGTCCCTGCCTGCTCAAGTAAGGGAATCCACGTTACTTGCGGCGGTATGTTTGAAAAACCCGTGTCGTTTCTGAGTAGCATCATCCCAGCTTCGGTTAGCCCCACCGAATCGCTGTTGGACGTAGACCAGCGCCGCACCGCCATTCGATTGCAGTGGGGCAGCCCTGATTGCCGATGAATCACTCCCATCTCACACCCGCATCCGCCCCTTCACATGCCACAGGTTCGCCAGCTTCCACTCCCGCGACCGGATCGGCTCCTCCAGCCGGTCGCCCTTGTACTCCACCACCGCCGCGCCGTCGCACATCCGATACGGGTCGGCGTCCCAGGGCACCACGTTGCCCGGTAGAGGCTCGGGACGCTCGACGCAGAGTTCCCCCTCCACGAGCTTCTGGAGGCACGACGCCTGGCCGAGAACGTAGTGCCCCGGCCGTCCCGCAGCGTGCATCGCCAGTGCCTTGAACGCCACCCACAGCCCGCCCGCGGTGTCCCCCAGCCAGAACGGGATGTGCGGAGCGTATTCGGCTGTGCTACGGGCCTGGGTGATGAGATCGAACGACCGCTCGCCGACCTCACTTCGCATCGACACCCACACCCAGCCATGCCGCTCGGCCAAGGCTACCGGATCAACCCCCCAGCCCGCCAGTGTGCCTGGTCGGAAATTGTCAATCACAATATCGACCGAGGGGGGATCGCCCGCCAGCGAGGCGGCAGGGCGGTTTAGCAGGGTCTTGCCGTGGTTGATCCAGGCCCAGAGTTCCGCGCCCGAGCGACACCCGAGGATCGGGTCTTTCCCGTTGGTCCACTTCTGGACATCCGCCCCCTGCTCGGCCAGGATCATTCCGGCGTAGGCAGGGACCACGTAGTTACCGAGTTCCAGCACTCTCAGCGGGGTCATGGATGACCTCCTCCTCGGCGGGGTAGGCGAGCGTTTCCCGGAGCCGGTTGTCGTGGGTGACAAACGCGACCTTCGCCCCGGTGAACCGCTCCTCCTGCCGGTAGGCCATGACGATCAACTCGTCCCCCGGCTCGCCGTTGTGGGCCGCCGCGCCGTTGAGCGTGCAAACGCCCTCCGGCCCGGCGAGGGCGTAGGTGATCCATCGCCGGCCGTTCTTCAGGTTGACCACATGGACCTGCTCATAGGGCAGGATGCCCACCGCCTGCATGAGTGAGACGGGCAGAGACTGCGAGCCGTGGTAGTTGAGGTGGCAGCCGGTGACCGTGACCCCGTGGATCTTGGCCGCGATGAAGGTACGCATCAGATGAGCCCAAACGCGCGGGCCTCCTCGGGGCGGGCAGGGCCGACGTACTCGAAGGACATCGTCAGCCTTGCGGAACTGACCGTCTTGGCCGTCCCGACCCC
>PLDW01000142.1 GCA_003136315.1 Gemmataceae bacterium | reverse complement strand
AGCCGCCCGTGGCACCCCCGCCCACGATCGTGCTAGATGTCCATTTCATAAGTCCTTGGGCAGCATTCACGGTGCCCTCATGACGTAAGTTCTTGGGAAGCCAGGAAGTACGACTGCCCAGAGATTTACGAGATGGACATCTAGGTCATTTCCTGGCGTCTGCCTGAGTGTGGTTTGACACGCACGAGTCCATTGCTACTGCAATGGACCGTGACCTCGTGTCGAGGTACTGATCGAGGAACGACCTCGAAGACTTCATCCTCGGGGAGGCAACAACTTGCTTCCGGCGTGGGATTTACGGCTTACAACAATTCCTGTGGCTGGGTACATTCCGCGCGGGTCGCCATACTGCCCCTGTCCCAACCCCCTGGATTCGACCCACGACCACTGCCGCCAAACTCCCCGCTTCACCGAGCGCCCGGGGTCATCGCCAATGCATCGTGTTCCGGCACGGCGATGAGCTGGTCACCGAACATTTGAGCGTCAGAGTCTCGGCCAATCTGAAGTGGTTTGATCGGGAAGGATTCGAAGGATCAGGGGAATCCAAGCGATCCTGCCTGCAAGCAGAAGGCCAGCCAGCCGTCGATCGAGTGCACGCTGTCAGCATATGAAAGTGAGTCGCGAGTCTGAGCCGTCGATGTCTTCTGCTGGAATCATGGAACTGAGGCTAGCCGCAGAAGTTGACCTCCGTCAATTCGTCTCCCGCAGCGAAAAGCCCGACATGGTCTCGCGCCGGCTCTGAAAACGCGCAGCCCAGTCTGAATCTCAAACGATTTTCTGGTCGTTTCATCCAATTCTCAATTACTTCTCTTTCGTTCCGCTCGTTGGCTGTTCTAGGAAATGCCTGAACACCCACGAACCCCCTCCAGATCGCTCCCTTCGCACTCTGGTCGCCAGGCCGTGGCCACTTCACGCTCTCCGGCGAATGAGTCGGCCGGCGTATCCCGTCCCCCCGAAGAGGAGCATACGGCATGATTTCGAAGCATCACTGGCTGAGTCAGTTGGTTCGGCTTTTCCAGCCCCGCCCGCGGACAATAAGGACCCGCTGTGGCCTTCCTCGTCAAGCCGCGCTCAGGCTGGAAGGGATGGAGGACCGGTGTACGCCGGCCACCCTCACCCTGACCACTGGTGTGCTTGCCTACACCGCCGGTTCCGAGAACAATGACTTCACGATCACGGTCTCAGGGGCGAACTACGTCATCAATGACGTGGTGGGGATCTCGGCCATCCCGACCGGTTGGACCGGGGTTGGGACCGAGACGGTGACCGGGCCGACCGCCGGTGTCAGCAGCATCAGCGTGAACCTTGGAGGGGGCTCCGACGTCGCAAACATCCGCTCGATTGCCGCCGACATCACCGTCACATCGACCGGGAGCCTGACGACCAACCTCTCGTCGAACGCCCCGACCAACAGTGGCACCCTTGCAGGAATCGACGGGAACGTGACCGTGACCGGGAGCGGGAGCGGGACCAACGCGATCGTGGTCAGTAATTCCTTGGCCGCGACTGGCTCGACGTCCACGATCACGGCCACCCAGGTCACGGGGATGCTGCCCAGCGCGAAGACGCTGACATCCAGCAACATCGGGAGCTTGCGGGTCATCGGCTCGAACTTGGGGGTCAACAACTTCACGGTCGATGTGACAACTGGGAGCACGGCCCTCGAAGTGGACACCCTCGGCGGGAACGACACGGTCGCCGTCCAGGCCACGAGCGGGGCCACCACGGTCAAGTCCACGTCCGGTAGCGATACGGTCACCGTTGGTACGACGGGCAACGGTTCTGTCGGGCTCGACAACATCAACGGAGCCCTGCTCATTGATGAGGGTACCGGCACCGCGAAAGTGTTGACCGTCACAGATGCCACCAGCACAGCGGCGGACCCCAACGTTCAGATCACCTCCAGTACGATCACCGGGCTTGCACCCGCGATCATCACCTACCGGGCCACCGGCGGTTCGTTCGGCGGGGTCGGGGTGACGATCGACGGATCCAACACGGCGGCCACCGCGTTCACGCTCAACGGTACCCTGACCAGCAGCAACATGACGGTGAACGGGGATGGCGGGAACGACAGCTTCACGGTCGCTGCCAGTTCCAAGGCGAACCTCAACGGCGGGTCGGGCAATGTCACATTCAACCTCGGTGGCAACGGGGTGGTCCTCACCGGTTCGATCGTCGGCGGTGCCGGGACCAACACCCTCACCTATGCCAGCCGAGCAGTCGCAGTATCGGTCAACATGACCGGAGCCGCAGCCGGGACCGCAACCGGTATCAGCGGGACATTTTCCGGGATCACCGCCCTCGTCGGAAGTAGCGGGTCGGACACCCTGACTGGGACGAACGCGACCACGGCCTGGGTCGTCAGTGGGGCGAACTCCGGGAGTATCACCGGTGGGCCGTCCTTCTGGTCATTCGAGAACCTGACCGGTGGGTCCGGGGCCGATTCCTTCGCCTTCACGGGCGGGTCGGTGTCCGGCTCGATCATCGGCAGCGGCGGGTCAAACACACTGAACTATTCCGGGATAAGCGTGACGGTCGGGGTGACGATGACCGGGGCCGCGGCCGGAACCGCGACCGATCTCGGCACATTCGCGAATATCGCGACCCTGGTCGGAGATGGCGCGACATCGACTCTGACCGGGTCGAACGCGACGACGGCCTGGGTGATCACCGGGCCGAACACCGGGACCATCACCAGCGGGCCAGCGTTCTCGGCGTTCGACAACCTGACCAGTGGGACGGGCACCAACACGTACTCGTACTCCGGGGCCGGGAACACGACTGGAACGGTGACAGGCGGGGGCGGGACAACCAACTCCCTCCAGTTCAGCTCCATCAGTGGGGGAGTGACCGTCAACCTGGCCAGCATGGCGGTCACGCAGACCACGGGCGGGGCAGCGGTGGTGGCAGCGTTCACCGGGATGAACGACTTCCAGGGGGCAGCGGTGGCCGGGGACACGTTGATCGGCCCGAATGCGACGACGGCCTGGGGGATCAGCGGGATTGGCGCGGGGACCGTGGGAGCAGACACGTTCCGTCAGTTCGCGAACCTGACCGGTGGGTCCGGGGCCGATACGTTCGCCTTTACTGGCGGGTCGATATCCGGCTCGATTAACGGGGCGGCCGGAACGAATGTTCTCAGCTATTCCGGTGCAAGCGGGACGGTCGGGGTGATGATGACCGGGGCCGCGGCCGGAACCGCGACCAGCATCGGCGGGACATTCGCGAACATCGCGACGCTGGTCGGAAATGGCATCACTTCGACTCTGACCGGGCCGAACACAACGACGGCCTGGGTGATCACCGGGCCGAACACCGGGACCATCACTAGCGGGCCGGCGTTCTCGGCGTTCGCCAACCTGACCGGTGGGTCGGGGTACAACACCTTCGCTTTCAGCGGCGGGTCGGTGACCGGCTCGATCATCGGCGGCAGCGGGTCTAACACTCTGGACTATTCCGGGATAAGCGTGACGGTCGGGGTGACGATGACCGGGGCCGCCGCCGGAACCGCCACCGACATCGGTGGGACTTTCACGAACATCGCGACCCTGGTCGGAGATGGCGCCACCTCGACTCTGACCGGGCCGAACACGACGACGGCCTGGGGGATCACCGGGACGAACACCGGGACCATCACCGGCGGGCCGGCATTCTCTGTGTTCGCCAACCTGGCCGGCGGGTCCGGTGCCGATGACTTCGCCTTCATTGGCGGGTCGGTGTCCGGCTCGATCAACGGCGGGGCCGGGGCGAACACGATCGACTACTCGGCCGCTGCGGGTCCGACGGCCATCGCATTGACGGGGATGGGCTCATCGGTCGGATTCGCAGGAACCGGACCGCTCATCAGCGCGTTCACCAACATCACCACCATTATCGCGGCCGGGGGTACGAGCAATTCTCTGATCGGGCAGAATGCAACCGCCACGTGGACGGTGGACGAGGCGGGTGGGAACCTGACCTATGTGTCCGGTGGGCAGACGCTTGCCTTCTCGAACTTCCAACTGCTCACCGGCGGCTCTGTGGCCGACACGTTCAATATCGTCAGCACCAACGCTGGGAGCCTCTGGACGCTCAACGGGGGGGCCGGGGCGAACGTGTTCAACATGTCCAACCTGGCGAACCAGAATGCGGTCATCACGTTACTCGGCGGGGCCGGAACCAACACCCTGAATGTGACCGATGCGGGAGATACCAGCCTCGCGGAGTGGTCGGTCAGTGTCGGGAACATCGCCTTGAATGCACTGAACCTCGACTACTCCGGCATCGCGAATGTCTCGATCACCACCGGGTCCGGACAGGTCTACGTGGACCTGGAGGGCAGCGCGGCTGGTGGTATGCTAACCCTGAATCTGGCGGGGAGTAGTAACGAACTGGACGTGGGGTTGAACAGCAATCTGTATGGTCTGGCAGGGAATGTGCAAGTGAACCTGACCAACGGCTCGAGTAGCAACAACGTGCTGACGGTCAACGACACCGACAATGCCGTCAACGAGGCCTGGACCGTGAGCGACTCGCTCATCACGCAGTCGGGCTCGGAGGGGGCACTGGCCATCTCCGGTGCGGCTCAGTTCGGCAGCATGGTTGTGTTGGCGGGAAATGGTGGGTCGACCGGAAACACCTTCGCGGTGACCGCGTCGGCGGCCAGTGTCATCTCAGTTGATGGGGGGATGGGAACCAACAATAGCCTGACAGTCCACGAAGGTTCGGCAACCGGCACAGACAATGGGAACGGGCAGATCACCTTCGCCAACCCGACCCTTCAGCCAGTCAACTACTCCGACTTCGACTACGCCCCGGTGATTGTCTCCTGATACCGGTCTGCTGACCCGGGCGGATCCTCTCAAGGTCCGCCCAGGGTTTCCGATGAAAACCCCTCGGGGCTGGTATCCCGCCTACCTGCCCCTCATTTCCCCTCCCGTCCGACTCCGCCCCCCTTGTCGCGAGATCCCCCGATGCCCCCTCAGCGGTCCCGTATTCTCGCCCCCCCGATTTCTGCTCCGACGCGTCGCCCCCGATCAAGGCTTGTGCTCGAACACCTGGAGAGCCGTTCCGTTCCGGCGGTCCTTACATTCGATGCGGGAAACGCGACTCTCACTTATAATGACAGCAGTGGGGTGACGAACACCCTGACCGTCTCGTTCGCTGCTGGCGAATACACCTTCCACGACACCGGTGAGACAATCACGCTCAGCCCCACTCTCCCGTCTGGGTGGGTGTCCGACAACGCGAACACCGTCCAGGGTCCGGAGACAGGGATCAGCTTGCTTGCCATCAACACCGGCAACGGGAACGATACCGTGGCCATCCTGTCGGCGAACGAGCCGGTGATGATCGACACCGGAACCGGGGCGAATACGGTCACCGTCGGCGGAGCGGCAAACGGTGTCCAGGGTATCACGGACGATTCGTCGGTCGCCGTGACAAGCACCAGTGGAACGACCAGCCTGACCGTCGACGACACGCACGACACGACCGGTCGATCCTTTTCCCTCGACGGGTCGAGCGTGATCGGTCTCGCCCCCGGCGACATCACGTACACAGCCGGCTCGGTGAGCGCCCTGACCGTCCTGGGTGGGAGCGGAGGAAACTCGATCACGGTCGTGAATACGGCCCCGGTCATGACCACCACCCTTCATTCCGGTGCAGGGGCGGATACCGTCACCATCCTGGCAACGACCGGCCCCCTGATGGTGGACGGTGACGCCGGGAGCGACGACGTTCAGGTCGGAGACGCCGGGTCGATGCAGGCGGTCGCCGGCCCAGTGACTGTGGGGAGCACATCCGGGACCACCGCCTTGAGCCTGAACGATTCCTCGGACACCGTCGGGCAAACGGCCACGATCACTGCCGGGTCGGTCAGCGGCCTGGCACCGGCGACGATTTCTTTCACTGGAGCGCGACTCGGATCCTTGAGCGTGAACGGTGGGTCGGGCGGGAACACGTTCACCGTGTCCGGCACCCCTGCCGGGTTGACGACGACCCTCCACAGCGGGGTCGGTGCTGACCAGGTGAACATCCAGGGGACATCTGGTCCACTGGACCTCAACGGCGATGCGGGTGGCGACACGGTCAATATCGGCAGCACGGCCCCCACCCTCGGGGGGACTCTCGATGGCCTGGCCGGGGCGGTCCAGATCGCGAGTACCACGGGTGGCATCGCCCTGAACGTCGATGACTCGGGCGACCCGATTGGCCGGGACATCACGCTTGGGAACAGCCAGATCACCGGGATCGCGTCGGTCCCCATCCAAACGGCGAATGTGACCGCGATGACCATTCTCGGCGGAACCGGGAACAACACCTTCACGCTCTCCTCACCGATTACCGTGCCGACAACACTGAACGGTGGACCCGGGGTGACCACGTTCGTGGCGAATGGGTATACGCTCAATGGAACCGTCGTCGGGCAGTCTCCGATCACGCACGATTCCACCTACGCCGCCTTCCCTGGACAGGCGTTGTCGGTCTCGGCTCCCGGCGTCCTCGCCGACGATGTGAGCCCGCTGAAGAAGACTCTGACGGCCACTGTGGTGACCGAACCGACCCACGGCACACTGATCCTGAACCCGGACGGGTCATTCACCTACACCCCGGACCCCGGGTTTGATGAGACCGACTCGTTCATTTACGATGCCAACGACGGGACACTGTCGACCTCAGCAACGGTCATGATCGTGGTTGATCGCCCCACTGCCAACCCGGACAACGCGACGACACCGGTGAACACCCCGGTGATCATCAACGTCGCGGCCAACGATACCGACCCGGAGGGCAACCAATTCCTGGTGCTGAGTAGCATTGCGATCACGACCCAACCGGCCCACGGAATCGTGTCCGTCAGCGACACCGGGATGGTCACTTACACCCCCAATGCGGGGTTCGTCGGGACTGACACGTTTGCGTACACGATCGCAGATACTCACGGGGCAGTCTCGAATTCGGCGGTTGACTCTGTCATCGTCACGCCCACGACGACCCTGACGGCCGGGAACATCACAGCCCAGGCCACCGGGAGCACTCCGGTGATGATCAATCTGCTGAGCAATGTCACCGAGTCGAACGGGACCAGCCCGCTCGCCCCATCGACGACCACGATCGTGACCGCCCCGGAGCACGGAACAGTCACCGTCGACCCGACAACTGGAATCGCGACGTATACCGCGATCGGGTCATTCTCTGGCACGGATTCATTCACCTACACCATCGCGGACCAGGCGGGGACGGTGTCAAGCGTGGGGACGGTCACAGTGCAGGTGCTCAGCCTGACTCCCACTCCGGTACTGGTGTCCGGGCAGCAGAACGGAACCGTACTGGTGTACACCGCCGGGGCCAACGGTCAGTACAGCGGGTCACCAACCGCCACCCTCCAGCCGTTCGGAGCGATCACGGCCGACGTGAGATCAGCAGTGGGCGATGTGAACGGGGACGGCATCCCGGACTATATTTTCGCGACCGGGCCAGGAACCCCATTCGAGGTGACGGTCCTCAGCGGAGCGCCCGGAAATCCGGTGCTGGTCGCCCCGTTCGACCCGTTCCTTCCTGCCCCCCCTCTGGCCCAATCGGACCTGTTCACTGCCGGTGGTTTCGTCTCCGTCGGTGACTTTCTGGGCAACGGACGGGACCAGATTGTTGTCTCCCCGGATCAATCGGGCGGGCCTCGCATCTCCATCTACGACATGAACGGGGCGGCCGCGGCCACTGCTCAGCCCTATACCGCGATCGGGGTCAATACGGCGGAGGTGAACCCAGGTTCCGGGCTGACGCGGATCAACAATTTCCTGTCCGTGAACGCGGATTTCCGCGGGGGTGCCCGAACCGCAGTGGGCGACCTGAATGGAGACGGAGTTCCCGACCTGGCTATCGCCGCCGGCTACGGGGGCGGTCCGGCTGTCCTGGTCATCAACGGAACCCAGGTCGCCACAACCAACGGTTTCACCGCGTCGGACGACCTCATCGGCGCCTTCTTCGCCTTCAACTCCAGCTTGCGAGACGGAGCCTACCTGGCAATCGGGGACGTTCTCGGTAATGGCCAGCAGGATCTGATCCTCAGTCCGGGGGCCGGTGGCCCGGCCGAGGTGGAAGTTCTTAGCGGATCGCAACTCCTCAATGACGGGGCGGTACAAGCGATCGCCAATCCAGTCTCAATGTTCACCCCGAGCGGGTTGGGGTCGTCCGGGGCGGGCCTGCGAGTGGCGGTGGCCGCGTCCGATGTTGGGGACCAGGTGAACGTGGTGGTCGGTACCGGGCGGGATGAGCCCGGGTTGGTCAATGTGTATCCGGGCACCGGGTTCACCAGCGGCACCACGACAGAGCCGACCGGGGGCCAACTCCTCAGCCCGTTCAGTGACGTAGCCCTGACCGATGGGGTTTTCGTCGGCTGATCTCACACTGCACCTCGTTCAACCCGGCCAGTTGAGATGGAACTGGCCGGGATCGAGGTCAGGGTGGAGAGCGTCGTGGGGATCGATAGTATTTCCAATCGACGGAGCGTCTTAGGACATAAATCATTCGTTGATTTAAATCTGACAGTTATTATATTTATGCCGGTTCAGCGTTTGCAACTTGACGGAACAGCGAGTCTCACCCAGTTCTCCAAAATACCCAGCTTGACTTTTCGACACCTTGCGACTGTGGTAACTTCAGAGGTGTACTTCCGGGACTGCCGGCCTGACCTGTTTGAAGGATACGACCGGCACGTGCTTCTCCATCCACAGAACGACCATGCATCGCCTTTCCCGACAGCCTTCCTTGGCAGGGTTGCTTCGGCTGCAACGCCTCGAAGACAGGACGACACCGGCCACATTGACGGTGACAACTCCCTATGACTCCGGGGCTGGCAGTCTGCGGGCCGAGATCGCTCAGGCGACTGGCGATGGCGACCCGGACACGATCGTGTTCGCTGCGAATCTGGCCGGAGTGACGATCGATCTGAGCACCGTGGGCGACTCGAGTCTCGGCCCGTCGGCCCTGTTCGTATCCACCCCGGTGACAATTCAGGGGACCGGGCAGACGATCAACGGCACCGGCGGTGCATCCGGTGCGACCTTCCGGCTGTTCGCGGTCGGCACGACCGGGAACCTGACCCTCGAGAACCTGACCCTTTCAGAAGGCTTCGCTCAGGGCTTCTACGGGGATGGGGGAGGAGGTAGTGCGGGTCTGGGGGGAGCGGTCTACAACCAGGGGAGTCTTCAGATCTTCGATAGCACGCTGAGTGGGAACGAGGCGATCGGCGGCGACGGTGGCGGCTATGGAAGTTTCCCAAGTGGGGGCGCTGGGCTTGCTGGGGCCGGAGACGCCAGCGGCGATGGCGGTCCGCCCAACGGCGGTTTATTTTTTGGCGGCAACGGTGGTTTCGGTGGCGGCGGCGGAGCGAGTATCAGCAGTAGCGGCACAGGTGGCAGCGGGGGTTTCGGTGGTGGCGGGGGTAACGGTTTCATTGGCGGCTCTGGAGGATTCGGTGGTGGTGGCGGAGCCGTAGACAATCCCGCCACTTCCGACGTTGGTGGGGATGCCGGTTTCGGTGGTGGCAATGGCGTCGGAGGCACTTCCGGTCTCGCTGGCTCCATGACCATTTACGGTCTGTCCGGCGCAGGGGGGGGGGCTGGGCGGGGCTGTGTTCAACCAGGGGGGGACCGTGGTGATTGCCAACTCCACCCTCAGTTCGAACACCGCTCAGGGTGGATCTGCGGGAAACTTTAAAGAGACCGGAGGGGATGGGAGCGGCTACGGCGGTGGACTGTTCAACCTGAATGGGACCGTGACCCTGACCAACGACACTTTCGCCGGAAATTCTGCCAATCCCGGAACCAGTTTCGGTGGGGCAGGCGCCAGCGATGGCGGGGCGGTCTACAATCTGGCGATCACCGCTCTGAACTCCGTGGGCGGCACCTCGGCCACTGCCACCCAAACCGCGACTATCACAGTCGCCAACACTATCTTCTCGCACAACACGAACCTCAGTAGCCAAGCTGACCTCGCCAATAACCAGATCAACGGGACGGCCACAATCGACGCCACCGGGCCGAACATCGTTTCCGCAGCCGTTGAGAACACGGACGGAACGGTGTCTGGCACGACATTTATGGTCGCCGACCCACAACTCGGAGCGCTGGCAAACAACGGCGGCCTCACGCAGACCCTTCTACCCCAGACCGGCAGCCCGGCGATTGGCGCTGGAAGTACCGCCGTTTTGACCGCAGCCAACTTCGGTGGTGCCGTTCCCTTCACCGATCAGCGCGGGCTCGGCTATGCCCGAGTCGTTGGCGGAGCAGTGGACATCGGAGCGGTCGAGGTGCAACCGCCGCAACCGCTGCTGGTGTCCGGGCAGCCGAATGGAACCGTCCTGGTGTACACTCTCGGGGCCAACGGCCAGTACAACAGTTCACCCACTGCCACCCTTCAGCCGTTCGGGGCGATCACAACCGATGTGCGGACCGCGGTGGGCGACGTGAACGGGGACGGCATCCCGGACTATATCTTCGCGACTGGGCCGGGAACCGAACTCGAGGTGACCGTCCTCAGTGGAGCGAGCGGAAATCCGGTGCTGGTCGCCCCGTTCGACCCGTTCCTCCCTGCTCCCCCTCTGGCCCAAACGGACGTGTTTTCCGCCGGTGGGTTCGTCTCGGCCGGAGATTTCCTGGGCAACGGACGGGACCAGATTGTCGTCTCCCCCGATCAATCAGGAGGCCCTCGCATTGCCATCTACGACATGAACGGAGCGGCAGCGGCCACGGCCCAGCCCTACACCGCCATTGGGGTCAATACGCAGGAGATCAATCCGGGTTCCGGGCTGACGAGGATCAACAACTTTATCTCTGTGAATCCGGATTTCCGTGGTGGCGCGCGAACGGCGGTGGGCGACCTCAACGGAGACGGAGTTCCCGACCTGGCCATCGCAGCAGGATTCGGGGGCGGGCCGGCCGTCTTGGTCATCACTGGCACACAGGTTCCCACGACCGACGGGTTCACCGCGTCGGACGACCTGATCGGCGATTTCTTTGCGTTCGACCCAAGCTTGCGGGACGGTGCCTACCTGGCGATTGGGGACGTGCTTGGCAATGGCCAACAGGATCTGATCCTCGCACCGGGGGCCGGTGGACCAGCCGAAGTCGAGGTACTCAGCGGGATGCAACTCCTCAATGACGGGGCGCTCGCAGCGATCGCCAACCCGGTCGCCCTGTTCACTCCGATCGGATTGGGTCCAGACGGTTCGGGCCTGCGTGTGGCAGCGGCTGCCTCTGGGGTCGGGGACCAAGTGAATGTGGTGGTCGGTGCCGGGCGGAACATGCCTGGTCTGGCGAAGGTCTATCCAAGTAGCGGATTCACCAGTGGTAGCACCAGCGAGCCGACCGGAAGTGAACTCCTCAATCCTTTCGGTGGGGCGATCCTGACCGACGGAATCTTCGTCGGCTGATCTCATACCGCCACACGTTCCGTCCGGCCAGTTGATACAGGAACCCGCAGAGTCTGACGCATCTCCGGAAAGACGGTCAGACATGCAANNAACTGGCCGGGATCGAATTCAGGGTGGGAGGGTGGTGGACTAAATCTCCAACGATTATGGACTGACGACAGTAATATTATCCACGCTATCACTCGCCACCAGGCTCGGGGTTGAGTCCGTCAAGCTGACTGTGATGGAGTCTATGGTACCCACGGGGATATTGGTGTAGTCGATCGTGACCGTGACAGTACCGGGGGTTCCATCGGTAGGGGTCGGTCCGACGACTTGTGAGGTTGGGGTGATAATGGCACCGGCCGAATCCGTCACAGTCAGGGTCAGGTTACCCTCGGTCGGGTTGGTATACTCGATCGTCAATTGGAACTGACCCTGTGGAACCGTGTCCCCGGCGTTGAGGTTCGTGATCTGCACGGTGTAATTGATTGGCAATACGGGCGTTTTGGCCATTGGTTTCTTTCACAAAAGGGTGGCGGTGTCACTTGAGGGGTTCGATTGTGACGTTCCGCACGTCCACCCAGGCTCCATTGCACCAGATCCCGATCGGCATCCGTGGCGACCAGTCTGGGAGAGATTTGGCGAGTGTCAGGCGGGTCTGGACAAAATCACGGGCCAGTTCGGCCCGGCCTCGAGTCACGTCCGGAAGTCGAGTAACGCCGAACGAGTCAGGTGCGAGCGGTTGAATGTCTTCCGGAGTCACCACGGCACCGATCTTGCGCCAGGGTAAATTAGGTAGACAGTCGATAGGTTTTGCTAATCTTTGTTTCGTAAAAATACGACGGGGTTGGAGTGGGGGATCGACCACCCCGACGTCTGACAGGCTCACAGCCCGGTGGTCCGGAACCTTGGGCTGGTCGCCGAATTCGGAGTATCCAACTAGCAACATGCTGTGAGCGCGCGTTTTTCTGACCCCATCTTGCATCCCGTAGCCGAACACGAGTCCGACAGAGGCCATGTACGGATTGTACGGTGTTGGGGCATTCAGCCCAACCTTGGATCGTTCGCAGATTTCGGCTGCCACACGATATCGCAGTAGACCCGGATCGTCTAACAAAAGAAGTACACAAACATCACGCGACTGGATTGTACACGTTCCACCGTTGTCCGACGTTCCGTTCAGCTCGGCAGGACCCAGCGGCCATCCGGCCCATCGCGGCTGCCCATTTGCCTCCAGGAGTCGGACCCCCCTTCCCGCCGTAAGTTCCTCACGCAGGACTTCACGCGGATCAGGTTTCGGCTGCGGCTGCGGTGCTGAATCCAGTGCGAAACCGGTGCCGAGCGCGATCAACCCCACAGCAACCAACCCCGCAGCGAGCCCCACCGCGATCCTGGTCCGCTGTTGCTTCAGCCACTTCCGGGCACGCCGCTGCCGAGACATCAGTGGTGCGACTGGCACCTGCCCGGGGGTGAGGAACCGCCTCAGGTCGTCCGCGAACGCCGCTGCGGTCGGATATCGGTCGGCCGGATCTTTCTCCAGTGCCTTCAGAGCGATTGCCTCCAGCCCGGCCGGAATCTCCGGCCGCAATGCCCGCGGACGGGTGGGGGCAACGGAGAGAACCTGTCGCACGGTCTCGTCCAGAGCCGATCCGTGAAACGGCGGCCGTCCGGTGATGAGGTGGTACAGGGTCGCCCCCAGGCCATAGACATCCGACGCAGATCCGATCTCCCGGAATCGCCCATCGGCTGCCTCGGGGGACATGTAACTCGCGGTCCCAATCGGACCGGTGCGGGTGAGCCCGTCGTCCCGGTCGGTCCGCTTCGCCAAACCGAAGTCACTCACTTTCGGAATCGGAATGTCGAGGAGGGTGGCAGTCGAGCCAGGGCGGTCAACGGTCGAGTGCCCCTGCCTGGTTCCGTTTCGGGAGGTTCCAGTCGGGGAAAGAGGTCCAGACAGGAGGATATTACTCGGCTTGAGATCCCGGTGCAGGATGTTGGCGGCGTGGGCGGCAGCAATTGCCTCGGCCGCTCCAAGCATCAGCTGAGCAGTGACGATGTGGTCGGCGAGCGGTTGATTATCCTTCACGAGATCCGCAAGAGTCCCGCCCGGGGCATACTCCATCGTGAAGAACGGCTCGCGCCATTTCGTCTCGACATGGATCACCTTGACAATGTTCGGGTGGTTCAGAGCGGCCAGGGAGCGAACCTCGACCAAAAACCGCTCGAAGGCGTGCAAACTGGAAGGAGCATGGAGGAACTTGATTGCGACCTGTCGTTCCGCAGAGTGTTCAAACGCCAGGAACACACTCCCCATTCCGCCGCTTCCGATCCGGGCGAGCAGGTCGTATCCGGGTGGGGCCTGGGGCAGGCGAGTACGGGAGTCGTCAATTGGTGCCGAGAAGTTGGTCTCACTGTCCCCTCGGCGTGAACTCAGGAACCTGGCCGGGATCGGCAAATCGGCGAGGTCGAAATCGTCGCTTGTCGTTGAGGAGTTGTCGGAGCCTGGCGAAGTTGTCAGCGGGTTGGTCGATCGAGATTCCCTGGGGAATGAGGATGGAAGTGAGGAGTTCGCCTGGGAGGGCGGACTCATCAGACACGTCGAGCACAACCCACTGCCGGGATCAGCAGCAGGTGCTTTGTTGCATCGTGAACAGGGGGGGGGTGAGGGCACGAGACACCCGGGATTGTGCGGGGTTGGTATCTCTGCATGATAGTATAGCCGTACCAATCGGCCGAGTCCATCGCCATTGCCATAAAATTCGTCCGTTTCAACATGCCTTCCCGATGAAGCAGTCGCATCGCTTCCGCGGTGTCTCCATCTTGCTCCGGAATCCTGCAAGTTCCGGGATGAGACAAACGCCAGCCAGGCGGCCGGTTCATGGCGAGTCACGACTCTCCTGGATCGTCGTCGGACCACACTGACCGGGCGATGCTGATGCCCAGAGCGCGGATCTTGCTCCGAAGGCTACCCCGTGTGATGCCCAGGATTCGAGCCGCCTGAAGCTGATTCCCTTCGGTGTGCTTTAACACGCGAAGAATCACCTCGCGTTCCATCCGCTCCAGGCTCTCGGCGTAGAGTGTCTCTGTTCCCGTCGCGATCCGGCCAGCGACGAACACATCCCAGTCGAACACCGCCCCCGTGGTTTCGACTGCTTCTGATGCCCCCGCGGACCCCGCAGACCCCGCGACAGGCGGCTGACGGACACGGGCAGGCAGAAAGTCGGCCAGCAATACCAACCCACTCATCTGGAGGAGCGACTGCTTGATGACACTCTGTAACTCCCGCACGTTCCCCGGCCACGAGTACGACTGGAGAGCCGCCATCGCCTCGGGCGCGACCTCCTGGACTGGCTTCCCGAATTCCCGCCCAAACTCCATCAGGTAGTGGTTAATGAGTGCCACGACATCGTCTCCGCGGTCACGGAGCGCAGGCAGACGAATCGTGAAAACGTTCAGCCGAAAGTACAGATCTTTGCGAAAGCGATCCTCATCCGCCATCCGTTCCAGGTCGGCATTCGTTGCCGCGATGAGTCGAACATCGGTCTGAACAGTCTCTCCGCCTCCCACTCGCTCGAACCTCTGCTCCTGGATGAGTCGCAGGATTTTCGCCTGAGTGAGAGGAGACATCTCACCGACCTCGTCGAGAAAAATCGTTCCGCCGTGGCACTGCTCGAACTTGCCGACCCGCTTGCGGTCGGCTCCGGTGAACGCCCCTTTCTCGTGCCCGAATAGTTCGCTCTCCAGCAGTGCCTCCGGGATGGCTGCGCAGTTGACCGCCAGGAACGGCTTGTCGGCTCGGTTCGAGTGCTGATAGATCGCCCTGGCAACCAGTTCTTTGCCGGTCCCGGACTCGCCGAGGATCAGAACCGTCACGTCCTGGCGGGCGACCCGGCCAATCGCCTTGTAGACCTCCTGCATCGCCGGACACCGCCCAATGAGTTGGTCACCAACCGGCGACGTTCCCGCAGCCGGATCGGGCAAGACCGCTGGCACCCGCATGAGCCGACTCGACTGGACTGCTCGATCAATCAGGCGGCGAAGGTCGGCGAGTTCGAGCGGCTTGAGGAGGTATTCGTAGGCCCCCTCCTTGATCGCTTCAATTGCCAGGTCTGTGGTGCCATGCCCGGTCACCATGACGACTGGAATGCGGGCATCCACCTGGCGGATGCGATGGAAGGTGGAAAGGCCCGAGGCATCGGGCAGGTGGACGTCCAGAACGATCACGTCCGGGCGGTCGCGAACAACGAATTCGAGGGCCTCAGCAGCGGTGGTGGCCGCGAGCAGGGAGAAGTCGTCGCCGCGGAACGCCCGCTGAAAAGCATGCTGGATCGCCGGTTCGTCATCCACAATCAGGAGAGTCGGCATGACAGTAACAGATCATAAGGTAGAGAGGCTTCCCAGGGCTTCCGCCCTGGTCTTAGAACGAACGCTCCATCCGGGGCTCAGAACGAGCGCCCTGCGGCCGCACAGATCAGGGTTTTTAGCCGCAGAGCCCGCCCAGGGCTTCCGCCCTCGGCTGAGAACGAACGCCCCATCCGGGGCTAAGAACGAGAGGTCTGCGGCCGCACAGATCAGGGTTTTGAGCCGCGGAGCCCGCCCAGGGCTTCCGCCCTCGGCTGAGAACGAACGCCCCATCCGGGGCTAAGAACGAGAGGTCTGCGGCCGCACAGATCAGGGTTTTGAGCCGCGGAGCGGCGGCCGTTCTTAGCCCAGGGCGGAAGCCCTGGGCACCCAGGCGATTCCCCCCCGAAACTTTGAGCCTAACCGGTTACACCCTTGTAAAAGACCGTGTGGGCTCGGTGCTGGCGAGCCATCCTTAAGCGTGCGGCAGTTGATAATAGACCCACCGCATCTGACGTTTTGTGTACCTCCCCGCTTGCGGGGAGGTCGCCGCGAAGCAGACGGGTGGGGTGTGAAGCGTGCCGTGTGGTGAAGGCTCAACCCCCTCCCGGCGAGCAAAGCCTCGCCGACCTCCCCCGCAACCGGGGGAGGATAAAAACCCTGCCACAGCACAACGCAAATCTGGGTAGTTTTTCTCCTGCCGCTCGCCTCACGGCTTGCCCTTGGTTGGAGTCGGGGGCGGCCCGTAGGGCAAGCGGACGAAAAAGCTCGCTCCCCCACCTGGAAGGTTGACCGCACCGATCCGCCCTCCGTGATCCTCGACGATCCGCCGACAGATCACCAACCCCAGCCCCAGCCCAGTGTCCTTGCTGCTCACGAAAGGCTGGAACAAACGGGGAAGGATCTCCGCCGGGATGCCCGGACCGGTGTCCGTGATCTCGACCTCGATCTCGGTCCCGGCAGTCCGAACGGTCAGGAAAAGTGTGCCTCCGGTCGGCATCGCGTCGAACGCATTGAGCACCACGTTCACCAATACCTGTTGGAGTTGTCCGGGGTCGGCTGTGAGAGTCACTCCACTCCCCGGCGCGGCCAGGCGAGTCGTTACCCGCTGCTTCTCGGCCCTCCCGCGGACCAACCCGAGAACCCCGCTTATGACCGCCAGGAGGTCCACCTGCCGTCGCTCTGGCCTGGGCGGGCGGGCCAAGTCGAGGAACGTCTGGAGGGATCGCTCAACACGTCGGATCTCGCTCTCGATGATTCGCAGGTCTTCCGTCGTCAACCCGGGCTGACCCTCGTCTTCCAGCCCGGCTTGTACGAGCATTTTGATCGAGGTCAGAGGGTTGCGGATCTCGTGCCCAACCCCGGCCGCGAGCTGGCCGACTGCCGCGAGTTGCTCGGCCCGCAGGACTTCCCGCTCCCGCTGCTGGAGTTGTCCGACAACCTCCTCGATCTGCCTGGTCAGGTGATCCAACTGCTGGTGCAGCCCCGAGAACTCGCCGTCCTCGGTCAGAACGATTTCGGGCAAGTCCGGCCCTAGCTTTCCGGCTGCGTCTCGGAGTTGGACCCGCAGTCGGCCGATGGATTGGGCCACGCCGCGCGCTAACCCGAACCCCAGCACCAGTCCGGCCCCTCCGCCCAACCCACCAATCCCGGCCATTCCCCAGGCAAGTTGACGCAGCACCCGCTCGTGATGATCCGTTGTCTCCTCCAGGAGCTTGTCATTGTACACCCGGAACTCGTTGCACAGCGGCAACATCTCCGCCTCCAGATACCGCGTCGCGGCCCGGAAAGCAGCGTCGTGGCCAGTGGCGGCAGGTGGAGGGAGGGTTTGCCACCGCCTCAGATACTCCGCGTATCCTGCTTCAAGTCGGTCGGCGAGTCGTCGCTCCTCCGGTTCGTTGGCGACTGCCCGGATCCCGATCAGGTGAATCCGGAGCCGGTCGTGGAGCGGGGTGACGGCTCCGACACGGGCGTTCTCCAGCTCGACAAGATCTCTCAGACACTCCTCGATCTCGACCGCTGCACGCCGGCTTGTCATGGCTTCGCGAAGAACCGTCGCGACCGTCGCCTGTTGGTGGAACAGCGACATGGCAGTGAATACGCAGAGGGCGAACAGGAAAACCGTGATGAGGAGAACCGGCCAGAAGAGCCGCCACCGTAATCCGGTCATCACAATGCCCTCCCGTTCCATCTGGCCTCACTTGCCCGGTTTCCTCGTTTTGGCAACGGCCTCTTTCTGCTCCGGGGTGAGCACACCGGCAATGGCCGTTTTGATGGCTTCGTTGACCTTCGCGACCGTCGCCTTCTGCTCTGCTGTCAGGGTCGCCTCGACTCGTTTCTGGAACTCGGCCTCAGCCTGGGTCAGGTTCTCCTGATATTTTGCCTGGTTGGCTTCCCGGTCCGGGTCGCCTTTCTTGATTTTCTTGCCGAGTTCGATGAGTTCGGGGGACCGTATCGTTGCTGTCATGGCCTCGACAAGCTTTGCCCGTTGCTCGTCTGTCAGGTTGAGGGCTGCTTCGATCCCAGGCTCCACTGCATAGACCTGTGGAGTGAAGATCGTGCCGAAATGGCTTGTCCCCGGCTTTTTCTGCGCCAGCGCCGGTGTGGCACTCAGGATCGCGGCCAAAATGGCCAGCATGCATTTCGCCTTCAGTCTCATGTGATGCCCTCACAAGGTTCGGGATGAAAGAGGAAGTTGATTCTGTGTGCCAGGGGTGGTGGAAAGAGACTGACATCGGCTGTGATCGTGGATTGGGCCACGGGACTGGTTGGTGCCTGGACAAGCCTTGTGTTTCTGCATCGCCGGGCCGCCACGGAGGGCGGNNTTGCGGAGCAATCCCGTTCCACGGGATCGGATCAGGCATGGCCAACTCGACCATCACAGCCGCTGGCATCGTCCGACGTCTGCTGACTCCAGCTGCAGTTTACCCCATTTGACAGCTCGGAAGCAATCGGTTGCCTTTTCGCGGTGTCTCGACGGGTGTGCGACATGGTTTGCGA
>PLDW01000018.1 GCA_003136315.1 Gemmataceae bacterium | reverse complement strand
TCAGACGTACCGCTTTCACCCTTGGGGCCGCCTCTACTATCCATCCCGACGATGAGCCTTGAGCGGCGCAATCGGCCAGAGTGACCGAGTAACCCTGTTCGCTGAGGTGCCCGGCGAGGTGGACGGCGATGGTGGACTTCCCCACTCCGCCCTTGGAGTTCACAATGGCAATTATCATTAATTGTATAAATATCAGAGTTTCTGCCGACATGCAAGCTTTCCATCCGGCCGGCCATCAGGCTTGCATGCTTGCTGGCTTGCCAGCCGACAAGGCGGCCTGCTGGCAATCTGGCAGGTCGGCCAGCCATCAGGCAGGCCAGACGACATGCTGCCCGGCTTGCTGGCAGGACAGTCAGCCGGCCGTCAGGCAGACAGGCTGGCTGTCCGGCAGGCTAGCTCGGGTCGCATTTTCAAAATACCGCCGCAGCTTTTGCGGCAGGTCTTTTTTTCTTGATACGGACTCGCCGCAAATTCTGCGGCAGTCTGGAAAACGCCTTCTCCGAGAGGCATTTTCTGCGCGGGGTGACACCGTTAGGTCACGCTCTGGCAGCGTGGCTTTTGGGCCACCCTGGGGCCTACGCACAGCGTGGGGAAGACGTCTGTAGTACATCTTCACTGACTCTGGAATCTTCCTGACGTAGCATGGTGCATGTTCAGGAACAACCAACAACGGTCTGCCTCCGGGGCCAAGAGTTACTTCGAGGAGGGACTGGCCCGGGAGGACTACTACACCCAGGATGCCATCGTTGGCCATTGGGGAGGTAAGGGGGCGGAACGGCTTGGTCTGGTAGGAGAGGTTCAGCGGGATGCCTTCCTCCTTTTGTGCGATAACCGCGACCCCGATACCGGTCGAACACTCACAGCACGGACGCGGGAGAACCGCACGGTCGGGTACGACATGAACTGGCACGCCCCGAAGTCGGTGTCGCTTCTCTACACCCTGACCCGGGACGAACGAATCCTGCGGGCCTTCCAGTCGGCTGTGCGGGAGACGATGCAGGAGTTGGAGGGCGATGTCAAAACGCGGGTGCGGCAGGCGGGGCAGAATGCCGAGCGGACCACCAGCAACCTCGTCTTCGCCGAGTTCGTCCATCTTACCGCCCGTCCCGTAAACGGCGTTCCCGATCCTCACCTGCACGCTCACTGCTTCGTCTTCAACGCCACGTTCGACTCGGAGGAGGCGAGATGGAAGGCGGGACAGTTCCGGGAAATCGTGCGCGATGCTCCGTACTTTGAGGCGGCGTTCCACTCCCGTCTCTCGAAAGGGATGGCCGATCTGGGCCTGACGATCGAGCGCACCAAAGCTGGGTGGGAAGTCGCCGGGATCGGCAAGGAGATCCTGGGCAAATTCTCCCGCCGCACCGCCAAGATCGAGGAGTCGGCCCGAGAGAAGGGGATCACCGATGTGGAGGAGAAAGCGCGGCTGGGGGCCAAGACTCGGGAGAAGAAGGGGGAATCGCAATCGCTGGACGCTCTCCGGGCTGAGTGGAAGGGTCGCCTCAGCGAGGATGAGCGGAAGGCGATCAAGGATGTGCTGACTCGCAAGCAACCTCCCTCCGAGGCTCGTATCTCCGCCCGCGGGGCGGTGGATCACGCTCTCCGGCACGGGTTCGAGCGGTCCTCCGTGGTGGAGGACCGGCGGCTCCTGGCGACCGCCCTGAAGCGCGGTTACGGCTCGGTCTTGCCGGAAGATGCGAGGCAGGACTTCGCCGGACGGCACGAGGTCATCCGCCGCAGTTACAACGACCGCCATTACGCTACGACCCGGGAGGTACTGGCCGAAGAAGCCGCTGCCGTGAGTTTTGCGCGGGAAGGCCGCGGAACCTGCCAGCCACTTGCTGCGGATGCGGGGCGGTACTCGTCGCAGAACTTGAATTCCGACCAGGAGCAAGCGGTGCGGCACGTCCTCGGCTCCTCCGACCGAGTCATGCTCATACGGGGCGCGGCTGGGACGGGGAAGACGACGCTCCTCAAAGCCGCAGCCTCCGAGATCCACGCCCACGGATCGTCTGTCCATGTCTTCGCGCCCACCACCGAGGCGGCCCGAGGGGTTCTCCGCAAGGAAGGGTTCCAGAATGCCGAGACGGTCGCCAAGCTATTGGTCGACCGGAAGACGCAAGAGAAGGTGAAGGGGCAAGTGATCTGGGTCGATGAGGCCGGGCTCCTCGGCACCAAAGACCTTCAGGGAGTGTTCCGCGTCGCCCGGGAGCAGAATGCGCGGGTGGTCCTGATGGGAGATGAGCGTCAGCACTCCTCCGTTCCCCGCGGCGATTCCTTCCGGTTGCTCCAGACGCAGGCGGGGCTACGGGCAGCCGAGGTCGGGAACATCCGACGGCAACAGGGGGAGTACCGCAAAGCGGTCGAAGCGTTGGCGAACGGCTCCCACGAAGCCGGGTTCGCCAGACTCGACCGCCTGGGTTGGGTCAGAGAAGTTGCAGACGACCGGCGGCACGCGGTCCTGGCGTCCGATTACGTGGCGGCAACGAAGGAGGGGAAGTCCGTCCTGGTCGTTGCCCCGACCCACAACGAGGGACGGGAGGTCACTGCCCGCATCCGCGGGGAACTGAAGGCCGCGAAATATCTGAAGGGAAAGGACCGGACGTTTGAGCAGTTTATCCCTCGCGGTCTGACTGAAGCCGAGCGCAAAGACCCGGTGAACTACCTGCCAGGAGATGCGGTGCGGTTCTGCCAGAATGTGCGCGGTGGGTTCAAGAAGGGCGAGGCGGTCGCGGTGGTGGGGAGAGACGAGCAGGGGCAGGTCATGGTCAGCAGGGGGAAAGGCGAGGCGGTTCCGCTCCCTCTGGGGGCTGCCCGGGAGTTCGATGTGTATGAGCGGCGAGAGATGCCGCTTGCGACCGGAGACCGAATCCGAATCACCCGGAACGGGACGACGGCCGACGGGAAAAACAAACTCCTGAACGGCAGCATGTATGCGGTGGCCGGGTTCAATCGTCGCGGCGACATCCGCCTGGATAACGGCCAGGTCGTCGCAAAAGATTTCGGGCACCTGGCGCACGGTTACTGCTCCACCTCCCACGCCAGTCAAGGGAAGACTGTGGATCGCGTCCTGGTTGCGGTCGGTCCCGAGTCCTTCGGAGCAGCCTCTCGCGAACAGTTCTACGTGTCGGTCAGCCGAGGGCGGGAGTCGGTGGCGATCTACTGCCAGGACAAGCGGGAACTCTTCGAGGCGGTCAGCCGGTCGGGGACGCGACTCACCGCGACGGAACTGACGTCGCAACCGCAGCGGCCGCCCAATGCCCATCCCTCCCGCGTGGTGCGGCACGGGGAACATATTCGCCGGCAACAACGCGCGGAACGGGTGCGGCGGGACGCCGGAGCGCGTGACAGGAACGCCCAGCGTGATAGGGTGCCGGAGCGAGACCAGAACAAGGGGCTGGAGCGATGACAGACGACAGGACGCAGAACCGGGGAGATGCCGCCAGCCGACTGGCCGAATTGCGCGGCGGGAGCAGGGGAACGCTTGAGGAACCCGAGGAGCCGATGGCGCTGGAGGCCGAGGAGGAGGGACCCAGTTACTCGACGCTTTCGGCCGACCGGATGCAAAAGGTGATGCTGGAGTTGCGCTACAAGACGGGGAACGCCAAGGCACTGGCTTACAGCTACCTGGTGGGCATCGATTTCGACCCGTCGGAAGGGATCGTGCTGGACTTCTCCGGGCACGAGGTGCGGATCTCGGGACAGAACCTGCGTTCGCTCTTCTCCGGGCTGGTGGCGCAGCGGGTCGCGTCTATTCAAGAAGTGGACGACTTATATGTCGAGGCGGCCTCCGCACCGGTCAGCACTGTCGTGACGCAGATCGTGGTGCGCGAACTCAAGCCGTGAGAAGCCGGGGTGGGGCGGGATGCCCGTCGCAGGTCCGGTTACTCGGGCTGCTTGGACTTCAGCAGCCATTCCTTCACCGTTTCCCAGGATGAGTAAGTGATCTCGCCTCGGTCGCTGGCTGCGATCCGGCGTTCGAGTTCTTGTTGGTGGGCGGGAGTCAACGGGGAGATCGGAACTTCCCGAATCATGAGTTGCGTCCTCGCCAGGCGTCAGGGTGCCGGCTCGAATGCTGAATAGCGACCACATAGGCGTCGCCGTTCGCCATCCGGTAGACGACCCCGAACGGGAACCGATGAACGAGCGCCCTGCGGTACTCGCCGGCGATGGGGGAGTAGGAATGGGGATGATGCGCGATGCGGTCCAGCGTTTCCTCGACGCAGAGGAGAAAATCTGCCCCGAGGCTGGCGCGGTAGGCTCCGTACCAATCGGCGGCGTTGGTCAAATCGGCTTCGGC
>PLDW01000099.1 GCA_003136315.1 Gemmataceae bacterium | reverse complement strand
TTTTTGAGGCCAAGGCTTCTAGAGAAACGATGGGCAAGAACAAAGACAAGCCGCCCCAGGAACTCAAGGCGCTGTTCGCCGAATGGGCAGCCGACTACGCAGCGGCACGGGAGCGAGACATCAAGGCATTGTTCGGTAACGCTCCGGTTCATGCGCCGGAACCGTCCCAGGCTGCGGATGAGAACTCGAACGACTGCGGAGGCCGGGAATCATGATCCAGAACCACGCCTATGACGTCGCCGCAGCCTCGGCAGCCTACGCGCTCGACGTTCTGCAAGAGATAGCCGCCCTGCCCGCAGGGGAGGCGTACCTGCGGCTGCACGACCTGTTTCATACCTCCATCCTGGCCTATGTGGACTGTCAAAACGGATGGAGACTGGTGCCGGAGCCGAGCGAGAACTGACCACTACCGTCCGCCCGTGAGGTTGCACGTTTGGTCCGGAGAACGCCGGAGGCATACCCGCAATTTCCCGACTGGAAGACGAAATCTCCAACGGCTGAGAAGGGCAAAGACTGGGGCAGAGAGACGAGGTGGGAGATGACTGTTGAAGAGAGACTTGAAAAAATCGAGGCGATGCTTGCCGTTCTTGTCGGGCGGCAACAGGCCCGGGAATGGTACTCGGTCGAAGAGTTCGCCCGGATTGTTGGGCGCGCTGAGTTCACCTGCCGTGAGTGGTGCCGGCACGGCCGCCTCCGGGCGGAAAAGCGGCTGTCCGGCCGAGGGGCGTTTCCCGCCTGGTGCATCAGCCATCAGGAGATGCTGCGCTACCAGCGTGAGGGGTTGCTGCCGCTCAAGAATGTTCTGCCCGGCCACAGCGGATTGCTGTGAAGAGTCAGGACAAGTGTTGCCAAACGGCATGAGTTCAAGAAAGTTGCGAGTTGAGGAAAAACACTATGACGATTGAGAAAGAACTCTTACGGCTGGCCCGCGACAGGCTCACTGCTTCTCCCACTCCATCGGTGATTGCCAGCCTCTCCGAGGTGGTCGGAATCCAGGAGGCAATCGTACTCTCCGGCAAGAGCAAGGCCACGATACGCAATCGGCTTTCCGCCCGCGATCCTCTGCTTCTGGCGGCACGGTTGCCGGGCAAAGGGTATCGCTTCAACCGGACACGATTCATGCGGTGGGTTGAAGGTTGCCCGGAGTACGCCACCCTCCCAGGAATCCGGCGTTCCAAGAAACAGCGTTGACGATCCCTTCATCGGCGGATATTATTTGGCAGTGTTCGTAGGTTTATCGCGACCCGAGGAACCTCCCGTGCCACGCAAAGCGAAAAACACGTTCGAGCTGCCGGACGGCCGAAAAGTCATGGGCAGCCTGCAACAGCGCGGCGAAGTCTGGCGAATCCTCTTCGCAGATCCCGACCGGCCCGGAAAATACAAAGAAGTCTCGACCGGCAAGCGGACAGAGCGGGAAGCCTGGCCGGAGGCAGCCAGGATCGTCCTGGCCGCGTATAACCCAAGCGAAAAGCCCGATCCACGGAAAGCGACCTGGGAGCAAGTCATCAAGGAGCTACCGACCGTTGGGGAATTTCGAGAAAGAGGGTTGGAAGCGTATACGAGCCGAATAAATGTTCTCCGCGGAATCATTCCGGCGACCAAAGGCCCCCACGATATTACCGTGGAAGTCGCGAAGCGTTTCAAGCATCTCTACAGCACCGGTACATTCACCAAGAGCAATAAGCCAGGAGCCAAAGAATACAAGCGATCCTCCGTCACCGTCGCCAGTACCATCCGTTTACTGTCCTGCTTGTGGAACCACCTCATCCCGATCGGTCTGGCCAGCGCGAATCCGTGGGAATCGGTGACCCGCCCGGTCGCGCCGAAGACCGCCCCGACCGCGCCGACAGAGTCGGACATTGACCAGTTTTTTGCGTGGGTGGATGCCAAGGGGTGGGAGTTACTGTCCGTCTTCCTGCGCGTGAAGGCGTTGGCCGGGTGCAGAACCAATGACCTGTGCCAAGCCCAATCTTCTCAATTCGATCCGAAAGCCAACATTCTTACGATCACTCCCGACCAAGATAAGACAAACCGAGAACGGGTAATCCCTCTGCCCGCTGATCTCGCCAGTCGCCTCGACAAGATCAAGGGAACAACCTACCTGTGGGAGAGGTACGCGACGGACAGCAAAACATTCCGCCCGGGTCGCCGCAACCAAGCCGAGTTCAAGCCCTCGCTTATGTACTGGTTCATCGACGACATCTTCCCGCAATACCGGAAAGCGTTTCCAGCCAGACCGCCCATCACCGCGCACGATTTGCGGCGGCGGGCAATCACCCTGATGGTGGAGGCAACGCAGTCGGTGGACGCAACGGCGGAAGCGCTGGGCATCCACCCCGAGACGGCTCGCAAACACTACCTCGATGCGAAACAGGCTTACAACTCGGCAGAGCTGTTCAAGAAACTGGCCAGTGTCCTCGTTCCGAAGTGAGAGGTGCCATTCGTTTTCAAGTGCCCTTCGATGCATCGGTCGATGTGACGGAGTACCAAAGCGTTCGGTGCAAACCTGCTTCGGTGTGTCAGACCGGAGCTTGCAACAAGAGGGTGGCAGTTTTTTTGAGTCGTGGTCTCTCCGTCGATGGCGTACCTCACACATCGCTACTCGTTCTGTTGGGGGTAGTACGAATCGGATTAAGATCCGAAGTCGGCCAAGTAGCTCGACGCGGCGCGGGACAAGCGAGAGGAGAAAGCCGAAGCGAAGTGGCAGGCAGAGGTGGAAGCCGAGGCCCGCTCGTCCTTGTTCCCGGAGTTCGTCAGGGAACAGGCGGCCGCACAGCGGGGGCAGAAGAAGGGGCGCGGCGGTACGCGGAGTTAACCGGTTACTTGGTTCCGAAAATGGGCGTGAAGCCGAACGCCGATTCCAGACGTGTCATCAGCTTTTCTGCCAACTTATCGCTGTTTGCCGCGAACTCCGCCTGCCCTCCGGTGTTCGTGAAGACAACCTTGGTTCCTTCCTGCCAGTAGTAGTCCTGCGCAAGCTCGTAATGGCCACCAAGTTGCACGCGGTCGCTACCCTTCTCGATCAACGTTTTCTGGGTAATGAGCTTTGCTTCCTTGAGGACATCCCCCTTGTCTGGGTGCCCGAGATCGAGGAAAAGACCGGCATAGTAGCCCGTCGGATCGCCCAGGTAGCTGACGAGTTTCAGTTTGTCGAGCAACACCGCCGCGTCCCGGTTATTGAAAAATGTCTTCACTTCGATCACGAGCCAGTTCGCAGCCTGATCGCCGCGATGGTGAACGATAATGTCAGGGTTTGCGAGGTAGTAAGGTTCGCCTTCCACGTACAAATTGCCATCCAGTGGCAGTTTTTTTGGTGTTCCCGCCTCATCCCCATATCGGTTGTACTCGCAATCCACCGAGATTCCGGGCACATCATCCAGTTTCAGGTCGAACCGGTCATCCAGATAGCACCGCAAGTATTCCGCCAGCTTGTGCGTGATCGACCGCTCGGCTGCCTTCATGCGCAGCAAGTGACTATCTCGCGCCACGAGATGCTTGATGGCCTTGCGGACCATGTCCAGCAGTTCATCCGGGCTGGGATCGCCAGCTTGTGTTGGCATCGTCGGATCTCCTCAGTCACGTCCAAGCTGCGTATTCCACCATTCCAGCAATTCCTGCTCGCTCTGCTGGCGAGGTTCTCCGCTGGCTTTGTCCAGACGGCAAACGCGGAACAAGTCTAGTGCGTCGGCCACAGCACGGGTGTCGGCCCGCGCGCTTGCGAGCACCTTCCTGAGCAGTTTGTCTCGGAATCCAGTTGGGGGCACCCCTCCGTTTTCCTTGAACTGGTGAAGAGCATGCCTCTTAAGGCAGTAAATCTCAACACCCTCTAGAAGACCTCGCTGTTCCAGCAGCCCTTCGAGTGCTTCTTCCGTTGGCGCTCGCAACAGCTCGAACATGCGGAGCCCGGCATGCGAGAGCGCCTTTGTTTCCTCGTAGCTTTCTCTTTCGTCTTCTCCCAAAGGCGGCAACGCAGCGACCTTCAGCCACTGCCTCCAAGGGAGAAGATCCTCGGTCTTGCCAAGGTACGACAGGACGTTGCTGCCGATGCCGTTCCCGCCGCTCCCGCTCTCCGAATACCCGTTGTCGTACTCGACGGTCAGGCGGCCGACCTGGTGGTTGGGTGCGACGCCGAGCGTCTCTTTCTTGGCGATGGCGCCGATCAGCTCGTAGCGGTCTTCGGTAGGGATGGTGGTGACCACCCGGTACTCCACGGTCAGATCGAACAGATCGTCCCCGCCGTTCCTTGCGAACCGAATTGGCTGCCGGTCGTTCAGATCCCCCGCGGGTGAAAACTCAGCTGGTTTCTTCAGGTAAAAAGTGCCGAACGCTGACTGGAGAGGGATGCTATCCTCCTTGGGTTTCCGGTGTGCCCGTGAGGCATCTATGACTGCCAGCAATGACACCGACGTCTTGGGCCTGGGGGTTAGCAACTCCTGGAAGGTCCGGTGCAGTGCCGTGAGCAGCTTCCGAATGGCGTTGCCCGTGAACGTCGGATCCATCGTCCAGATGTGGACGCTGCCGTCCTCGTGTGTCGCGCCGGCGATGAGGCTGCCGAATTCGCGAGCGAAATACGCTTCAGAATTCACGCCGTCGAGTTCCCCGTCCCACGACAGCCCCGGGAACATGTGGAAGTGACGCCCATCAACCAGACCATAGTCATTCCGGTTATACAGGGCATGCATCGCCGGGATCATGAACGGGATGCCGCCGGTAGCGAAGAACGGGATCAAGTCCGGCCGAGCGGCTTGCAGATCGTCCGCCATCTGCTCGACGACCCGGCGCATCTCCAGAAACTCGCTGAACTTGATGGCGACGTCGTTCTGGGCAGCGCGCACCAGAGACGACGGCACGAACGCCGTAAGTCTGCTCTGTGCGGGATGTGGTGTGTACATCAGCGCCACGGGACTGCCTCTCAAAACCTACAGCGGCATTCATTACTTCCCGCCGACGAAGTGAAACCGGATGTCGGCCGTCTTGTGCTCAAGCATCCGCTTGCCGCGTTCGAGCAGCAAGCTTTCCAGAATCGCCGGGCGGCCCTTCGAGTGCGCGACAAGCCGCGCCAGTTCCTTCAGGTCGAGGACGTGACAGTAATACCGGGTGGAGAGAAAGACCTTCCCCAGCTCGAAGAACACCGCCTTCCAGTCCACGGCGTGGTGCATGTCGGAGATGACGACGATGCCCTGACCGATCTCAGCGGCCCTGGCCTTGAGGTTCAGCGGCGGAATCTTCCTGGCAACCTCCTGTGGGTCACTTTCGATCGGCGTGCCAGCCTGGTCGCGATAGATCGCGTCACCGCGGCGCAGCGACTTGATGGCCCCCTCCATTTGGCCGATGGCATCAATGATCTGATTCTGGACTGACTTGCCCTGCCGCCAGGTCTTGCGATTCAGCCCGGCCGGGGCGACCTTGTTCTGGACGACGAAGATGCCTTCGTTCCCGACTTCGAGTTCCCGCGCCACGGCGAGCACATCACACAGTTCCTCTCTGTCTTTCCCGTCCCCTACCTTCGGGCTGTGGAATGCCCCGAATGGGAAGACGGCGTCGAAGGCGAGGAAGGTCAGCCGTTCCAGCTCCTCACCTTCATCCTTGTTATCTAGCGACACTTCGCCTTTGCCGATGACATGGACTTTCAGAGCGTCGGCCTTCTCAAAGGTCAGCCGCAGCTCGCACGACGCCAAAACGCTGAGTTCGGCCTTGCCAGCCAGGATCGCCTCAACGGCGTCGTTCGCCCGCTCCCGTATTCTGAAACCAGCCTCGTCCGGAAGTGCCGGTGACGGTGACAGGGCCGTGACCTGTTTCGCTTGTTCAGGGTCGAATCGGCATTCCGCCACGAAGAGCGGCAGGCAGTTTTCGTTGTGGATTTGAAGCGGAAACTCGCCGCGCTCCAGTACGGCAAGCAGGTCCGAGGCTTCCGCGTCGCTCCGGCAAGACCCGAACGTCGTGAATGGAGCGGCCTTGTCGTCATACACGCGCAGGCCGAACGACAGCACCAGGTGTTCCTCGACCTGCACCACCCAGACCATCAGCGACAGCTCGGCCCCGAGACGGATTTCCCGGAGAAGGTTCATCGGCAATTTCGCAACGAGCCAGAACGGCGGTGGCGGGTTGAAGGCGCGGTCGATGAACACCCCGGCCATCTCGGAGACCATTCGGTCGTGGATTTCAACTGATGGAGAAAACCCCATGTGCGCTCCGCTTTCGTCGGCCCAATGCTCGCACCCCTGAATCGCCTGCCCGGAATCATCAGCCCGCCGCCAGCTTGGAGTCCACGTAGTGGAGGATTGTCCGTGTGGCGTTGATGACCAGCATCGCCTCGGTCGGCTCGATCAGTTCCTCGGTCGGGTGCGCCATGCTCCCATCATTCCTGATTGGATTCAGCACCACCAGAATCTGGGCCATCGCACGGCAAATCGTGGTGGTCTCGGTCGCCCTTGGGGCAGTGCGGCCGAAAGCGGGATGGCGACCCCGAATCAGGCTGAACAGCTCATCGACCCGAGCCCCGTCGGAGAAGGGAATACCGGCTGCCCGACACACTGCCTGCATGTACCCGTGCATCGCCGAGTGAATGCGATCCACCCCTCCAGTCTCGCGCCTCGTCTTGACCGCCTCCTCGACCTCAATCAGGGTGCGCTTCACGAACTCGCTGGTGTACACGGGCGTCGGGTTCGCGACACCCGCCCCGGTTTCGAGCCGCTGCGCGAGCCGGTGGAACTCGTCGTGGAACGCCTGCGTCCGGTTCGCGGATGAGCCAGCCGGGTGACGCTTCAGAATGCCGCGAACGATCTTGGCCTGATCGGCTGGTTCGGCACTTTCGAGAATAGTCCGGAAGCGATCCTTGTTCGTGCCGGGGTAATCCGTCGGGATCACGTCTAGCCCCCAATCGACGTAAAACCTCAGAAGTTCCGGGTGCGAGCCGAAGTCTCCGAGATAGCCGCCCGACGAGCCGATATACCGCTCCATCAGCTTGTTGATTTCAAGCCGGCTCAGTTTCTCCATATTCGCCTCCGCACCGCCCAGCCGCCCCCCCCATTCCAGACGCCTCAAAACGCCTTAAGGTTCGCGCCGAGATCGCCTTTTCTCCTGTTCCAGCACCCACATGCGACGAGTTGACGGGATCATCCAGCCAGAGTGAACGGCTCCTATGAGAGGACCGTCGGGCTGAGTTCGCACGAGAATCGCGGTGCCGGCTCGGGCGACAAATGGTGTCGGCAATGGCCGGGAGACCACCCAGATACGGGAAACGTGTCGCGCGCGTCGGTCACCTCGACCGAAGTAACCAGGGTGATTCGAGCAAACTGCGCCGGTCCGACACACCGAGGCAATGTGACTGCCAAGGTGAAACGCCTTGCCGAAAAGTGAAGGGCGTGTGGTGATGTGGCGGTCAGAATTCTTTGGCGGTATTCTTTGGCGGTTGGTGGCAGTCTTTCAGCTTTTCCTTTGTTTTCAAGTATGCCCGACAGGAGTTGAACCTGTAACCTTCGGCTCCGGAGGCCGACGCTCTATCCAGTTGAGCTACGGGCACATCGAGTTGAAAACTCTGACTGTTCCTTCGTTTCCCGCAATTGCAAATCTGATGCGACCAGGCGTACACGCAGAATTTTAGTCTCTTGGGGTTCGATTACAAGGTCTTCACGAACTGAACGTGGACAAGTCGTGGACCACGCTCACTTCACCGTCGTCTCGAGGGCTGGCCAAGAGTGGCAGTGCGAGCCGCGAGTAAGTTGGGTCAGCCGGGTAGATTTGCGGCCACTCCTACCTCTAACTATCTTAAAATTTAACCATTAAACTTTCATTCTATACCCACTCCCCGCCGGGACGCCGGGCCGGGAATGGTGGTTCCATAGGGCGTCGAGTCGGTCCTGAGCGACCTCGAGCGGGACCGCCCTGTAGCGCCCGTCGCTGACCTCAGCGATTCCAGCCCGCTCCAGCTTCCGGAGTGCGTCGGCGATCTCGAAGTCCACCTTCATGTTCAATCGCTTCTCCAGGTCGAGTTCAACGTAGTCATCGAGATCGGCCGCCGTCCACCCGCGGTCCGCAGCGTACCGCCAGAGGTAGAAATACGCGAGAAGGGTCTCGCGCACTTCCTGCTCCTCGGCGTCGTCGAGGAGCCGGTAGATCACTCCGCCGTTGTTATCCAGGTTCTGGTAGTACAGGCTCTGGGTGAGCTGGAGCGAGTACGTTTGCTTTGACACCTGAAAGCTGTACCAGGTTTTGTAACCGTACCCGAGGACCAGGGCGATTGGGCTGTAGAGGGTCAACAATGCTCCTGTGCTGCCGGCTAGGAGTGCCCCGCTGAGTCCGGAGAGCGTCAGCGAGCTTGTCCCCAGCTTCCACCCTACGTACCCAACCGAACTCGTGACCGACCCACCGAGTTTGAGTCGATCCAGGAATGGCATCTTCACCCGGGTACCGGGGAAGAGCATCTCGATGTCCATCTGGGGGATGTCTTTGAAAAGCTTGAGAAACACGTTCTTGGTGTCTGCATCCGGGCCGAGCCGACGGTGTGGCCGTTGTTTCAGGATCACCGCCACCCGGCGGAACGTGGGGACAACCACCTCCTCCTTCTTGAACCACTTTCGCCACGAGCGTCGAAACCTGCGGCTGACTCCCTTTCCTCGGTAGAAGAATTCAAACCGGTCGAACACGTCCCAGGAGACACTCATATCGACCCCCCAATCGCTCGCCCCCTGCATGACCCTCTTGATCTCGTCGCGAGGCATCCGCGTGTAGTTTGCTCGCTCCATAATGTGGACGAATGTCCCAAATAGTCGGTCCAGGTGGGCGGTCCGGTCGGTGTCGGAGAGGGGAGCCAACGGGGGCGGGTCGGCGTCTGGATCGAAGGCAGCGTAATCGTCTTTGAGTTGACAGAATTCGGTGTGGTAGAGAGCATGGAGGTAAAGTGTGACAGACCGAGCGAAGCGGCGGAATCGAGCCTGGTCGTCCTGGTTCAGTTTCTGGCCACCAAGCGGTCCAGACTCGGTACACAGCAAATCGATGAGGTCGGTGACCCGGATCGGAATAAAGTGTTCGCGGTCAGTGTATTCAGCCATCGCTCATCTCCGGCGGACGGAGTGTTTCCGGTACCGCGTCTCGCGTTCCTGGGTCCGATCCGAGCACCGCCCCACAAGGAGTTATTCCTCGGAGCAGGCTCGGGATTTTGGAATTCTGGAACTCGGAACGGCGATGGGGGATCTCCTACTCCTCCAGGTCCGCCGGATCGCAGTTCGCCGCGGCTTCGTCGGCAAGTTGGTCGAGGGTGCCCTGAATCTGACTCATCCGCTCGGGCCGTTTGTTCGCGTTGAACGACAGACACTGGTCAATCAGGTCAGCGAGACCAGGCGGGACGACCGGGTTGCACTGGCGGACCGGTTTGTACTGATCCAGGAAGTACTTCTCGTTCATCGTCAGCCCCTCGGCCGAGGGGGCAACGCAGGGGGGAAGTTGGAGAGTGGTCAGGCGGTACATGGTGGCGCCGAAGTTGTAGATGTCGGTTCGCTCGTTGACCAGCATGTGGGTGCCGGTCTCGGGGGCCATGTACTCGGGAGTGCCCTGCACCCGGTTCTTGGGTTCCCCTTTGATCCAGGCGAGTCCGTAATCGATCACCTTGACCTTTGTCCCGCGGCCAAGGATCAGGTTATTCGGCTTCAGGTCGGCGTGAAGCACTCCCTGCTTGTGCATGTGCGTGAGCGCGTCCGCGATCCGCTCGAACACCCGCAACAGCTTCGCCATCCGCAACAGCGGGAGCTTGTCCATCGTCTTCCCGGGGACGTATTCGACCAGCAACTTCGCTTTCTTTGGGCCGGAAAACCAGCCTCCCTCGGTTTCCAGGCAGTAGACCTTCACCAAATTCGGATGGTTGAGCATCTGGCTTACCCGGAATTCGTATTTCGCCTGCTCCAGGTATTTCAGGTCGTCCTTCTCATCAATAGGGATGAGCTTCAGGGCGTACTCCTTGGAATCAGCCTCCCGGCGGATGTGTAAAATACTGCTGTGGGCTCCGCTCCCGAGGGTGTGGAGAACATGAAACTTTCCGATCTTGTCCACGGAATCTCCCCCCGCGAGCTGCGAGCCGAATAATACTCAGCTAGTTTACAGAAACGATAACGGTTCCTCGCAACCGAAGCAAATGGGGAGTTGGGAACGCGGAGCGGGGAGTGCGGGAACGTGGAACGGCGAGCAGGGAACGCGGGATGAGGAACGCGAAACGCGGAGCGGGGAGTGCGGAACGCGAAGCGGGGAATGCAGAACGCAGAATGGATTTCGGCATCCCTGCCCTTGAGGGCAGGGCGGAGAGATATGATCACCACCGACCTCGAAACCCGGACCCGGCAATACGGCCGGGAGTTATTCGCCCGGATCGACCGCCAGGGGCCGATCCTCTTCACCAAGGCGTGGCTCGAAGACAAACTCATGGGCCTGGGTATGCACGACCCGGCCCTCAAGGTGCAACTCTTCCGGTTCGTCGACACGCTCCCGTACCTGACACGGGATGGAGACGTGACCCGCCACCTGACCGAGTATCTCGGCGAGGCGAAGAACGACCTCCCCTGGTGGGTACGGCAGGGGATGCGATTCATCCCGGATGGTGGCCCGCTGGGTTCTGGGCTCGCCATCGCTGCCCGGACCGGGGCCAGGCAAATGGCCCGGAAGTTTATCGCCGGGTCAAACGTCGCCGAGGCCCTCAATGCGGTTCAGCGAATGCGGACTCGACGACTCGCATTCACAATCGATCTGCTCGGCGAAGCGACCATCACCGAACCCGAAGCCGACCACGTTCAGAAGCAATATCTCGATCTCCTCGCCGGGCTCACCCGAGATGTCAACCGCTGGCCCGAGGAACCCACAATTGACCGCGATGACAGCGGCCCGATTCCGCGGGTGAACGTGTCGGTCAAGCTCTCGGCCCTGTACAGTCAGTTCGACGCGATCGACCCGGACGGGACAGCCCGTGAGGTGTGCCACCGACTCCGCCCGATCCTCCGGTTGGCGCGCGAGACCGGGGCGTTCGTCAACTTCGACATGGAGCAATACGCATTCAAGGACGCCACCCTGCGGATCTTCCGCGATGTTCTGACCGAGCCGGAATTCCGCGACTGGCCTCACGTCGGGATCGCGATCCAGGCGTACCTGCGGGACACAGCCGACGACTTGACCCACCTGCTCCAATGGGCGAAGACCGTGCGGGGGTGCCCGGTCTGGGTCCGGCTGGTCAAAGGTGCGTACTGGGACTACGAAACGGTGCTGGCTGCGCAGAATGACTGGCCGGTTCCGGTGTTCACCAGGAAGTGGGAGAGCGATGCGAACTACGAAACCCTCACCGACTTTCTCCTGGCGAACGCGGCCTGGCTAACACCTGCGTTCGCGAGCCACAACATCCGGAGTGTCGCGTACGCTATCGCGAGTGCTGAGGCTCGTGGTGTTCCCCGCAGGAAATTCGAGTTTCAGATGCTCTACGGGATGGCCGACCCGATCAAGGAAGCCATCCAGTCACTTGGCTACCGGGTGCGGATTTACACGCCCTACGGTCAGCTTTTGCCGGGGATGGCGTACCTCGTCCGCCGGCTCCTGGAGAACTCCTCAAACGATTCGTTCCTCCGGGCCAGTTTCGCGGATGGGCAGTCCGAGGAAGTCTTGCTGCGAAATCCGGCGGAAGTGGCAGTCGATACTCGCCCGTTGTCAGTTGAGAAGTCCACCATGATCTCGACGAATGGTCAGACAGCCCCGATGAGTCACAACGGACAGCGGGCATCCGATGCCGGGCACTTTCGGAATGAGCCCCCCACCGACTTCAGCAAAGAGGCGAACCGAGAGGCGATGAAGGCCGCCCTTGCCGCAATTCGGGGACAACTTGGCCGCACCTACCCGGCCGTTGTCAACAACCGACCGCTTTCCTTGGGCAAGACGCTCGACAGCGTCAACCCATCGCGGAGTACCGAGATCGTCGGACGGGCCGCCGCTGCGACTGTCGACCAGGCGAAGGCTGCGATCGCTGCGGCCCTTGCAGCCTTCGACGATTGGCGAGACACCCCGATTGAGGAGCGGGCGGGGCTACTGCGGCGAACCGCCGTGCAGTTCCGCCAGCGGCGGTTCGAGCTTTCGGCGTGGATTGTGCTGGAAACCGGCAAACCGTGGCGCGAAGCGGATGGCGATGTGGCCGAAGCGATCGACTTCTGCGACTACTACGCAGCGGAAGCCGTGCGGAAGTTCGCTCTCCACCGCCGGGATGTGCCAGGGGAGGACAATGCCTATTTCTACGAACCCCGGGGAGTCGCGGTAGTGATCGCCCCGTGGAACTTCCCGCTTGCCATCTTGACCGGAATGACTGCGGCGGCTGTGGTCACTGGCAACCCGGCAATCATGAAGCCCGCCGAACAATCGTCGGTGATCGCTGCGAAGTTGATGGAGTGCTTCCTTGCCGCGGGGGTTCCGCCGGGTGTCGTGAACTACTTGCCAGGCAGCGGCGAGGAGATCGGCCCGACCCTGACCAACCACCCGGACGTTGCGGTGATTGCGTTCACCGGCTCGCTGAAGGTCGGGTTGATGATCAATGAACAGGCCAGCAAGACGCCCGGCGGGCAGAATCTGGTGAAGCGGGTGATCGCTGAGATGGGTGGGAAGAACGCGATCATTGTGGACACGGACGCGGATCTGGATGAGGCGGTGAGGGGAGTGGTCGATTCGGCCTTTGGGTATGCCGGTCAGAAGTGTTCGGCCGGGTCGCGAGTGATCGTGCTGGATGGGATCTACGACCAGTTTCTCGCCCGCCTCGTGGCCGCCACCGGCAGCCTCACAGTGGCGGCTGCCGAGAACCCGGGAGCATCGCTCGGCCCTGTGATCGATGGAGAGTCACGGGACCGCATCCGGCAGTTCATCGAAACAGGCAAGACGGAAGCGAGGCTCGCCCACGAGACCGACCTCGGACCGCTTGCGGATGAGGGCTTCTTCGTCGGCCCGACGATCTTCGCCGATGTCCCGGAGAATGCAACGATTGCTCAGGAGGAGATCTTTGGCCCGGTGCTGAGTGTGATCCGTGCGAAGGATCTCGACGATGCCATCAGAATCGCGAACGGGACAAAGTACGCTTTGACAGGGGGGTGTTACAGCCGCAGCCCGAAGCACCTGGAAAGGGTGAAGCGGCGGTTCCGGGTGGGCAATCTGTACATCAATCGCAAATGCACCGGCGCGCTGGTGGACCGGCAGCCATTTGGCGGATTCAAGCTGAGCGGAATCGGGTCGAAAGCCGGTGGGCCGGACTACCTGCTGCAATTCGTTCTCCCGCGGACGATCACCGAGAACCAGATGCGCCGGGGGTTCGCCCCGGAAGCGGGGGCGTAGGCGCTGGAGCACCCCGCCAGTCTGAGTTGAGGCCCCAATGGGGCGTCAGACAGTAGCCCCAGGCGTCAGTCCTGGATGGCTCATATGGGCGTAACCGGTCGGGCTCGAAGCCTCGAAGAGTCGGCAGATAGTAGCCCAGGGCGTNNCTTCGGGACTCAAAACCTCGGCCTTGGGGCGAGCCCGACCGGTTACACCCGGCTCATATCGCCCCTCAACACGTCCAGCAGGGTTTGGTAGCGTTCGCCGGTCGCGGTGAGCGTGAACTGTCGCTGACTCTCCCCCTCGATCGTGATGTCAATCCGAAGGTGATCGGTTGGGAGGGTCACTTCCACCTTGTCAGCCCACTCCACCAGGCAGACACCGTCGCCGCGGAAGTATTCGTCGACACCGAGTTCAGCGAACTCGCGGGGGCCACTGAGGCGGTAGGCGTCGAAGTGGTAGATCGGGAGACGAGCTGCGTATTCCTGGATCAGTACGAAAGTTGGGCTCGTCACGGCCGCCGGGTTCCGCACTCCGAGTCCCTCGGCGACCGCCCGCGTGAGATGCGTTTTCCCGGCCCCAAGCTGGCCCACGAGGGCCACGACCGCCCCAGGGAAGAGTAACTCACCGAGTCGACGGCCGAACGCCTCGGTGGCTGCCAGATCGGGGATGGCGAGGATGCACTGCATGTGCGATGGCCAGTGCGGGAATCAAAACAATCTCCCGTCGATCATGAGACCTCAACACAACCCCAATTCTACTCGACCTCGAAGATACACTCGATCTCGACCGCCATCCCGCTGGGGAGTGTGTGAGCGGAGACGGCACTCCTGGCACCAACCCCGGCATCCTCCCCGAACACCTCCTTCATCAGTTCCGAGTATCCATTGATGACCTTCGGCTGATCGGTGAAGTCGACCGTACAGTTCACCCAGCCCAGCGTTTTGATCAGACGCTTCACTCTGTCAAGAGACCCCAGCACATCCCGAACGGTCGCCAGGATGGCAAGACCGACCTGGCGGGCAGCGTCCTTCCCCTGATCCAGGGTCAGATCCTGTCCGACCCGGCCAAGGATCAACGTTTTATCAGCCTTGAGCGGACCGTGTCCCGATACGAACAGGAGGTTCCCCTGTTTGACCGCGGTCTTGTACACCGCGACTGGTTTCGGGGCCGGAGGAAGGGTGAGGTGCAATTCCTGGATGCGCTTCTCTGGGCTGCTCGACATCACGATAACCTCCTGGTTGAATGGGACGGGATTGGTGATACCCGGACGGGATAGGAACGGCAATCGGCCAGGGAATCAGTCAGAAGATTTAACCACAGCGTCACAGAGAGCACAGAGAGAAGAAAATATATATAGGTTTGAATTTCTTGGTTTATTTTTCTCTATATTCTCTATGATTCTGTAGTTAAAATTCTCTTCCATCTTCTCTCTGTTTTATCTCTGTGTCCTCTGTGACTCTGTGGTTAAAACTGTTTTATCTGCTTTATCTGCTTGACACCCGCCACCTCGCGACTGCACTCTCGGTCAACACCAGCCCCAACCCCGCTTCGGCAGGGGGCACGAGCTTCCCGCTCTCCGGTTTTGGCCCGCCAGTGAAGACGTCCGCGAACCAACTGACTGTGTCCACATGTGGGACGACTCCGAGCCCGCAGGCCAGATGCGTTCCGACTTCCGGCAGTCGCACAGGCGATACCGACACCTGAAATGCCTCCGCCACTGTGGCCACTTTCAATAACGGAGTAATCCCCCCGATCCGGCACACGTCTGGCCGAATGGTCCGGACCATCCCGTCCCGAATCACCCGGAAGAATCGCTCCCGGGTGTCAAACGACGATCCAACCGCCAACGGCACTTCCATCAGGTTCGCGAGTTTCTGATATCCGAGGGTATCCGCGGTCGGGATCGGATCCTCGAACCAGTCGACCCCGATATCCTCGAAGAAGTGGGTGAGGGCCTCGGCCGTGCCGAGGTCGAACCGTCCGTCTGCGGCCACGCTCACGGAGGCATCCTCCCCAAGCCCGTCCGAGATTTCGCGAACCCGGTCGGCGTCAGCGCGGAGGTCTCCAGTACCAACTTCCACTCGCAACCCGGTCGCGCCCAACTTCAGAAGCGGTTTGGCGGCCTTGACCACATCTGCCGCACTGCGCCCTGGGGTCGCCAGATCGGAGACGAAGAACGGGGCGGCTGCTCTGGCGTTGCCGAGTAGCCGGAACAGCGGCACACCTGCTGCCTTGGCCTTCAGATCCCAGAGTGCGATATCCACCGCCGAGTAGGCTCGCGCAGCCAGTCCGGTGAACCCCACCCCCCGGAACCGCGTTGCCGCTTTTGCGAACAACCTGTCTGTGTCGCGCGGATCTTCGCCACTTACGACCGGAGCGATTTCGGCATCGATCAACCCCCGGACCGCCGTCGCCCCTGGCCCGAGGACGTAGGTGAAGCCGAGCCCGGTGACCCCGGCGTCTGTGTCCACACGGACGAGGACAAGGTCGACGGTGTCCGGGCCAGTCGGCTTGGGGTCAGAGAGCGACACCCGCCCTGGCTTCCCGAGCGGGATGCGGAGGTGGTCGGTGGTCAGGGAGAGGAGGTGCATGGAAGTTATCAGTTATCAGTTATCAGTTATCAGTCAGTCGGAATCAGCATTCAGTAATCAGCCAGAGCAAACCAGTGGTATCGTCGATACACAACAAACTGATCCCCTACGAAGATTGGCTGACAACTGACAACTGACAACTGATAACTACTCCCCCAGATACGCCGCCCGGATGCGGGGGTCGTGGAGAAGCACATCGGCCTTGTCCGTGAAGGTGATCCGACCCGTTTCGAGGACGTACCCGCGGTGGGCCACTTTGAGGGCCATCCGGGCGTTCTGCTCGACCAGGAGGATCGACACGCCCTGCCGGTTCAACTCCCGGATCACATCAAAAATTTGGACCACGATCTGGGGGGCCAGGCCGAGCGAGGGTTCGTCCAGTAATAGCAGTTTCGGTCGAGCCATCAAGGCCCGGGCGATGGCGAGCATTTGCTGCTGTCCGCCGGAGAGCAACCCGCCAGCCTGGTGCTGACGCTCCCGGAGAATGGGGAACATGGTGAACGCCTTCTCGATATCCTTCGCCACCCCGTCCGGGTCGGTCCGGGTGAACGCTCCCATCTGGAGGTTCTCCAGGACGCTCAGGCGGGGGAAGATCTTCCGTCCTTCGGGAGACTGCGCAAGTCCCAGGCGGACGATCATGTGGGCCGGTACGCGGTCGGCGACGAGATCCTTGCCGTCAAAGACGATTCGCCCGGCCCTGGCCCGAACCACCCCGGAGAGGGTCATCAGGGTGGTGGACTTCCCGGCCCCGTTGGCTCCGATCATGGCGACGATCTCGCCCGGGTCGACGCTCAGTGAGAGCCGGTGTAGGACGTTGATCGGTCCGTACCCGGCCTCCAGGTCGCGGACGTCGAGCAAGGGGGGCATCAATTCACCTCTTCCTTGCCCAGGTACGCCTCGATCACCTTCGGATTGCGACTCACTTCGGCCGGTGTACCCTCGGCGATCTTCACCCCGTAGTCGAGTACAGCAATCCGGTCCGAGATCCCCATGACGAGGCTCATGTGGTGCTCGATCAGGACAACGGTAATACCACGGTCGCGGATTTTGCGGATCAGGTCCATGAGCCCGACCGTCTCGATCGGGTTCATCCCGGCGGCGGGTTCGTCGAGCAACAGCAGTTGCGGCTCGGTGGCCAGTGCCCGCGCGATTTCCAGTCGCCGCTGGTCCCCATAGGCCAGGTTCCGGGCAAGGTCGTTGTGTTTCCCTGCGAGTCCAACGAATGCGAGCCACATGCACGCTTTCCGCGCGGCCTCCCCCTCCTCGCGCTTGTGCCGACCGAGCCCAATCGCTGCTGCAAGGGGATTCGCACGCATCGCCCGAGTCATCCCGACCATGACATTCTCGACCACCGTCATCGACTGGAACAGGCGAATATTCTGGAAGGTCCGGGCGATGCCCCCCTGCGAAATGACATCCGGGGACCGCCGGGATCGTTGCCAGGTGACCAGTGTCCCTGCCGCTCCGATCAGAAACCCGACGACGAACCCCCCAACCGCACTTTCGGACCGGTTGGAGACGTGCTGGACGAAGGCATCGACGGCCTTACCGACCGGGAATGGGGCCTTCGGATCGGTGTAGTTCGCCCGAATCGTGGCCTTCCAGAGAGAATCGATGTTCACAGCAAACAGAGCCGCGGCGATGGCAGTCAAAATTCCCACGGCGGCTGCGCCCAGAACCGTCTTCCAGGTGAAGGGCCGGGCGAGCTTCTGCCCCTGGAACAGCACCTCACCTTCGGTTGGCTCGTAGATTCCAGTCACAGCGTTGAATACCGTCGTCTTGCCGGCGCCGTTCGGTCCGATGACGGAGAAGATCTGCCCCGGCAGCACGTCCAGGTCGACGCGGTTGACAGCGGTGATGCCGCCGAATCGCATGGTCAGGTTGCGGACAGTCAAGACGGACATGGGATCTGGGGCAAGTAGGTTAGTGGAGCCGACTGAGAAGCGGGAACGCCCGATTGCATCTCAGGCATTCCCGCTGGCTGCGAGATTTTCTTGTGGGTCTTCGTCAGGGTGCAGTTCGTGCTTCATCCTCGCTCCCGGGAGTAACCCTTCCGGGCGGAATCGCATCATCACGATCAAGGCGGCTCCGAAGATAAACAGCCGCCAACCACTCACCTTCAGGTACTGCTTGCCGCCCGGATTGATCTGCTGTTTCTGAATCCAGTTATCCAACTCCGGGGTCAGGACCATATCGTACCCGATCAGGATAAATACCCCAAGGATCACTCCCGGGCGGTTCCCCAGCCCGCCGAGGATGACGCAGCAGAGGGCGATCATTGACCGGTTGAAATCGTACGAGTCCGGGCCGCCGGTGGTCTGTTGGGCGATCGCGAAGAGGGCACCGGCCAGCCCGGCGATCCCCGCCCCGAGGGCAATAGCCGACAGCTTCAGTTTGGCCGGGTTCAGACCCATACAGGCGGCGGCCAACTCGTCCTCGCGCAGAGCCACCCAGGCTCGCCCAAGGCGAGACTGCTCCAGGTTGCGCAGGAAGAGGTTCGTCACGACGAGGAGCCCGAGACAGAAGAAGTAGAAGTACGGGTAGTCGTACCAATAACGGCCCCACCCGGGCGCGAGTCGGGCGGCCCGGAGGTCCGGGTCGGCTAGCCCGGGCAGAAGCGTTGGGGTGACTGGGTTCAGCCCCCGGGTGCCATCAGTGATACTTTCGAGATTCCGGATGACGAACGTGATAATCAGCCCAAATCCCATCGTGACCAGAGCCAGGTAGTCACCCCGGAGCCGGAGCGTCGGGGCGGTGGTGGCAACACCCAGCCCTGCCGACGCAAGGACAGCCGCCACGAGCACGACCGGTAAGCTCTGCTGAAATGGGAATGCCTGGACAGACAAGATTCCGGCCGTGTACGCCCCAATCCCGAAGAACGCAGCGATCCCCAGGTGGAGTAACCCGGTGTAACCGACCACCACGTTCAACCCAATCGCCAGGAGGGCGAAGATGAACAGCGGGGTCAGTTGCTGCACGTACAGTGAGACTCGCTTATCTTGCACAAACGGCAGAGCGACAAACAGTATGACAAACAGGGCGTAAACGACCGACTGCCAGTGTGGAAGCCGCGGGATCATACTTTCTCCCGGGTGCGAGCGCCGAGCAAACCGTTGGGGCGGAACAGCAAGATCACGATCAGGATTCCGAAGATCAATGCCTCGCTCCACTCTGCCCCAATGTACGCCCCGCCAAGGGCCTTGATCAGCCCGATCACCACGCCACCCAACACAGCCCCAGGGATGTTCCCGATCCCGCCGAGGACCGCAGCGGTAAACGCATACAGCCCGTTCTGGAAGCCCATCTGGTAGTTGACTGAGTTGAAGTACAGGCCATAGACCACGCTCGCAACCCCAGCTAGCGCTCCCCCGATGGCGAAGGTGGCAGCAATCACCCGATCCACGTTGATCCCCATAAGCTGGGCCGCAGTTGGGTTCTGGGCGGTCGCCCGCATCGCCTTCCCGAGCGAGGTGTACCGGACAAAGAGCGTGAGCCCAATCATGGTGGGAATGGTGACCAGAACAACCATCAAATCTTTCGTGGTGAAACCCATCCCGCTGCCTTCGATCAGGTTCGTCTCTCCAAGCAAGAGCTTCGGGAACGAGATATCGGTAGGCCCCCGCCAGAACAACCCAATGTTCATGAAAATGAAACTGACCCCGATGGCAGACACCAGCGGGGCCAGTTTCGGGGCAGTTCGGAGTGGTTTGTACACCGCCCGATCAACGGCCAAGTTGAGCGCAGCACAGAACACCGGAGCAACGAGAAGCATGATCGCAATCGCCAGGACCGCCGGTCCGGTCCCGGCGTCGGCCTCGCTGAGCGCCCCGACCGCAAGACAAACCTGAAGGCAGAGCATGCACCCGAGCATGAACAGGTCGCCGTGGGCGAAGTTAATCAACTCGACAATCCCGTACACCATCGTGTATCCGAGCGCGATCAAAGCGTAAAGGAGCCCGGACACGAGCCCGATCAGGACAAACTGACCGAACGCGGCGGCCGGGTCTGTGGCCAACAGTGGGGTCATCGGGCACTCGGGCAGGGGCAGTTAGTCAGCGGCCGGGAGCGGGCAGGTCGACCGCCCGCGACGCAATTCACGCACCGGGCTTCTTCTCCATTGTCTTCTTGGGGATGAAGTCCCCACCCTCGATTTTACTGATCGTGAGTTGTTGGAGAGTTGTATCACCGTCAGCATCAAAACTCCACTTGCCGACTGCGCCGGCCGTGAAATCCTTTGTTGCCAGGCACGCTTTGAGAATCGCCTCCCGATCCTTCTTACCTACCTTTTTGACTGCCTCCAAAAACACCTTGCCGGCCTCGTACCCGTAGACTGCGTAGGCTTCGGGGTTCTTGTGGTACTTCTCTTTGTATTTCTTGACGAATTCGGCTCCGGCACCTTTGAGTAGCTTGGGGTCCGTTCCGCCGATGGTGGCGTAAACATTGGCCAGATCCTGGGCGGAGGCGGATTCGAGAAACGCCTTCTCATAGCACCCGTCCGGAACCATCACCGGGCAGGTGAGTTTGGCCGTGCGGAGATCCTTGATCAGCCGACCTGCCGCGGTCTGGGTGGTCCCCCCGTAGTACACCAGATCCGGTTTCAGGGCGGCCACTCTCTCGGCGATCTCGCTAAAGGACTGTTGGGTCGGCACGATCCCCTGCCGGCCGAGAACTTCCACGCCGATCTTGCGGCAGTGGGCTTCGAATAACCCGGCGATCCCGGCCCCGTATAACTCCTTGTCGTCCAGGATGTAAACCCGCTTGGCTTTCAGTTCATCTTTGGCGAACTCCGCAGACAGCGGACCCTGGATATCGTCGGTCGGGCAGACCCGGCAGAAGGTGACTCGATTACTGGGGCGGTAAACCTCGGGTTCGCCGCTGGTGTCCCCGGGTTGTTTCTTGGTCAGCCCAGGCCAGGTCGCAGCGGGTGAGATCTGGAGAAGTCCGCCCTCGTTCAGAATCGGCATCGACACCTTCGCTGCGCCGGAGTTGTACGGCCCGATGAACACCATCACATCGTCGTCGGCAACGGCTTTCTTGGCATTGCTGGCTTCTGCCTGCGCTTCCCACTTCCCGGCCGCGGCGGTCGCATCATCCCAGTCCGAGTATTCGATCTTCATCCCGGCAATCTCACGGCCGTAATCATCAATTGCCATCTGAATCCCATTGACGATCGTGGTGGTCTGGCCCTCGGCTGAACCGGTTCGAGGTAGGCTGGAGATAATCCTGATGACGTTACTGCTCCCGTTGTTCGACCCGCCGCACCCGCCGCACCCGATCACGACCGACCCGACGACAACCGATCCGGCCGACACGCTCGCGGCGACGGAGAGAAAGCGACGACGATCCACGGCAGAACCCCCGGTGTATGAGGACAAGTCTAGTTGGATGGTGGACTATCCATCCTATCAATAATATTGACCCCGCCTCCTGGCGGTTATTCCCCCACTCTGGCTAGGTTCAGCCAGGACTTCCGCCCACCTCCAATACGAACGTGACCGGTCCGTCGTTCACCAGTTCCACCTGCATGTCAGCGGCGAACCGGCCGGTTGCGACCGGCACTCCGTGAGCCCGCAGGGTCGCGACGAATGCCTCGTAGAGAGGTTCTGCGATCGCTGGCGCAGCGGCTCCGGTAAAACTCGGGCGACGGCCCTTCTGGCAGTCGCCGTACAGGGTAAACTGGCTGACCACCAGCACCCCTCCACCAATGTCCTGAACTGACCGATTCATCTTCCCGGCGTCGTCGGCGAACGCTCGCAGATTCGCCACCTTGTCCGCCAGCCAGTCAACGTCTGCCAGAGTGTCGCCTGGGGCGACCCCAAGGAGCACGAGCCAACCGGCAACGACCTCGCCGGTGATCTCATCACCGACGGTCACCTTGGCTCGCCGGACACGCTGAAGGACGGCGCGCATCGGCCTGCACGTGATTGGAGTGTGGAGAAGGAGAGGTACGGCCGAGAGTGAAAATACAGAGTAGACCTGCGGACTGCCAGGGGAAGTGTCAAACTTTCGAGGAGAAGAGCGTGGCAAATCTTCCAGGAGCGTGATCTGGATTCAGCCTGAAAGGCTGAGATTCCTCAGCCCAGGGCAACGCCCTGGGGAGACGACCACCCACCCTCTTCCAGCCTGAAGGGCTGGGATAACGTCGCTGGCGATCGTTCTTCCAGCCCTTCAGGCTGGAATCAAAACCCTTGGAAACCCAGGGCGTTGCCCTGGGCTGAGAGATCTCACCCCTTCAGGCTGAAGAGTGGCAAACATCGCTACCG
>PLDW01000345.1 GCA_003136315.1 Gemmataceae bacterium | reverse complement strand
TGAGGCTGAGAGAGTCGTGAAGGTTTCCACTCCACCCGGCTCGCAAAACCTCGCCGACCTACCCCTGTTAGCCCACCAGGGGGGAGGTAAGAGGGCGCAGGTGATGATTGGTAGAGTTTAAACAAGAGTATAGGCGACATCCTATTGCGGACGACCCTCTTACCTCCCCCCTTGTGGGGGAGGTCGCCGCGAAGCAGGCGGGTGGGGGGTGAGGCTGAGAGAGTCGTGAAGGCTCACCCCCCACCCGGCTTGCAATGCCCACCGGCCCACCCTTTCAGCCCAGGCTCAGGCAATCACACCAAGCTGCTTCCCGACTTCGGTGAATGCCGTGATCGCCCGGTTGAGTTGGTCGTCGGTGTGAGCGGCCGAGACCTGGATCCGGATGCGTGCCTGCCCCTGCGGAACCACCGGGTAGCTGAACCCAATCACGTAGATCCCCCGTTTCAGAAGCTCGTCTGCCATCTTCGAGGCCAGCGACGCATCGCCGAGCATCACCGGCAGGATCGGGGTCGGCCCCGGCTTGATGGTGAAGCCGGCTCCCTCCAACCCGCTGCGGAGCTTCTTCGTGTTCGCCCGGAGTCGATCGCGGAATTCGCCCGCCGTGTCCACCAACTCCAGCGCTTTCATCCCAGCGACCACCAGGGCCGGCGGCACCGAGTTCGAGAACAGATAGGGCCGTGACCGGTTCCGCAGCCAGTCGACCACCTCGGCACTCGCTGCTGTGAACCCCCCGCTTGCCCCTCCCAGCGTCTTGCCGAGCGTTCCGGTGATGATGTCAATCCGGTCGAGGACGCCCAGTTCCTCTGCCGCTCCGCGCCCCGTCGCGCCGAGGTGTCCGGTCGCGTGGCAGTCGTCGATCCCGACCGCCGCGGCGTGTTCGTCGGCAAGCTGACAGATGTCCGGTAGCCGGGCGAGGTCGCCATCCATCGAGAACACCGAGTCCGTGAAAATCAGCTTGAAGCGGCACTCCCGGGCCTCGCCCAGCTTGGCCTTGAGGTCGGCCATATCGTTATGCTTGTAGCGGAACCGCTGGGCCTTACAGAGCCGGACGCCATCGATGATCGAGGCGTGATTCAGCTCGTCGGAGAGGATCGCATCCTGTTCGGTGAGGAGCGGCTCGAACAGCCCGCCATTGGCATCGAAACAGGAGATGTACAGGATGCTGTCGGCTTTTCGGAAGAACCCGGCGATCTGCCGTTCGAGTTGCTTGTGGACGTTCTGCGTGCCGCAGATGAACCGGACCGACGAGAGCCCGTAGCCCCATGTCTTGATGCCTTCCAGGGCCGCATCGACGATGGCCGGGTGGTTGGCGAGGCCGAGGTAGTTGTTGGCGCAGAAGTTTACCGCCTCCCGGCCGCCGACCGTGATACCCGCATGTTGCGGCGACTCGATTCGCCGCTCGGCCTTGTACAGGCCCTTCACCTTGAGGTCATCGAGCTGGGTGCGGAGGTAGGCGTTGAGTGAATCGGACGGCATGGACCGGCCCCCGGGAATGTGCGGTTGAGGGGGCCATTCTAGACAAAGCCCGGTCGCGAGGCCGGAGGAGATTGCAGTTAGCAGCTCACAGTTTACAGCTTGCAGCCAGACAATCTTGCTGCAAGCTGTAAGGCGAGCGTCAGGAAAAAGTTGACCCGGTTTTGGGCCTTGCCCACGTCGGGCCGCCACGGAGGGCGGCCCCTACACAGGGTATGTAGGGGCCGCCCTCCGTGGCAGCCTGGCTGTCCATGACGGGTGGTATTCCTCTATCTGCCGATCGCCTAAACTGTTTGCTGCATTGTCTGGCTGCAAGCTGTAAACTGTTAGCTGCTAACTCTTCCCCGCAACTGTTAGCTGCTAACTCTTCCCCGCAACTGTTAGCTGCTAACTCTTCCCCGTAAGCGGTGTGGTCGGCCCGGCGGCTGCCAGCCTGCGACCGTTCCGCCAGTGCCGATACATTTTCGTCAACAAGGGGAGAATCGAGAGCCCCACCACCACGATAATGACCTTGTCGACATATCTTGCGATCTGGAACTCGTCGCCGAAAAATTGCTTCAGGACTGGATCGAGCATGTACCCGAGCATCAACATGCTGCTGATCCAGCCGATCCCGCCGAACACGTTGTAGAAGAGGAAGGTCCGGTACTCCATTTTGGCCGCCCCGGCAACGACCGGGACGAACGTCCGGATGATCGGGATGAACCGGGCGATGATGATCGTCTTCCCGCCGTGTCGTTCGTAGTACGCCCTGGCCGCGAGCAAGTGTTCACGCTTGAAGAACCGGCTGGAGGGGCGGTTAAAGATGGCTGGCCCGGTCTTGGTCCCGATCCAGTATCCGATGGTGTCCCCGATCACGGCCATTGCACAGAGCGTAGCCATCAGCGGGAGGATAGGCCAGTCGGCCGACCGGGCCACGATCCCGGTGACAACGAGAAGGGAGTCGCCGGGGAGGAGGAACCCAAAGAGCAAGCCGGTCTCGGTGAAGATGATCAAGTTGACCGCGACGAATGCAGCCCACATCACCCCTGGCTGCTTGAGAGCCTCAACGTAGACTTCGGGGTGCTGGAGGTTCCGCGGGTCGATGAATGTGACCACCAGATTCCAGAGCTGGTTGAAGAACTCGTCCATATCGACCCCGTGGAACGAAACACCCTGCCCGGCTCATCCCGGGTGGGATTAGAGTAGCGGAATCCCGGCAGGATGGGGAAGCCCAACCGGTTGGGTCAACTCAGGAGGAGGGGGGCGTTCTGCCATCGGCCTGACTTGTGGAGGTTTCTTCCGAACGCGATGGTAAAATACCTGGACGACTCCGATTCGTTCGGCGGTCGATGACATGCTGGGCTGACTCCACAATGGGGTTTTCTCTGTCGATCACAGCTCATCGGAACGAATGGGGAGATAGTACGAACAGATCAAATTCTGGAAACGGTCGATGGGAATCCTGGGCTTACGACTGGTTGGGGCGGGTAGGGAGGGCATCATTATGACCAACGAGCACCAACTCCTGGATGCCGCTCTTTCTGGCAGCTCGACGGCTCAGATCGAGTATCATTGGGAAGACCTCTTGATGGCGATGCAAGCCGTGATCTCGGCCCCAATGAACTGGGATACAGAACGGGTTCTGTTAGCTGTTCTGCGATTTGATGGAACGCTCCGGCTGTCCGAGTCCTCGGCATTCCCTCACAGCATGGCACCCGAAGACATGCTGAAATCCCTGGCAGCGCAAGCCCTCGGGAAGTGGACCGGAGACACACATTTGATCGAGCTGAAGCGAGTCGAAGCTACCGCGAGATCACCCGTACTCGCGTCGATCATTCGGGCGGTGATCCGGAGGCTTGGAACGGTCAAGCAGAGTTAAGCGAGCGGCAGAAGGAAATCTCCCGGGATTACGGGCAGCAGTTGGTTTGTGTTTTCGCCCCGAAGGGTCGGCGGAGAATAGCCCAGGGTGGAGCCGGGCTTCCGGCGAAACCCTGGGAACCGGGGAGATCGCCACTCGCTTTATCAGCATCAATGTAGGCTTGAGGATATCGGCGAATCGAAGAGAAGTTTGCCCAACGCTGCCTCAACCCCCGGTCCGCCATCGTGATTCGATTCGGGCATATCGCCGAGAAACGCCATCTGCCAAAGCCACTGGTGGCCCAGATGCTGACGAGTCTCTTGGAGGCTGGGATCGTGAATGGGTCGCCCAAGAACTCCGAACTCCACCAAGGGATGAATCCTGTTGACAACAGGTCTCCTGCCCACTCTGATACAGGAGTGGTCTCGTCACAGCCTTGTCGGTCCTCCCTGCGGGTTTTAGACGTGAGGTTCCGCCCCATGCCCCGCTTGTTAGCCGTCGTTGCCTTTCTGGCCACGCTGTCGGCACCGGTTGCTTCAGCCGACGACTCACTCACGCCCGATGTGGTTGCCGCCGTCAAACGGGCCACCGTTTACATCAAGGTCAAGGGGCCTTCTGGGATGGCCTCCGGCTCGGGGTTCGTCATCTCCTCGGAGAAGGACTCGGTCCTGGTCGCCACCAACCACCATGTGATCTCTCCACTCGCACCCGGACGAAAGGATCTCCCCCACTCCGAAGTCGTCCGCAACTTCAAGGTGGTGACCGTCACGGTCGTCTTTGACCCCGGAAACCCGACCGAACGTGAAGTCAGGGCGACAATCCTCACTGCCGATGCCAATCACGACCTGGCTGTCCTCCGTGTGAGCGGGTTAAAAGACCCGCCGACACCGATCGAATACATGGACCCCCCAACGCTCACCGAAACAATGCCGGTGTATAGCTTCGGGTTCCCATTCGGCCAGACTCTCGCCACCAGCAAGGGGGCCCCAGCGGTCACCGTTGGAAAGGCTGCGATCTCCAGCCTTCGGAAAAACGACCGGGGTGAGCTAGACGTGATCCAGATCAATGGGTCGTTGAACCCCGGGAACAGCGGCGGTCCGATCGTTGACACGACAGGCCGACTGGTGGGAGTCGCGGTCGCCAAGTTGCGCAACGGAGAAGGGATTGGGTTCGCGGTGCCGGGGATCGAACTGGTCCGGATGATGAAGGGACGATTGGGCGACATCAATCTGGTCACGACCCAGGGGTTCGGTGGGAAATGGACGGTTCGAGCCGAGGTCGGAGTGATCGACCCAATGCATGCTGTCCGCAACGTCCACCTGCACTATCAGTTCGTCGGTCCGGGGGCCAGAAAACCGTCCGCCAAGGAGCCGTTGAGTCAGCAACCCGCAGCGAAAAAGCTCACCCTGAAAATCGTCGGCGGGGTCGCGACCGGCGATGTGAGCCTTGACACGATCAACGGTGAGTTGTTTGTCCAGGCCACCCCCGAAGGCGGGGTTGGTGAGCCAACACTGATGCAGAAATTCGGGCTTTCGTCCACCCGGTCAGCAGGGCCGGTTGCCGCCAACCCCCCCAACGATTTCATGCCACCACCCGACCAGGACCAGGGCAGCCCGGCCGCCGGACCCCCAGCCGGGTGGCAGGAGTACGTCCCGCAGAACCAGGCGTACTCGATCTGGATCCCGGACCGAGCAAAGTCGCAACGGCAAGCGGAGCGGACCACGACAACCCGCGGCCTTCCACTGAAATTCAACATCCTTCTCGTGGAGATGCCAACCGGGGTCAGTTACGTGGTCGAGGAGGTTCTACTCCCGCCAGGGGTCGCCAATGGCAAACGGGCTGAACTGGAAGATTTGATCAAGGAGGTCGCAACGAGCGCGACCCAGGGCCGGCTCGCGGGGGAATTTGCCGTCAAGATGGGGACGATTCCCGGGAAAGAATTCCGGATCGAGGTTGGCCAGGGGATTGTCCGGGTCCGGGTTTTCGTGGCCGGGGACCGGCTTCTCATTCTGCGTGTGGTCGGCTCCAAGCTCGAGGTCGATGGCCCCGCGGGCAATATCTTCTTGACATCGTGTCGAGCCCCCGCCGGGTCGCGGCCGGGGGTCGGGCCGCAACCCGGGCCGCCCGCACTGCCCGGGCCGCCCGCACTGCCCGGNNCGGGCCGCCCGCACTGCCCGGGCTGCCCACCCTCCCCGGGCAACCTGGAGTGGGTATCCAGCCTGGTGCTGGCGTGAATCCTCAAGCAGGACCCCGTCCCGCCCCCAATCGGATGACGAAGATCCAGGGCGGATTTAACGACCCGGAGTTCTTCGAGGAAGCGCCGAACGAAGGACTTCTGGTCGGGATGGAGGTGGGGATCGGACGATTTTTCGATAACCCGGTGGTCCATGCCGTGCGCCCCATCTTTCGAACCGGGGCAGTTGATACCGTTGGGCAATGGCACGGGCCGACTGTGGGGAAGGAGATGCAGCGGATCGTCGCGAAGCCGGGATACGCCGTGGGGGCGATCACCGTCAAGAACGGGCTAACGATTGATGGAATATTGATCACCTTCATGCGGGTGACGCCCACCGGCCTCGACCCCGGCGACAGTTACGACAGTCCGTGGATCGGCGGCATGGGCGGTGGACCGGCGGTGAAACTGGGTGACGGTCTGGCTGTGGTCGGTCTGATCGGTAAGGTGAAAGCGGACAGCGTGACCGGGTTGGGCCTCCTTTACCGGGAACAGGTGATCGTCGACGCGCCAGCGAATCCCCCAGCGCGCCCCGAACCCGAGCCCACTCCGACCATCCCAGCCACCCCCCAGGTTATCCCGGCACCCCCTCCACTCTCCCCGGCCCCCCCTCCCACAAAGCCGAAAACGGATACGCTCCCCCGACAGGCTCTTGAGTCACCGAAGCAAGCGATCGTCGATTCCAACTCGGGTGCTGAACCGAGTGACAAATCGTCCCGCACAACATTGATCGTGGTTGTGGTCGGGGTGGTGCTCCTCGGTGCGGGAGCCCTTCTGGTGGGGGGTATCATCCTCATGAAGCAAAAGAGTGGTGCCCGTGCGGATAACCAGGATGACGATGACGAGGATGACGATGATCGTCAGCGACGCCGAGGCACCTCGGAGAGTGGCCCATCCGGCCGCCCGTGGTATTTAGACGGATAACGCCTGGTTGGAATGGGGTGATAGTCGGTGATCCTGGCCACCCGTCGGACCGGGCGTTAGGCGTGAGGCACGTGATAATACACCGTCCGTAGCCCGGGGGTTGTGTACCTCCCNNGCGGGGAGGTCGCCGCAGGCGGGTGGGGTAGAGGCTTCACGTGTGGTGAAGGCTCAACCCCCTCCCGGCGAGCAAAGCCTCGCCGACCTCCCCCGCAACCGGGGGAGGACAAAACCTGATACACCGCCACACCATTTCGGGTACTTTTTCTCCTGCCCAACGCCGAATGTCTCAATCCTCGCTCCAGGTTGGCAGCCGTCCCAGCAGTTTTGGAGCCGAGTTCACCAGACGTAGTCAGAGTGGGAGAAGTGCGACATCTTGACAGGGGTGAAGTCGAAGATCGTGACCGCAACCGCCCTTGTGATGTTACCGACTGGATTTCAAATTCGCATGAACTGGATTTCGGGCAACTCGACCTCGCGATCCCTGGGGTTCAAGCCTTCTTCGGGTCATGACTCCCGTGGTTCGTTCTTTCCCCTCTCATCCCCTCTCCCCAACTGCGCATCCCGCTCCCGCAGGGCGGCGCTGGCGGTTCGCACCGTTCCGATTGCTTCCAGAAGGAGTTGAGACATCAGGGTGAACGCTCGCTCCCGGACAGCTAGAACGGGATCGGTGATTTGGAAGTGAAGTTCCAGTCGCTTCCGGAAAGCCCGGCTCGCCCAGTCCTCTAGCAAGGCTGGGGTAACTGGGCTATGTAAATCACACACATCTGACCCCGAAGAAAATCGTAGTAGCGAGAGTTGGGCGCGTAGATGGAGAGGTAGGCAAGATTATATCTTAACGAAGTGGAGAACACAATTGCTAATTCTGGGAAAGTCATGATGTCAGGGGGTCGTACCTTGGTTCGCATTGAGCGAGCATTTCGAGGCATAATTCGACGTAAGTTATTGAACTACAAGTTTTTAGACTGTGCAGTTTGAAACAAGGAATGGCCCTGTTGATGTCAGCAGATTGTAAAGTCTTCCGATTCTCGTTCGCCGTGGGATGCCATTGGACCCCAATCCAGCCCATTGATCCCCTGCCAAAACGGCATCTGGCGGCAACGCCAAGTAGGACACGACGCAATCACCATGCGGGGTCACGAATTTGCTGCTACTCTTTGGAGAGGGACAGACTGGGCGGTCACGGGTCAGGAGACCATTCCGTTGCCGAAGATGTTTCCCTCCCCCGAGTCGCTGATACAGGAACCCGCTGAGGCTGTCGCATCTATGCAAGGACGATTAGACGTATAAACGGGAGGGCGAGNNGCTCCTGCCGAGCCGTACCACCCGCACGCTCGGCAGGAGCCTCGCCCTCCCGTTAGACCGATGCTTGCACCGGGAATGTGCCATTCCTCTGCGGGTTCCTGTATCTGCCCCATTCCGGAGCAGTAAACCCGGGTCGCGACAGGCCGCTGAAATCTGATCCCAGTGGGACCAGAGTCCCGCTGGTCGCATGGCGCAACCAGGATGAAGCCTACGAGTTACCGCTTGACCTGTTCCCGGTGATGAAGACCGGCTAACCTGACCTCAGAATGCGGATGGCCCCGGGCCGCTCAGGAGGACCCGCCCCCGCGGGAACAACCATGATTGAACCCAGTGAGAAGCAGCAGGAACGGGGTTCCCGCAACGGGGTTAACGGCCATCAGGTGCCGAACGAACCCGACGAACGGGTCAGCAAGCAGGACGGTTTGCCCACCGACCTGGCGTCAAAAGTGGCCGAGGATGCGATCACCGAACGGGTGCTGGCCCGGTTGGGAGGGGCCGTTGGCGGGGTGCTTTATGATGCGATCGACCCGCGTCCATTAGCACTCCTTCCGCATCCTGCCGCTTCTCCCCCGGAGGGGGCCGTGCTCCACCCTCCACCCCCAGTCGTCAAAGGCCCCCGGTCGTGGTTCGTTTTCCAGTTGTGGGCGGAGGTCCGGCTCACAGCGCGAATGTACTTCGACCCCCATTACCGGATCAGCCGCACGGCCCAGTTCTTCCTCCCCGCGATCATCGGACTGTTCTTCCTCAACTATTTTTTCTTCGCAGTCTGGTTCGCAATCCCGGTAGTGAGCCCGATTGCCGAGCGAATCGTCTGCGTCCTGCTCGGCGTCTGCGCCTACCGGGTCGTGGCACGGGAACTGACGCGCTACCGTGACGTGCTGGAGTACCTGGCGAAATACGTGCCCCGGTGAATGGCCAATCCGATCGGCGGTCGAAACCCTGTCTGACGGTGCCTCCGGCCCGTACCATAACAGTCGAGCCGTCACCCGACACCTGACCCTGCCATCACCATGATCCTCGTCATCCGACCCGATGCCAGCCTGGAACAGATCGATCACGTCATCGAGAGGGTTCGGGAGCTGGGGTATACACCACACGTCAGCCGCGGCGAAAGTCGAACCATTGTCGGGGTGATTGGGGATGAGACCAAACCCCAGGCCGAGAACTTCTCGGCCATCCCCGGAGTCGAGCAAGTGCTGGCGATCATGAAGCCGTTCAAACTCGCCAGCCGGGAGTTTCACAAGCAAGATAGCGCGGTCTACGTCGGCAAGGTGAAGATTGGGCAGGGAAGCCTGGCAATGATCGCTGGCCCTTGTGCAGTTGAGAGTTACGAGGTGATGGATACGGTCGCCCGGTACGTCAAGGCGGGTGGGGCGAACATCCTCCGCGGTGGTGCATTCAAGCCACGGACCAGTCCGTACAGCTTTCAGGGGATGGGCGAGGAGGGGTTGAAGATCCTCCAGGAGGTCGGTCGAAAGTACGAGATGCCGGTGGTCACCGAAGTGATGGATCCGCGGCAAGTGGATCTGGTGGTCCGGTACGCGGACATGCTCCAGATCGGTGCCCGGAACATGCAAAATTTCGACCTCCTGAAGGAGTGCGGCAAGACCAAAACCCCGGTCCTTCTGAAGCGCGGGATGAGCGCAACGGTCAAAGACCTGCTCATGTCGGCCGAGTACGTGCTGGCTGAGGGGAACACGGATGTCGTGTTGTGCGAGCGGGGGGTGCGGAGCTTCGAGGACAGCACCCGGAACATGCTCGACATGAGCGCGGTCCCGAACGTGAAGGGGCAGTCTCACCTGCCGATCATCGTGGACCCCAGCCACGCAACTGGTCGCCCGGACCTGATCCCGAGCATGTGCCGCGCCAGCGTCGCGGCCGGGGCCGATGGGGTCCATGTCGAAGTTCACAACTGCCCCGAGAAAGCCCTCTCGGATGGCCCGCAGGCCCTCCTCCCTCACCAGTTCCTCGACCTGATGGGCGACCTCAAGCGACTTGCAGCAGCACTCAACCGCGAGTTCTGGGCACCCCAAGAAAACTGACACCTCGAACGCCTGGCCCTCTGCCAGGCGTTCCTTCGCTCGCTCTACCGTTGGGGTCTGTCCGGAGGGTATGATGGCCCGGAAGAAGCTGGTCGCTGGCAACTGGAAGATGAACACCACTCTGGGGGAGGCGAAGTCGCTCGCTGCCGCGGTGGCGGCGGGCTCAACGGCATCCGCGGCGGACGTTGCGGTGTGCGTGCCGTACCCCTGGCTGATTCCCGTGGCCGAATCACTCCGCGGCTCGAAAGTCGGGCTGGGAGCCCAAAATTGTAGCTCGCACAAGTCCGGAGCCTATACCGGTGAAGTCTCGACGGGGATGCTCCTGGAAGCCGGGTGCCGCTATGTGATCGTTGGCCATAGCGAGCGTCGGCACGGGTTGGGCGAAACCGATGCCGTCGTGAACGCAAAAGCGAAGGCTGCACTCGCGGCCGGGCTACGGACCATTTTCTGCGTCGGGGAGTTGCTCGCCGAACGAGAGGCCAAGCAGACCGAAGCCGTCCTCGAACGGCAGATCCGCCACGGACTGCGCGACCTTCCGACCGACCGCCTCGCAAATCTCGTCGTCGCCTACGAACCGTTCTGGGCGATCGGGACCGGGAAGGTCGCGACACCCGAGCAAGCTCAGGAGGCCCACGCCTTCATCCGCAAGGAAGTCAGCACTCTCCTCGGGGGAACCCTTGCAGGGTCGCTCCCCATCCTCTACGGCGGATCTGTCACTGCTGAGAACGCCGCCAGCTTGTTCGCCCGCCCAGACGTCGACGGGGGCCTGGTGGGTGGGGCCAGCCTGAAGGCCGATTCGTTCCTCAAAATCGTGGGCGCAGCTTAAAGTTTAAAGTTTCCCTCGTTCCCACGCTCTGCGTGGGAACGCTGTTCACCGTTCTACCAATCCGACCCCATCACTTGTCCATCGGCGGGATTCAGAGCATTGGTCCAGGTTTGCTGGCTCAGTGCTTGTGAAATATTACGAACACTTCCATCCATGAGTGCTACGTTCATGATCGTATGATACGACTGGGAGAGGTTGGGGTTCGCCAGCATCATATTCACGTTGATCTGGGGTAAAGGGAAAAGTCCGGTATAGCTCGGCTGGCCGGGCAGTTCGTCCGGGTTGGGCCAGTACGGGCCGAAAGAGTTGGGGTAAGCCGGCCAGTGCCAGGTCATATAGCTTTCGAGCGTTCCCGTTTGCGGGTCAACAGCGGGATAGCCGGGAAAGCAACCGGACGCCTCGACCATGCCGATAGTATTGGATGAACCATCGGGGATATTGCCGATCAAATACGGTGGGTAAGCACCCTTGATGTTGAAGGTGCCGTTGGCACCGAAGAGGGCCAGGTTCAGGGCGTAATTGCCGGTGGCAAGGTTGGGAGCGACAGTGCCAATGCCATTGTTGGTCGTCGGATCTGTCGGGCATACGTGAATCTTGAGGGGAATGAACTGAGCGGTCAAATAACCGGGGTTGGCTATGTCCTGGGTACAGGCATTGAAGACAGTGCCCTGCTCGTAATAGGGCAGTAGGGCATAGAAGGCGCTGCCCTGGGCGGCATTGCCAGTCGTCTGATTGACGATCTGGTAGAAGTTGGATGGTGGGAGACGACTGTCATTGGCATCCGCATAGGCGTGAACAGTCAACATGAGCTGCTTTTCGTTGTTCACACAGCGGGTGATATTGGCGGCCTCTCGCACCTTTTGCACTGCCGGCAGCAAGAGGCCGATCAAGATCGCGATAATCGCGATCACCACCAGCAACTCGATCAGAGTAAAGGCGAATCGGGAGGGGGGGTGAGAACGCATCATGGTGGATCACTCCCTGGAGGTTCAAGGACCTGGCCCCTTGGCGGCCCACAACGACATCGCGTCGGTGTCCCAGAAGGTGCCGGGAGGTGACGCCGCTCGCCATGCCGTTATCACGATTCTAGAGATCGTATTACGGAAAGGGGAGCGCCCTTACAGAAAAATCCTCACCTCTTCCCATCCGAGCGAGGAAAAACGGCGTCCGCCCGGCGAGTGCCACCGAGCCATACGCAGGAGTTGCAAAAGGATTGATGAATGGCCGCATCGAAGTCGGACTGGTGGGTCGAGAGAAGCCGAACCCGATTGGAAACGCGGGAACACAGGATCTGGTGGTGTTGTGGCCGGGATCGAAACGAGAACGACCCCAGAGGGGTCGCAGCGATTAGCCGGTGGTCGAGCGAAGCTCTACCACCGGGGCGGTGACGGAGACGATAACGTGAATACGATGGCCCAAATGACCCCGGAAGGGGTCGCAGCGATTAGCCGGTGGTCGAGCGCAGCTGGACCACCGGCGGCGGGACGGTGACAATGAACTCCATTCAAGCACCGAGCCCACCCGAAAATCGGGTGGGCTCGGGCGTTCCGGGGATCAACCACCGCAAATTAGTGGTTAAGCATGAACTCGTTCGTGTTCAGCAGAGCCCAGAAGACATCTCTGTAGAAGTTGGGGTCATTGGCGAAGGCACCCGCCGCAGCGACCGCTGAACCCGCTGGAGCCTTCGGAGCCGGCCCTTTCCCCTTCGCTGGCGGGGGCGTCGCCGGCGCGCCGACGATCACACCGTCTCTCCCACTCCGAACGTGCTCCAACTTGGCGACCTCGGCCGCGGTGGGATGGCGACTGAGCGTCATCAGGAAGAGATTATCGTAGATGGTCCCTGGATTGGCCCCGGGCTTCCTGAGCAGTTCGGTGACTGCGTCTTCCGTTTGTGCGGACCGGCCCGCCCCGATCTCGCCGTTCAGCTCCGCACCGTTCATCAACAGGAGGGCCTGAACAATCGTCCCGTTGAAGCTCAACTCATTCCCCTCGTCATCGCCGAAGTTCCGGACGAGTTTCCGCATCCACACATCCTTGGCTTCCTTTCGCTGCTCCTGTTGTTCCAGGCTCCGCTTGCCAGGCTTGGTCGCGGTCATCAGCGACTCGAACAGCACTTCCGGGGACATCGCCTTCAGCGGCATCCTCGCGAAGAACGGCTCGTACTTGATGTCTGTGTAATCCTTGTTGGCGACGTGGCTGAGTTGGTAGACATCGCTCGTGCAGATCCACTCCATCAGCCGCTTCGGAGCGTAATCGTACTTGGCGAACTCTTCCGCCAGGTAGGTGAGCATCTCCGGGTGGACGATCTCGTTGTTGCTGCCGAAATCGTCGGCGGCTGGCTCCTTGTTGAGCCCGCGGCCAAAGAAGTGTGCCCAAATCCGGTTGACATACGCTTTGGAGAAGTTGTCGTGAGCGATCACCCACTCGGCGAGTTGCTGCCGACGGGTTTTGCCCCCGTTAAGAGTCGCGAGCAACTTGGTCGATTTTTGGCCGTTCTGGGCCTGGTCGTAGTCCTTGAGCATGACCGGAAACGAGGAGAGCAGGCGGCCATCTCGCCGCTCGTAGGACACGAGCATTTCGGTGTTCAGGTCCGGGTCGTCGGTCAGGGTCACCAGTGCGGTGATCGCCATCTTCTGGTTGTTCCCCACCGGGTTCCCGCTTGGGGTCGCACTCCGAACCGTCTGCCGGAAGAAGGCGTTCACCCCCCAGAAGTCGTTCTGCACCCACTCCTTGTTGAACGGATGGTCGTGGCACTGGGTACACTGCGTCTGGAGCCCAAGGAACAGCTTGGTGACCCGAGAGGTAATCGGGACCGCATCAAACGCCCCTTCTTTCTTCCGCTGGATGGGATCGCGAATCGCCTCGCCGAGGTGGTGGACGATGAAATTCGCTGCGTACTCGGGTTTGGGGGTCCAGATACTCCCTTTTTTCTCACCCCCGACCTGCCCGGTGGCGGTCAACAGTTTCGTCACCATCTCTTTGTGAGAGATATTGTTGGTGAACTGGTCCACCAGCCAGGCGTGCATCTGCTCGCGGTAGTCCTTGTTACCGCTGCGGGTCATGAGCCAGACGGTCCAAATGTCCGCCCAGTGCTCGGCGTATTTCGCGGCGTAGTTGAATGTCAGGGGCTCGTTAACCGTCTTGGTGCCCGCTGCGACGCGGAGCATAAACGGTTGGCCGCCCTTCATTTTGGGCTGGTACTCGGTGGCGTTGAGCAACCGCTGGACCAGCTTGACCCGCTTGTCGGGGGAGGTGTCCCGTTCGAAGTCGATGATTTCTTCTGGCTGTGGGATCCGGCCGAGGAGGTCGATGAAGACCCGGCGGAGATACTCGTGGTCGGTGGCCCGTGCGGAGGGTTTCTTGATCCCGCCTGCCTCGTACCCCTTCTGGATGAACTCGTTGATCTTCTGCGCCTGGGGCGACAGATAGGTGGCTTTGGGATCCGGGGTCGGCGCCTTGGGAGTCTGGGCACCCGTCGACTGGGCGATGGCCCACACGAGTGTACCGGCCAAGGCGATGCGGCCGAGAGGTAGGTGGATCATTCGTTAACCCCCGTTTCGTTCGGGCGGTCCTCACCCAGGGTGATCGGTGCCGGGCGGAACCTTGGGACCAGTTAGCTTGTGGGTTCTATCAGTGTAGGCCACGGTGGGAATGCGGGGCTACACATTTTCGGCGGGCCGCTGGTGGGAACACGGACCGATTCATTGTGTAAGATGCGCGGAGAGGCCGGGAAGTTCCCGAACTTCGCCGGTTTCCCCAGGTGCCGGAGTCCTCGTCCAGGCCTGGCCACGCCGCTGCCGATTCACGATTTCTGTTCCTCAAAGGCAATAGGCCGATGAAGTTCGACCTCAAACGGGTGGCCACCTACATCCGCCGGGCGGACACGGAAGAGTTACTTGATCGTGTGACCGTGTACCGCGAAGGGATGGAGCCAGCGGCCCTCGACCTCATGGAAATGGAACTCGATCGTCGTGGGGTGACCCGCGACGACATCGCCGACCATGACCGACTCCGTCGCGAAACGGCCATCCTGCTCCCCGACGGAACCGCGCTACGGTGCAGTTTCTGCAATCGTCCGGCAGTGGTCCACGGGCGAAGCTGGCACAAACTCTTCGGCCGTATTCCTCTTTTCCCACGGGTATTTGCATCCTGCGCGGTCCACGACCGTCGAGCTCGGCCGCCGACCAACTCCCATGATCAGAACGACCCGCTCCCGTCATGAATTCGCTCCTGATGAAGCTGACGACCTGGCATCCCCAACGGTTTGGGGTACATTCGTTCTGTAAACATGTGACGGATGTACAGTTCAGACGGGAATGGAATGATGCGCAAAAAAGCGATTGTGAAGGCGACGCCGAGTCTGTTTGACGACCTGGAAAGCTCGGACGGGGAGGCAGAAATCAGCGGCGAAGGGAAGGACACCAGTTCCACTTTCGTCGGGAATCTTGGTCTGCCAGTCCATCGCTGGTTTCGCTACTCGGCAGGGTTCTCCGCCGCCTGGGTGCGGGATGTGATCGAGCGGGAGAAGAAGAACGGTCGAACACGAATCCTGGACCCGTTCGTCGGGTCGGGGACCGTGACCCTTGAAGGTGAAGCCTCTCAAGTTGAAGCCATTGGGGTCGAATCCCACCCCTTCGTTGCCCGAATCGCGCGAGCGAAGCTGAACTGGCGGGAGTCTCCGAAAGCCTTCTCAACGTACGCCCTGTCGATCTTGAGTGATGCGAAGAAGGAGAAGGTCGAACAGGAAGACTACCCGGCACTGATGGGCAAGTGTTTCCCACCCGAGACATTCACACGGCTTGAAGCGATCCGCTGCGTCTGGGGAAGGCAGGCAGACGGCTCGCCGCTTTCCGAACTGACCTGGCTCGCTCTATCGGCCATCCTTCGGGAATGTTCCCCTGTTGGCACAGCACAATGGCAATATGTGCTGCCAAACAAGTCCAAGGCCAGGGTGATTGACCCATTCCCCGCATTCGAGGCGAAGGTACGTCTTTTCTCTGCGGATATGACCCAGCGCCAGCGTGAACCAGCGGGGCCAAAAGCACTGCTTTATTCCGAAGACGCCAGGGAGTGCCAATCGGTCCCGGCTGGCTGGGCTGATCTTGTCATCACCTCACCCCCATACGCGAACAATTACGACTATGCCGACGCCACCCGCCTGGAAATGACGTTTTTCCGGGAAATCGCGGGCTGGGGCTGTCTCCAGAAAACGGTGCGAAAGCACCTGATCCGCTCCTGCACACAGCACGTTTCGCCCCTCACAAAGCAGACGGATAGCATCGTTCGAGAAGCGGTCCTTGCCCCGATCTTCGGGGAACTCCAGGAGACGTGTCGGGCGTTAGCAGATGCCCGGGAAGGCCACGGCGGGAAGAAGCCGTACCACACGATGGTGGCTGCCTATTTCAAGGACATGGCGGAAGTCTGGTTGGCGTTGCGACGGGTGACGGCAACTGGGGCGATCGTCTGTTTCGTCGTCGGCGATTCGGCCCCCTATGGCGTCTACGTCCCTGTTGACCGCTGGTTGGGTGACCTGGCAGTTGCAGCCGGGTTCAAATCTTACAACTTCGAGAAGACCAGGGACCGGAACATTAAATGGAAAAACCGAAAACACCGAGTTCCGCTCCACGAAGGCCGTCTTTGGGTCCAGGGGTAAATCATGGCAACTTCGCCGTCCCACCGCTGGGGCCAGATCATCGGCCAGGAGTTTCTTGAAGTCGCAATTGAACCCCTCATGAGGGGCATCGCGACCACACACGGGTTGTACTTGGACCAGAAGGGAACGAGAGCGGCAAGGACGGGAAAGAAGATCAGTTGGGTGGACCTCTACGGGAATACCCACGACTTGGACTTTGTCCTGGAGCGGAACGGGAGTGACGCCAAGATTGGTTTCCCCGTCGCGTTCATCGAAACGGCGTGGCGAAGATATACTAAACACTCACGGAATAAAGCGCAGGAAATCCAAGGAGCGATTATGCCCCTTGTGACAACTCATCAGCATCATGCTCCTTTCATCGGAGTCATCTTGGCTGGAGACTTCACTGACGGGGCATTGAATCAGCTCCGGTCACTCGGTTTCCGAGTACTGTACTTTTCTTACACTGCTATTGTGGCAGCGTTCGCCAGCGTTGGAATTGACGCCCAATTCGAGGAAGACACGCCGGATGCGGTCTGCGCCATGAAAGTCCAGGCTTGGGAGAAGCTAGACAAAGCGACCCGGAACAAGATCGCAGAACATTTGCTGCAGGAGCAAAGCGATCAGGTAACGGAATTTATTCGTCTGCTCAGTGAATCCATTACTCGTCAGGTCAATCGAGTCATCGTTCTTCCACTTCATGGTGGATCCGTCGCCTGGGATACAGTTGACTCCGCGATCAACTTCATCGAAAGCTATAATGAAACAGATATTATTGTCAAGCCTGTAGCAAGGTACGAGATCCAAATCCGCTACAACAATGGCGATTCTATCAAGGGTGAGTTCGTGAACAAGGAAGGAGCCGTTTCCTTCCTGCGGACCTACCAACCTCCGCTCCGGCCTGCCCCTGATGCGTCAGCGACCAAATAGCAAATCGGGAATCCTTCCTCGTCGCCAGTCACCAGCCCACTTCCACCACCCTCTCACGGGATCGACTTGCCGCTCCCTTTCACCCGGGCCAGGTTTTGCTCGACCAGCGCGGCCTCCTTCATTTTCCCATTCTCCTTCAAGTATGTCGTCGCTTGCTCGTGCATGGCCACGCAGTACTTGCTCACATCGTCGCCGCGCTTGGGTGGGATGTGGGGGAGAACCTCCAGGTAGAACCTGGCAAGTTGGTCCGGTCCGCCCTTGATGTCCTTCGTCACATCTTGCAACTTCGTCATCATCTTCGGGACATACCGGCCCTCGGACGGGAACTTCCGGATCGTGTTCGCCAGGCCAGCGAATGCTTTCTGGTGGTCTTTCGCATCCACCTGATACTCAACCAGTTTCATCCGGGCCTCGCAGGCCAGGTCCGGCCGACCCAGTTGCTCGTAGGAGAACACCAGCCGTTCAAATAACCGGGTTCGACTTCCCTTGTCCTTCTGCGGGGTGAGCAGGGCATCGACCAGCGTCCACGAGAAGTCCGGGAACTTCGCGAATGTGGCGAATGCCTTGTTGGCCAACTCCGTTGCATCGGCCGGATCGGTCAGCTTTCCGTCCTTGTGCAGGGCGGCCAGTTCGGTCCAGGCAGAATCGCACATTGGATAGAGACCGAGAACCTTCTTCAGATAGGTGAGCCGCCTGGCGGTGGTCATCTCTTTCTTCTCGGATACGATCGGGTACGCTCGCATCAGCAGGTCCGCTTGCCGGCTGTTCTGCGGAGAGCTACCCACCGCCGTTAACCGCCGCTCCAAATCGCGGTCGGTCATTTCATTCCCGGTTTGAGGGTTCCGGAGGGTACCGACGTAATACTGGTCGATGTTGTAGCGTCCAAACGATTCCAGAGTGAACGCGACTGCGTCCTTGTTCACCGCCTTCACCTCGGCCCACATGATCCAGGCGTGTCGCCCACCGGAATTGCTCTCGCCACCCACGTACTCGGCCGGGACCAGAAGCGACTTGGCCACCCGAGAGGTAAAATCCGCCTGCATCGCGCAGACCCCACCGAACTCCCGGATACTCGCAAGTGTGTACGGCTTGCCGTTGAGCTTACACACCTCCGACTGGGTTCTCAGCATGACCATGTCGTACTCGACGTCCTTGTAGATCGTCCCGATTCCAGGTCGGTGGGACAGATACTTGCTCACCGCCCAGTCCCGCTCCTCCTCCGGTGTCCGGTGGTTGACCACATGGACCAGGAACTCCCACGGCAGTTGGAGGTGCGGCCCCTTCAGCTTCGTCGCATGATCGATGACGTATTTGAAGTTCTCGACGGCCCCGACTTTCGCCATTCTTTCCGGGAGGAGGCTCCTGGTGCGGACCTGATGGCCGCGATAGTCATAGGGGCCTTTTGGGTTATCCCACACCACCGCAGTGGCGACCGCCAGGTTCGGGTGGGCCTTCACCGCCTCCGGGTTCGACTTCCACAGCTCGCGGAAGACACCCATCACCCCACCGGGATTATCGTTGTCCGGATCGATTGCAGTGAGCAGAGTCTCCTTGAGTTCGGGGTTCGCAGCCAGCCATTCGAGGATGGCATCCGCGTCGTCCCCGAGCCCGGCCTTGAGAATCGGGCTGTGCTTCGCCTCGAAGTATTTCGCATAAGCCGCCCGGACGCCCTTGTACTCGCCCTTCGTGAACGATTTCTCGACAAAGGCAGTCGGACCCGTCACGAGGTCAACCAGAATCAAGTCCGCATCGGCAGCCTCAACGACCTTTGGGGGTTCAGTGGGCCGCGCGGAGGCCAGGAGAACAGTGACGAACAGACCAATCGCGATAGCAACGCGTCGAAGATGAGTCAGTAGCATGGGCGGGGTTTCAATGAGGAGGGCGGTATCGAGAGTGTTGGGAGACGGCAGGAGATGACCTACCAGGATTGTGGGTGNNGCGGACTAGCCGCCCGTGGCACCCGATCCCGCTGATCGATTTTCTCCCGCCGCCTGACTTATTCTTCCAAATCGAGCGGAGGACGCAAGAGAAATCCGGACCCAGTCCCGGAAGACCGGTCCTCTGGTTCTGATCCCCCACGGGAGGGAAGTGACACACGGCCCGCTGCCGATACAACGACCTCCCTGCCCCACGACTGCGTCCGGAGGTCTTCCCCCATGCGTCCGAACCCGATCAAACGTCTGTTGAAGGAAGGGAAACCGGCGGTCGGCACGTGGCTGACCCTTGGGAGCGTCCTCGCGGCCCGATTTCTGGCCCGCGCCGGATGGGACTGGCTGACCGTCGATACCGAGCACAACGCGATCGGGATCGAGACCGCTGCCAACTCGTTCGCAGCCATCGCTGACGCCGGGGGGGTCGCCCTCGCCCGGGTTCCCTCTAACCGCCATGACCATATCAAGCGTGTGCTCGACACCGGCGCGCACGGGGTCGTGGTCCCAATGGTGAATACCCGCCAGGAGGCCCTGGAGGCGGTTTCTGCGTGTCTGTATCCGCCAGCCGGCACCCGAAGCGTCGGTGGAGCAGCCCACGCCCTGAACTTCGCAGCGAGTCCGCCCGACTATTACGCCAAGGCGAACGACGAGATCCTGGTCGTTCTCCAGTGCGAGCACATCCAGGCCGTCCGCGACTTCGATGCGGTGTATTCGGTCCCCGGGATCGACGCGGTGTTCGTTGGCCCGAACGACCTGGCCGCGAGCATGCGCAGCCCCGACGGCAAGCCCCCGTCTTCGGAGGTTTTTCGACAGGCTCTCGCCGACATCCTCGCTGGGTGCCGTCGGAACAAGGTCGCGGCCGGCATCCACACGTTCAGCCCGGACGATGCCCGGATGCGGATTGAGGAAGGGTGGCAGTTTATCGCCGTCAGCAGCGAACTCAAAATGATGGTCGACGGATCGAAACACGCGACCGACGCCCTCGGCCTGGGCAAGACCCGCGGCGACCTCGCCAAGTACTGAAAGACTCAGAATGGCCCGCAGATGACGCAGATAGGAGCGCAGATGAAATCTTGATCAAAACAAATTTAGTCTGATCTGGATTTTATCTGCGTCGAAGTCAGCGTCATCTGCGGGCCATTCTGATGCATTACCTGCGGGCCATATCTTCGGATATCGTCTGAATAACCCGCCGGAGTCGGTCGCGGATGTCCTCGGGGATTGCCCCGCTGCCAGCCGGGTCCGCAGCCAGTAGAGCGCTAACCCCTTCGAGAAGGTGGGTCGCTGCGTGCCAGACAGTCGGTCCGATCGCTGCGGCAGAACTCGGGGCGGGAGCGGTAGCCAGGGTGGAGGTGGCTGCCACACTTGTGGTTCGTGGGGCGGTACCGGAGATCCCGGCAAGAGCGGGTAGAGTTGGCCCAATCGGTCGTTCCCCGACGAGGTTCCGCATCGTGTCCAGGAACCCGGACGTGTTGACCGCTGCGAACGGGATCTCGTCCTCGTCGCCGTCGAATACCCCATCAAAGAGCCCTTGCTTGAGTTCGAGCGTCCGCAGAACCTTCTCCTCGATCGTCCCCCGAGTCACGAAGTTGATAACCCGCACCGGCCGACTCTGGCCCATCCGGTGGACGCGGGCGATCCGCTGTTCCAACACCGCCGGGTTCCACGGGAGTTCGAGGTTCACCACCGTATCCGCAACCTGGAGATTGAGCCCCGTCCCGCCGGCATCCGTGCTCAGAAACACCCGGCACGCGGGATCGGTCTTGAACGTTTCCAGAACCTCCTTGCGGTCCTTCCCCGGGAGCCCACCGTGTAACACCGCATACCCCACGCCGATCCGGTCGAGAACCTTCGCCGCTTCAAAGACCATCGTCTCCCACTGGGAGAAGACGACCACCTTGTGAGGGGGGTCGGTAGAGGCTGACTTGCTGGCGTCCTGCTCCGAAACCACGGGGGGAGGGACCAGCCCGGTGTCTCCCGCTGCACTCCGCTCGGAGACTGGGGTGGCCCCGGTCAACTCCGGGATCAGCTCCGCGAATTCATCGAGCTTTGGGGAAATCCGCGTCTGGCGATCAAACAAGAAAGTGCTATCGCACACCCCCCGCATGCTCACGACACAGGCCAGAACACGCTTCCGGTCGAGGTCGGTGAGGTAGTTCTTTTGAAGGAGCCGGGCGAGGGCCGTTCGTTGCTCGTCGTAAGGCACTCGCTGCTCATCAGCCAGTTCGACGAAGACCGTGTTATCCGTCCGGGCGGGGAGTTGGGTGAGAACCTGGCCGCGGGTGCGACGGAGGAAGATCGGGGCGAGTCGCTCCCGGATCGTGTCCAGATTCCGATATCCCTTCAAGTTCCCGGCCTCGTCGAACACTCGGTGTTCGTGGAGGAACTGAAAAGCTGGCCCGAATCGCCGCTCGTCGACGAACTGAACGATGCTGTACAACTCCTCCAGTTTGTTCTCCAGCGGTGTGCCGGTGAGCACCATCGCGTATCGGCTCCGCAGTTTCTTCACCTCTCTGGAGGTCTTCGACTCCCAGTTCTTGATCCGCTGCGCCTCATCCAGGATGACCACATCCGGCTTCCAGGCGTTGATCGCTTCACGGTCCCGGACCACCTGTTCGTAATTCACCAACCGATAGAAGGTCGGACGGGCGTACTGGTCCTTGCGAACGTCCGGGCTGCCTTCGATTACCTGGACCGGCCGCCTGGTGAATCTGCGGATCTCGGTCTCCCACTGGTACTTGACGGAGGCTGGGGCGACGACCAGAGCCCTCTGGAGGTTCCGCTCGCGGGCGAGCAACTCGATGGCCGCGAGTGTCTGGACGGTCTTGCCCAGCCCCATGTCGTCGCCGAGGATGCTCCGCCCACGGCAGGCCAGAAACAATGCCCCCCGGATCTGGTAGTCGTACAACGGGACACCGAGCAGAGGCAAATCGAGAGTGCCAGCTTCGAGTTGGCCGAGCCACTCCATTTCGCGGGCCAGCATCTCGGCCCGCTCGATCTCCCGGTCGGCGAAATCGAGGGCATCCGACAGGACGGTCACTTCCTCCGGCACTGCCTCAACGTCGCGGATGAGATCCTGGAATCGGCCGCGACCCGACCACAGCCCCTTCTCGTCGAAATACGTCTGGGCAAGGCGACCGAGCTTGTCCGAGTGCCTGGTCGGGAGGTGCAGACCGAGTCGGAGTTGGTCGCCATAGTGCAGGTAGACCTCCGGTCGGTTGACGGTCGCCTTTTTCTTCTGGAGGTGGGGTGGGAGGTCGTCTTTGAGGGTGTCGAGAACGGCCTCGATATGCTTGCATGTGCCCAGGGTGTTCGCTTTGAAGTCCGGGCAGGTGCAGGTGTTATCGCCAACCTCGAAGCCGCGGATCTGGACCTCGTACTGGCCTTTGGATTCGGGGTTGGTTACCCGATAGTCGGAGAAGACCCGGTTCTTTCCCAGGTTTTCGATGGCAAACTTGCCTGTTCGGGCCCGCTGCCGACGGATATCGATCTGTTCCTCGCGGAGCATGCGGCGTCCCTTCCCGCGTCGACCATGCGATCATGCTTCTCATGATACCGCGGGCGGGAAGGGGAGTCAGCTAGCTTGTGGCTGCGGCGTGAACAGGGTTGAGGGATAGATGTAGGCCCTCTCAATGGCAACAGAGCCGAGCCAGAAGGACAGGAAGGTCTCTGCCTGCTCGGGAAACCGTTGGTAGAGGTCGAGCACAGCGAGAGCGAGTGGATGTTTTGGGCTGATCAGCTTGATACCGAAGCGGTCGATCCGTTCCAGGGGATGCATCTTGACGCCATTCATCGTTTTCTCAAGCTCCCCAAGGCGGCGATAGGCCCCGAGAGTTCCGAGGACATCCACCTCCGAAGTGACGACGTACAGATACCACTGCCCATCTCCGTCGGTCTTCGCCCAGAATGCAGCGATCACTGGCAGTCCACCCGTCAGGAGGTGGGAGATGAGTTTCTCTCCTCCATCAATCTGTTCTCTCACCAGTACTGCTTGATCCATGGCAGAACTCCGTCGGTTGCATCGGTAATGCCATTGTAAATCTATTCCGCATCGGAGTGGCGATGAGACGTGAATCGGCCGGTGATGTGCAATGAGAGGTGAATCCGGGGGTCAGACCCCCAGCGACGGGCACCAAGTCGAAGGCTGACCTGATGCGTCGGGAAAGCATGTCTTCGAACGGAGCGGGGCCTCACTCGGTCCCCCGTGCGGGGACTTGTCAGGCCGCTGACTGCGTCAAGGCCCGCATCACATTCTCGTACCGTCGCTCGACGTTGTACTGATCGACGATCGATAGTGCGTGGATGATACCAGGAACAAACAGGAGTAACGTCAGGCCGGTGTTGAGAACGACCTGGGTCCGGGTTCCGGACGCGAGTACAGCCAGAGGCGGGCAGATGATTGCGAGGAGCGAACGCAACATGATAAGACCCTCCAGGACACGGGGCCAGCGCCTTACTGTATAGACACCTTAACACCAGGTTCGTTAACAACTCCTGAATCTTGTCGTTGCAAACCTGTTACCTGAAGAATTTCCAGAAATCTGGTCGGAACATGAGAGACTGGTGAAGGTCGCGTCGGCCAATGCGCCCTATAGACAACACCGGCTCCCATGAACCTTTGCCTGATACAGGAACCCGCAGAGGGTGTCAGATTTCAGGAGCAAGCATCGGTCTAACGGGAGGGCGAGGCTCCTGCCGAGCGTGAGGGTGGTACGGCTCGGCAGGAGNNCGTCCAATCGTCTTTCCTTAGATCGTGTCCAAGATCAAAACCGTGTTGTTCGCCGATCGTGCGAAGAGGAGCAAAACGGCCGCACTCTGCGTGGCATGGCCATCCTGGCCATCCTGGCCATGCTGGGCCTGCACGGGCAAAAGATGCCCGTGCCACCAGACTCGACGTGGCATGGCCATCCTGGCCATGCTGGGCCGACACGGGCAAGATGCCCGTGCCACCAGATTTCACGGTCTCGTTTCTGGACAACTCCTTAGCTGCGACAACCTCAATGGGTTCCTTTATGAGTGTCCACTCTCACTCATCTCAGCGCGCAAGCTGTTGCTCACCAGGCGGTTAGGGTCGAGCATGAGAAGTTGACAAATCGGCAGGGCTGGCGAGCGAATAAGATGATACGAGGTGTCAGTGCGGACGGAATGCTCGGCGTATCAAACGCCGTAATCCATTCCACCCCATTTTGGGAGGGAGTCCGATGCTCACCACCATGATCCGATGGGGTCGTATCCTAGTCGTTTGCGTAATGTTGGGAGTCTGGTCAACTCAGGCTGTCCTGGCAGATGGGCACGCCACCCGTCTTACGCGAACTACCCAACAGGTTTTAGTGCATCAAGCGGAGTCGCATGACGACCCGGTTGCCGGTGTTGCGATTCTCACCGGAGCGGTGGCTCTGTTGATCTTCCTGGCGTGGCTCGCGGTTCGCATCGGCGATGCCGACCACCCAGCCGACAAGATCCCCAACTAACAACCACTCCCGGACATCCCGACCCGTTGAACCTGGATCGTTGCCGACGACCTGGGTGGGCGGAACTGGGGTGCTACGGGCAGAAACACATCCGTACCCCAAACTTGGACAAACTCGCAACAGTCTGTGTCTCTGTGGTGAATATTGGTTTTAAATCATAGATCCACCACATGTCCAACATTCGCTCGTAAGAGTCATGAGAGATGGTTCTGCTCGCTCAGGGTCAGTTGCTGTTACCGCGCGACAAACGCCCCCTGCACTTTCGGGTTCACAACCCAGGCGGCTGGCCACTCACCGCTGAGAAGTTTCGCGATGGCCTCAGCAGCAACGCGGGCCATATCGTTTCGCGACTGAAGGTCGACCCCGGCCGTGTGAGCGGTTAACACCACGTTGTCCAACCCCAGAAGCGGGTTGTCACCCGGGGGCTCTTCCTCGAAGACGTCCAGGCCGGCCCCAGCGATCTGGCGATTTTTCAGAGCCGCGTACAGGTCCGGTTCGTTGACGACGCCGCCGCGGGAAGTGTTGATCAGAAACGCAGTCGATTTCATCAAACCAAGTGTCCGGCGGTTGATGCACTGACGCGATTCGGGCAACATCGGCAGATGGAGAGTGACCCAGTCCGATCGCGACAGCACCTCCTCGAACGAGAGAAGTGGGATGCCCTGCTCCGCGACGAACGCCTGATCCGGGTAGGGTTCGTAGGCGACAACATCCATCAGGAACGCCTTTCCCCGCAGGGCGACGGCCTTCCCGATCCGGCCGAGCCCAACCACACCGAGCGTCTTCCCCCGCAGGGGCAGGTTAGCCCTCCGCGGCCACTGTCCCTGTTTGATCAGGTTGTGCTGGGAGATGAGGTTTTTCGCCAGGGCGAGGATCAGGGTGAAGGTGTGTTCGGCGACCGCATCCTGGTTCGTTCCGGGGGCGAATGTGACAACAACACCATGATCGGTGGCGGCGTCCAGGTCGACCCCGTCGTAGCCAACCCCTGCCCGGGCGATGACCTTGAGTCCCTTCGCGGCGGCGGCGGCAATCACCGCCCGTGTATAGGGTTCGGACCCGGCCAAACTGGCTGCACACCCCGGCAGTTGATCGAGGAGTTCGGCCTCGGTCATCTGAACGTTCCGAGTTGGGTACACCATCTCGAAGCCGGCCCCGGTAATGGTGGGTCCGTAGACCGGTTCGATCTCCTTGAGCGGGGCCGGTGCGATCAGGACGCGGGGTTTCATATTCGGCGTTTGAGGGGGTACGGGGTGTTCAGAAGGGCAGCGAATGTGTACACCATTTGTACACCACGGCTTCGGCTCTGGTGAGTAGAATACGAATACCGCCCGGGTTGTGAACGAACCTTCGCATAGAACCCGGTGTCTGGTTGGCTATACTCGCCAGTCTGGATTTGTGCCGGACCGCAGAGCCTGGCGTTCCGATGGTGCGGATTGCGGGGATCGTACCGGGGGCGGACGCGCGGGGCCAGAACTCTGATCCGGGGAATCTCGACTTGATCCTTGACGGCTGACCGAACACGATCGATCATTGTTGTAATGGGTGCGGATTGGCTGCACCCCATCAGGCGGCATGGCTCGGTCGATACCCGACCCCGGAGGCGGCCCACGACAACGGCGCGAAACAACCCTGTTCCGCCGCGGCACCGCTGGCCTCCGGAGGCAATCCCCATGCCCTGAAGGAGGCCACTTGAACACCGCAACGTTGAACACGGTGACCACGGTGCCCATCTCTGCCCGGACCATCAGCAGCGCCCTGCACAGGGCCTGCCTGGCGGCCCGGATCGCCGCCGACAACAAGGGCCGCGATATTCTGGTCCTTGACCTCCGTCCCTGTACCCCCCTGTTCGATTACTTCGTGATCGTCACCGGCACCAGCCGGCGGCAGATTCACACCCTGGCCGAGGAAATCGACGCCGGGTTGCAGGCCGAGGGGGACGAACGGATGGGGATCGAGGGCTACGAGGCGAGTAAGTGGGTGGTCCAGGATTACGGCGACATCGTGATCCACGTGTTCGACCCGGATACCCGCGACTACTACAAGCTCGAAGAGCTGTGGGCAGACGCGGGGAAGGTGGACTGGGAGCAGGAAATCGACTGAGGGAGACGGCCGGAAATGACCTCCCACGATTGAGGGTGCCACGGGCCATTGAGGGCGCCACGGGCTATTGAGGGTGCCACGGGCCATTGAGGGTGCCACGGGCCATTGAGGGTGCCACGGGCCATTGAGGGTGCCACGGGCGGCTAGTCCGCCCGTGGCACCCAATCCGGCTGGTTGATATTCTCCCCCGCCTGCCTGATCGCTCCCGGCGAACACCAGCCCGACTCAAGCGCGGACGAGGCGACGGCTTCCCCGCTGCCCGTCGTGGTGTTGTCTCCGTAGAATCGAACCTGTCGGCCGGGCCGGTCCTCCATCTGGGGGTGTTGGCCGCGGCCGACTTGTCGTTTTCAGGCGGTCGATGGTGAAGACATGAACCTGCTCAAACACATCCGCTCGCTGTTCGAGCCGGTCCTCGCCGAACTCGCCCCGGATCCAGCGAAGGTTCCGGATTTCGTCGGAATGGTCAAGCCGGCTGCGAACGCCGAAAACGGCGACTACCAGGCGAATTTCGCGATGCCCCTGGCGAAAATTCTTGGCGGTCGGAAGCCACAGGAGGTGGCAAAGGAGATCGTTGCGAAGTTGCCGCCGAACGACATACTCGAAGAGCCGACCGTCGCCGGGCCAGGGTTCATTAACCTCAGAGTGAAAACCGCCTTTCTGGCAAAGGCTGTGCAACAGATCGCCATAGATGCCAAACTTGGGGTCGAAGCGGTCGCGAAGCCGAAGACGTTTGTGATCGACTACAGCGGTCCGAATGTGGCCAAACCACTGCACGTCGGCCACCTCCGCAGCACGATTATCGGCGATGCCCTCACCCGCATCCTCCGGTTCCTCGGTCACACAGTCATCACCGACAACCACCTTGGCGACTGGGGCACCCAGTTCGGCATCCTGCTTTTCGGTTACAAGCACCATCGCGACGCCACCGCGTTCGAGGCCGATCCGGTCCGTGAATTGGCCCGCCTTTATGTCCATGTCCGCGGTCTCTTCAAGAAGAAAGACGACGAAGAGGACGAAGCCCCAATCGACGACCCGGTCAAGCAGGAGTGCCAGGAGGAAACTGCCAAGCTGCACGCGGGTGACCCGGAGAACGTCGCCCTCTGGAAATTGTTCATGCCTGCCTGCCTGGAGATGCTCCGCCCGATTTACGATCGGCTCGACGTGAAGATCGACCACGCATTCGGCGAGAGTTTCTACAACCCCATGCTGCCGGGTGTGGTCGACGAGATGCTGGCCAAGAGAATCGCCTCGGTGAGCAAGGGGGCCGTCGTCATTCCGAACGCCAAGGGGGTCATCCCATGGACGGACGAGGAAATGAAGAAGGAGGAGCCACCTGCGATCATCCGCAAGCGGGACGGGGCGTTCACCTATACGACCACGGACCTCGCCACGATCAAATACCGCGCAGAGACCTGGAACCCGACAACGATGCTCTACGTTGTGGACGCCCGCCAGGCGTTGCACTTTAAAACGCTCTTCGCCCAGGCTCGACGCTGGGGATACGAGAGTGTCGAGTTTCAGCACATCCCGTTCGGATCGATCTTGGGCGAGGACAAGAAGCCGTTTCAGACCCGTCGGGGTGGAACGTTAGAACTGTCTGCCCTGCTCGACGAGGCCGTTACCAAGGGCAGTGAGAAATACGAGCAGAGCTACGCCGAACGCAAGGCCAGCGGGCGCAAGGTGCCCGACCTGACACCGGAAGAGAAAGCCGACATCTTCGAGGTGGTTGGGATCGGGGCGGTGAAATATGCAGATCTCAGTGGGAGCCGCACGAGCGACTACGTCTTCAGTTACGACAAGATGCTGGCCACAGACGGTAACACCGCAACCTACATGCAGTACGCCTATGCCCGTTACCGCAGCATTTTCCGCGAGGGCGAGGTGGACGAGACGCGGTTCCAGATATCGCCCCCGGCAGTCATCATCACCGAAGCGGCCGAACGGGCGCTGGCGATGCAACTGCTCCGCTTCCCGGAAGCGGTCGAGGCTGCGGCGGCCGACTACTTGCCGCACCTGATCACCGGCTACTTGTGGGATCTGGCAAAAGCTGCCAGCGTCTTCTATGAGTCCTGCCAGGTTCTCAAGGCCCCGACCCCGGAGTTGAAGGAAAGTCGGCTGTTGCTCGTCGACCTCGTCGGCAGGCTCATCCGGCAGGCCCTCGACCTGCTCGGTATCCGGACCGTCGAGCGCATGTAGAATAGGCATAAGACCAGGCGTCGGGAGAAACTCGACCAGGGGATTGGGTGCCACGGGCGGC
>PLDW01000346.1 GCA_003136315.1 Gemmataceae bacterium | reverse complement strand
GACCCCTACCGGGGTCATTTCTCTTTTCGACTCTCACGGCCACTCGGCATTCCTCAAAGGTGTGAACACGACCGCTGGCTTCCATTCCGGTGCGATTTCGCGTATATTGGTTTTGTGATGGTCTGGTCTGGACCCCGATGGAAACCACAGCCTCAACATCGATGGGTTTTCCACTTAAAAGGCTGAGATTCCTCAGTCCAGAGCATCGCGCTGGGGAGATTTCCGGAACCGTTGTCCGTCGCCGCTCTCATCGATGGTCCAGGGGTCGCCACGCATGTGGTAGCCACCGTGTTCGCTCTGCTCCCAGAATCCCGGTCGGTCGGCCTCCATGAATTCCACGCCACGAACCCACTTGGCGCTCTTCCAGGCGTAGAGCCGGGGCACCACAAGCCGGACCGGGTATCCGTGATCGGGGGTGAGATCCTCGCCATCGTGACGAAGGGCGAAGAGGCAATCTTCGCCGAAGAAGTCCTCAATTGGGAGGTTGGTGCTGAAGCCAANNCCTCCCAGAGATTGTTCAGCTTGCTCCACCGGGTCACACAGTGCATGTCGGCGAAGACCCGCACACGCGGGAGGGCAGTGAATTCCGCCCAGTCGAGTCGCCGAATCCGATCAACGAGCGGGATCGGGAAGACGGTAAAATCCCAGGTTGCTGGGTCGAACGTGGGTACGATCCCAGCGTGGAGCACCGGCCACTTGCGGGTCAACACCTGCCGCGGTGGGAGGCGATTGGGCCGCCTGGTATCCGGGCTGATGATGGGGTCGTCGGTCATCATGGCGAGGGGTGAGGGGTGAGGGGTGACTGATCAATGGTCCTGATACCTTTCTTGATGCAACTCGTTGGCCAACGGAGACCCCCCTTACTATTGACGACTGATCACTCACCACTCAGCCTCACCACTCAGTAGTGCTTCCCGCTTCGGCGGACATGGGTTGCGGGGCGGGCGTCGTGGAGTATCTTGCCACCGACCACGCGGCCAATCACCAGCACATGGTCACCCACCTCGAAGCGGTTGGCGACGCGGCAATCGAGGTAAGCGTGGGCGGCAGCCAGTATCGGAGCGGCTTCCCCTTCGCGATGCAGCTTCAGCCCCTCGAAGGCAGCCTCCTCCGGGTCGAACCCCTTTCCGAAGTGGGCGATCAGTTTCTTCTCCCCCTCCGGCAGCACATTGATCGAGAACGCTGCCCCCTCCGTCAACCAGTCGAGGGTCCACCTCTCTTTGGCGAACGCTGCCGACACCTGGGGTGGATCGAACGAGCACTGCTGAATCCAACTCGCCAACATCCCGGTCTCCCGGTCGCCCTGTCGGGTGGTCAGGATGAATAACCCACTCGGGATACGCCCAATCGCTGCGGACATCGTCTCAGCCGGTGACTTCACGCGAATCTCCCAGGTCATTTCCCGAAGTCATGCATAGTAGCTTTTATCCGGCCTGCCAGATCTTGAGGCCACAGGTGACACAATCAAATCCAGTGAAATTGTTTGTTGATATGGCTTTGATCCTACAAAAGTATCATTCCGATTTTGATGTGATGATGGCGGATCGTAGTTATGTAGGAAATGAACCAATTGCAACCGGAACGTGCGGTTCGGTTGACTCGATGAGGTCCGCAGTGCAAAGCAATTCCATCGCCCACCCAGGATTGGGTGGGCAGGGATCGCCCACAAGTGCATCAGACGTGGCTGACTTGCACCTGATTCCGCAATCGGCGCTGGCCCAGCGACGGGCGAACGGCTTCCTGAGCAAGTTGTTTGAGGTAGTAACTCGGAACCTGACCCGTGATGACCACCTCGGCCTCACTCACGATGACCACCAGTCGCCGGAGGTGGGGTAGCGGGCTACCGGTGAGCGCATCGGCAGGTTCGGGCGGCAACATGATTGGTGTCGGGCTCATCACAGGACTCCTACGGATGAGAACCCTCGAACGAGGGTACGGATGCCGCCGCAACAATGACCCGACCTGTTAGCGAGTGAACAGGTGATTAGATTATTGTTGGAGGAGTCGGTCCACCTGCTTGGCGAAAGGCAAGATGGGTTGAAGAATCCTTCTGAATCCACCATGCATACAGTGGTTTTTTTGACTCCAACGAGAATGGTAAACGGGAGCCGCTCGGTGTGCAAGGATTTTCTCGCAAATCTCGAAAAAGAATTGAAGATCCGCGGATGAACCCCCTCCCGGCGGCGAAAGAGCAGCGGAGCTGACGGGATTTGCTCCCATTAGGCGACTGGCAGATTGGCAGATGGAGNNTTCGTAGGGGCCGCCCTCCGTGGCGGCCCGATGTGGGCAAGTCCCAAAACCGGGTCAGCTTTTTCCTGCCGAACGCCTTACCTCCTGGCGAAGGAGGGTGGTGGCTCAAGTTCTATCCGCTTCTTCTCAGGATGGAGGGGTCACTTCCATTCGTTCTGGGTGGGCACTCGGCCCGGGTACATGTCGATGTACTGGACGAGTCGTGGGCGGAGACCACGATTGGGCCGACTCCCATGCGGGAGAGCGTGGTGCCAGATGATCAGATCCCCTGCCCGTCCGCCAATCGGGACCGACCCCAGGGCGTGAAGGTCTTGACGGCGCGGCTCGGCGTCCGAGGGGAGGGAGTCCAACCAATCGCCCAGGCGGTGGTGGAACCCGGGCACCAGTGTCAGCGCTCCCTGTTCCGGCGGCGTGTCCGTCAAATAGAGGATACCCTGGGTGCCGAACGGAATCGGCCGCCGGAGACTGACATCCCAGTGGAGATCTGGGCCAGGGAACATCCAGCCTTCGCGTTCGGGAACGTTGAACCCACAGCGGTCGGTGCTCACCCACAAGTCCACTGTCTGCCAGAGCTGGGCGAACGCCTTGTGAATCCGGCAAGATCGGCGGTTCGTCGCAAACGCAGGGTGCTGGAAAAACTGCACCATAATCCCGTTCGTCCGACTGCGATACCAGGATTCCGGGTCGTCCGGACTCGCCCCCAGGTGCTCCCAGATCGCCCCTTCGGCAGCGGCTCGACCCTCGGGCGTAACGGCATCGTGTACGATCACATAGCCGTACTTCTCCCAGAAGGCGAGGTCCGCCACTGAGAGAACCGGCTCGGCCTCGGTGATCGAATCCAGCCACCGCCGGGTGGTCTCGGGGGGTTCGGTTTCACTGACAAGGGCATTGATCCGCGCCACCTGATCCGCTTCCACCGGTCCGGCCGTCTCGACGACCCACCGCTCGAATGCGTCGAATGTTGGCCCAACCGATCCGAGATACTGGTGAGTCTGTTCCAGTCCGAGGCCAAGTGCGTGGATGACGAGTCGATCGAGTTGGCCCTCATCACTCCCGGGGAATCGCTTCCCGGAACGGGCCGTCGTTATCCGCGCCCAAAGCCGTTTGAGCTGATAGACGCCGAGGGAGCCAGTTTCCGTTGGTGCCGGGAGGAAGTGATCGGTGGAGGAAGTCACGGCATGACTCCGCGAGGCCTGACTCTCGGTCACAGACGAGGCCGAGGTTATACTTTACGCGGCCAGGAA
>PLDW01000021.1 GCA_003136315.1 Gemmataceae bacterium | reverse complement strand
CCCAGAATTCGCCAGAGTGCAGTACAGTGAGTCGTGAAACTTCCGCCAAGAGAACCAACGCAACTCGCGTCTCGGCAGGTTGCTCAAACACTCTTGCCGTGCGGCAGTCCGAGCGCGTCTCTGCTGACCCATATCGCGTGCCCCACGTTATCACCGGGCAGCCATGGAGAGTCCGTTCGGGCTGTGGCTCAGATGATCTGCACATGAAAGGTCTGACAATCGCCGCTTCTTTCAACTCCCGCGAAAGAAACATCTGGGTTCTCCCGATGAACCGTAACAGCCCCGTTTCAGATCAATCAGTACGCGCAGCGCAAGCGCTGCGCCGACCAACGAAAACCGCGCCGACCAGCCACATCCTTCCCAAACCTCGGGGTGTCGGAGTTTAGAGAGAAATTGAAAGTACAGGGCTTCGAAATAGTCCCGCCGCGGCATGTCGATCTTATTGGTACTCCACCTACCTCCCACAAGCGCGAACATGGATTCGTACAGGTGCTGGATGAACTCGAATGCTCGCAGAGTCGCAGCCGAAAGCGAGCCTCTGCGCGCCGGGTCGCGATCGTGAACCTCACGCGCAGTAAAGAATTCATCAAGGGCCGCTTCGACGGTCAAACCTCGGTCAACGGCGCTCTTTGCATAAGCATCGGTCCAGAATTCCACCTCCAAACGCGCCAGATCCAACACGGCGGGTTGGTTCGCATCTGCGTACGTTAGGTCGATGATGTACACGCGGTGAGGGCTCTGCTCCTCTGCGGGGCAGACGAGGAGGTTCGTCAAATTCAGGTCGCCGTGTGTCCAGGACAAGTGCAGTCTCCCGGTCCGGCGCGGCTCACCGCCCTCGTACAGCTGTGACTTGAGAGACGACAGTGGGTTTGGGAGGGCAGGCATCCCGGGGAGTACACCGGCCGACCAATCACCTGGCCAAATGCGCTCGGTCCGGGCGAGTAGTTCGGATTGGGCGGGCTCAAGTTTCGGAAACAGCTCGCACCACGTTAACGGGCGGATAGAACGGCGATCACGCTCCTCTCCGGGATCGATTGCGTAGAACGCACGAAGGGACTCAAGAGCGAGGTCGAGAGCCCTCTTGCAGTTGTCTTTGGTCGTGAGGAACGTGGTCCGCAGGTACTGGCCAAACGAAACGAATTCTGGTCTTGATTGTGTGCCCGCCACGGGGTAAACGATGACCCCGTCGTACTCGTCATTAGTTGGATAAGGGAGGATGAATTCCGGGGGGAGATTGAGTCCTCGCAGCGCGGTGATAGCCCGCCACTCACGCTCGGCCCGTTCCGGATGGTCGAACTTAGCAATCACCGATCGGCCCCCGCCGGGGCCGGGAAGGCGGAGGAGCAACACTCGCGACTTCTGAGCAGGCCCAGTCAGGATCCGGTCTGGAGGCGGCACCAGATCTGTGGGCTGAAGGAGCAGAAGGCGCGTGAGAACGATCCGGAGTGTGAGTACCTCGACGGGAGAAAGCGGTCCCTGTATCGATCCGGCCCCGACCTCACTCTCAAGGCGCGCGACCGCAGGCAGTAGTTCCGTCTTGAGCCGTGTTTGGATTTCAAAGCTTTCGCGGTCCCACCGGTTGAGAAGTGCGGCGAGGTTCGCGTTGGCAGTCGAGTCTCGGGTCACTCGAAAGAGTTCCAAAGCCTGACACCGGACCCAAAGAGCGGCGAACCTGCGCCGGTCCTGTTCAACGCGCTGGATGACCGTTGTGAGCAGAGAGGTCTGCTCCGGGAGGGCGATCATGCTCTCCAATGGAAAAACGGTGCGGATCAACTCGTTGGCGCTCTCCGCCCACAGACACAACCGCACACCGTTATGAGTCGTGCCGATAATCGTCTCCGTGTTCTCGACGACGAGAGCCAGTTCGTGAACCGGGCCACTCGGTCGGACAACAAACCGCGGACGAGCTTCTGGAGGAAATGCCTCTTCCTTCTCTCCCCGGACGAGGGTGACAACGCGGGACGTTGGGTCAATGGACATAGCGAACCCCGGCACCCCAAACTTAACCCTGGGTGGGCTATCGAGCAGATCGATGATCGGTTCCGCCACTTCGATCTCTCCGTGGGGTCGTAGTCCCGCGTTCCCGCATCGTCACACCGAGAGTGGGAACTTCGTCCCTTCGACGAGGGCCTTGAAAATGGAGAGCTTCCGCTCAAGCAGCTCATACCAGGGCAATCCCCATCGCGCGCTGATGAAGTCCGCTGCCCCGTGGGCGATCGCACGTACGCCATCCGAATCTGGACACCCCATGGTGAGCGCGATCACCTTGCAGCCGTGCTGACTGTTGAGGAGTGTCGGGATGAACTGCACACCCGCGTCCTCAAGCCCGTCGCCGAGGTGGATGTCCACGACGGCAATCTGGAACGGTGCTTCGCGCTGCTCGGCGACCGCGCGTAATCGCCGTTCCGCGTCCTCGGACGTCTCCGCGATGACGATGTCATCGGGAGCAAACCCGACCCCCAAGGCGAGATCCCGGATCACCTCCAACTGTCGGGGCGTGTTATCGAGTATGAGAAGTCTGGTCATCTTTGTCTCAGGTTTTGGAGGTTTGGCGACCAACCGGGATGCCAAAGCGAAGCTCGAACGCCGCTCCGATTTCACCCTGTTCGTTTGTGACGAGTTGGAGGTCACCACCGAACGAGGCAAGCTGAAGCCGGATGGAGCCCAGACCGCGCCCGCGGTTGTTATGCGGTCTCGCCCCGGTGGATCCTCTGATAAATACATAGTTCTGGAGGTGTTCCACAACCCCAGGTCCACAGTCAGACACGCGAATGTGAACCCACCTCTCGATGGTCGGGCATTTGGAGCCAACGCAATACGCCCGCAAGTTGACCCGGAACAGTTTCTTAGAATCGGAAGCGACCTCTCGGCTGTTCTCGCGCAGGGAGCACAACGCATCGTCGAGGACGTGGGGGTCACACGGGAGGCGGACACCGTTCACCGCGGTGACATCTGCGAACACATCTCTTGGGAAGCGACGCGCGAATTTCGCCAAGTGTGCACCGAGGTTCTCGATCTCTGGGGCGATTTCGTCAGTCGAGGTGATCGCGTTCATCCGCTGCTGCAACTCGGCGTAGTAGCCGGTAACTAGTCCGAACTGTTGCAACGATCGCTCGCACTGCTTCGGATTCGTCGCCAAGTGAGCGGCCAGTGTCTGAATGACTTTCGGGTCGTCGGGGGAAGATGACCCGAGGCCGCTCGATGCAAGCAGAACCTCCTGGAGCGGTGTCGTGATCTTGTTGAGCGCATTGTGAAAGTCGCGCCACACTTCTTGGAGCCCGCGCCCTTCGGGTGGGTGGATGATCGTTGGCAGCGCCTTGTGCCAGCCCCGTAATCGACGGTTGGCCTGTCGTGTCGCGAACAGATTCGAAGCCAGCCCGAGCACTGCGCGCGTCGCGGCTAGCATGTTCGGCCGCGGCGGCGCAGTCGGGTTCTGAACGTCCACCAAGACAACCCCCAGTGGCCTCCGCGACAGGTTGGAGGGGCACCACAGCGGAAACGCGTATACCAACTTGTCCGGCGCGAAAATGCCCGGATACGTGTCCAGCAGATCCTGTGCCCAAGCCGGGGCGCTCTTGTCGAACAATATCGGTTGGTAGTCGGTGAAGCCTTGCGTGTAATCCCGCGCGAGGAAGTCACACAGGTGACGGTCGCCCGGGGTGCCACCAAGTTGCCCAAATGGAATCCGGATCCCCAGTGCCCCCGCGTCGAGAGTGCCCCCTGCACGAGGGGTGTTGCGATGCCTTGTGATGCACAAATCGTACAGATCGTCCAGGCCCGAACTATCTCCCGGAACCGGATTCTCCAGCCGTTTGCGGACCAGTTCTTCCAGTGCGGGGAAACCGCAGTCGTGGGCCGATTTGTGAAACCGAACACGGTGCTCCGCCTGTTTGGCCTCGGTCGCAAGACCACCGAGCGTGTACATCAATTCAGCCGTCTCCAAGTCGGCGGGAGGGCAAACGAACACGAACACGCGATTCCAGCACAGACCGCTGTGCGCACTCAGGACGGTCGCGAGGCCGGCGTAAAAGTGTTCGTCCTTATCCACGGGAACGGCGGCCAGCAGCGGCAACGCCCGGAAGACGCCCCCCAGCGCCCCCTCTACCCACACCTGCCCACCATGTTCACGGGCCAATTCGATCCAACTGCTGGCGACGTAGACTAGTCGCTCCGCGCCCGTCACCACCTCATCGGTGAAGCCGTCCGCGCGCACCGAGATCGCTACGACGACCCCGTGGATCTTGCCGTCACGGAAAATCGGGATTTGGAGTTCCGATCCGGTACGGATCAGCTTGAGGTACGCAATCTCCTTCGGGGACCAGTTTATGTTCCGGGCCAGGAGGTGGTCACACGTTTGCTTCAGACTGACGCGCCGGTGGATCCGCGGGGGACCGGTGAGCGGTTGGGTGAAGACCGGGAAGTGGGCCTCGGTAAGAATGTCCGTCAGGTCCGATGGGGCCGTCAGAGTGTTCCTCCACTCGGGGGTGGCGAAGAATACGTCGCCAACACGGTGGACCGCCCCTTCGGTCTCGCGGTCCCGTTCCCGATAGATGAGGATGTCGGCCCCGGTGAGCTTGTGAAACATCGTCAAGACGGCGAGAACGGACTTCTCGTGGAGCGACCCGACGACCACAATTGGATCCGTTGGAGCCGCGGCCCAGCCGCGGAGTAGTTCGTTCCCGCAGTCGCGAACGGTGTTCATCACGTTCCGCTCTGCCTCCACGCGGGCCATCGCTTCAAGAGCGTTCGCGACCGCGGCACAAAATAAGCCGACCACACCGACGTCTCGACTCCCCAGACCTTCCGAGTCCGAACCCAGGTCGATGCTGAGCTTGCCCCAGAGTACCCCCTTTTCCAGCTTCAGTATGTTCGGCCGCAGTGGTGCCTCGATCCACCGCAACACGTCCTCTTTCTGCAACTGCTCCGCATAATTCGGGTTGCCGGAGAAGTAACGGCAGAGTTCGCTGTCCAGCGGTTTAGGATTCTCATTGGTCTGAATGTACAGCTGCGGTTCCGTGCATAACATCGTGTTTCGCGAGGGCTCGTCGTCGCACAGACGAATGATGAACCGGTTTTCCAGTTCCGCCGCGCGGTCCGTACTGTAGCCCGACACAGCCCGCAGGATGAAGCTCTCGTGGGGGCCTTGGACCTGGTGCTCGTAGAGCCGGATGCGCCGCAGCCCGAGGCGCTGCCCCTGATTGACGATGCGGCGGTACAGGTCAAGTCGGTCATCGGCCTGAAGGAGTTCTCGCTCGACCTGCACCACCTTGTCCCACCGCGTCATATCCAAGAGCAGCAGCGCGCAACTGTGAACCCGATGACCAACGGTGTGAAGCGGGCTGCACACGAGAAAATACAAGTCGCTCTCGCTATTGCCCGGGAACTGCAAACGCCGATCTGCGCTATGCACCACGCACTTCTCCCGGGTCTGACGGATCGGGTGATTGGTGGGGAAAACCTGCTCCGACATCCCTTCGACGGCCGCGAGGTACTGCTGCAAGACCAACTTCTGCCCCACTAGCCGCTCGGCAAACGCGTTCGCCCGCAGGATCAGGCCATTCTTGTTCACCACAAGCGACGCGAGTTCCTGCTGCCGAACCCCGTGCCACCAGCTCCCGCGGAACGCGTCCGCAGCGGCTTTGGCAATTTTCTCGGGACTGTCATTCACTGCCGCGTAGCACGCGACCCGAAATCCCCAGAGTTTCTGCTCCGCGGCCCGCCGGTTCACCTCCGCCTTCAGCCGCTCGACCTCCGCCTTCAGCCGCTCGACCTCCCCGTTCAACAGCTCGCTCGGCGAGCCCGCGCCAGGAGCCATCACGGTATGAGCGCCCTCCGCTCCGATCGCTTCGGCGCCGACAATGACGGTAGTAAGGTAGATGTACGCGCCGTGGTATTTCAGTATCCCTGCAAGGAACTTGAGCACCTGTCCGTGGGGGACATCAACGACGTGGCAGATGAGTATGTCGCTCTGGTGGACCGCTTCGTCGATCGCGTGGTCGTCCTGGTAGTTGCCCCGCGTTGGTGCATAGCCGAATTGTTGCTCCAACGCAGGACGGAGTCGCTCGACCGCATAATCGGAACCATAAATCCGCACCCGCGCATACATTCCTGCGAAACTCATCCGAACCTCCGAGCGATCCCGACCAAGCGTGATGGAGACTTCGTTGCCCGCCCGAGTCGAGAAGGGTGTTTGGTGACTCATGGAGAAATACGCCACCAACCTAATGCGTAATCTAACAATGCGTCAGCGCGTTAGCGAGATAGGTTTGCACAATTCTGGGCAATGACCCCGAGGCGACCGCTAGGTGCTTGTCCGAGAATGATTCTCTTGGTTTCCCAGGGGGTTCATCGAATTCAGATGTGAGCTGAATCGACGTACGTCCTTTAACTTCGTGCTCGGAGCAATTCGGCATTGGACTTATGTCGATTCAGCTCACGCAATAATTAATGTAACCTATTCACTGGTAAGATTTTAATACTCGGACAGGCACCTAGAACTACGAGAACAGCCACTGTGAAGTAAAACGTGAAGAGAATAAGGGTTGGAGTCACTTGGTTCGTTTACGCTTCCCCCCGTCCAGCGCGCCCGATCGAGACGTGCGTTCGGCGGCCTGAGTCGCTCGAACCACCATGATCTGTTCCCAAGCCTTTGTCTCCTTCACGGTCCCCTCCCCGCAATTCAGACGTTCGGCAAACTGCCGGGCCGACCAGCCGTAGACGCTTTGGTCGTCTGCCAGCAGTTTCAGCATCTGCGCGTCGATCTTTTTGCCCTTCGTCCCCGCGCTCCCAGACTCTCCGGCGGTCGAATCGCTCGGTGTGTCTCCAGGATGGCCTGGTGGCGCGACTGAGGAAGTATTGGCCGAATCATGTGATTGGTTTTTTGGGTCTGCCGGTGGCGTGAGGCACAGGTTCCGGAGGTTCAGCAGGTGGGCCTCCTCCTCCCCGAAGGTCATCCCGCCCAAAGGAAATGGGTAGGGATTCGGAACCCCGAGTTGCGCGAGCACCCTGAAGCCGTTGCGCACGCCTGCCCCGGATGTGCGCTCGGCCCGCCGGCCTCCGAACCAGATCCCATTGATCTGTATTTGGCGTTCGAGCCACTCGGCAAACTCGGCGGGGTTGGTGATCTCCGTTTCGGGTGTGTGTCCTTCCCACCCAGGCGGGACGGGAACCGGGCGTCTAACACCCGTCACCTCGTACCGCAGGTCAAGGAACTGCCCGATAATCTCCCCTGCATCCGTGAATACCAGTTGGGGAATTTTGGCGTAGGTCCGATCGACCAGGTCTTTCAACAGTTCACG
>PLDW01000323.1 GCA_003136315.1 Gemmataceae bacterium | reverse complement strand
TTGGACGCACACACGGGAGTGCGAGGCTCCTGCCGAGCTGTTCCACCCGCTCGCTCGGCAGGTGCTCGCACTCCCTCCGCTGGAAATCGCGCGCACCAAACGCCTCGGTCGGGGCATTATGGTGTGAGAATGGACATCGGCCAATCGCAGGGGGGTCGTAATGGCAGGTGCTGAGGTGGTCCGTGCCGTCCGCCGGTTGGTCGAGCCGCCACGGTACGCTCAGGCGACGGATCGCGAACTGCTCGGTAGCTATCTGGCCGAGCGGGATGAGACTGCGTTCGAGGCCCTCGCCCGCCGGCATGCCCGGTTGGTCCGGGCGTCGGTCGCCGGAGTCCTCACCGACCCCAACGACATCGACGACGCCCTCCAGGCGACGTTTCTAGTACTGCTCCGCCGCGCGCCGGTAACCAAGTGGGACTCCGGGCTCGGGCCGTGGCTATACGGTGTTGCTCATCGTGTGGCGGTCAAACTCCGGGCAACCGCGCAGCGACGGCCTGGCCCGCTGGGGACCGCCGACCCACTGGCGCCAACCGGGCCGCGCGATGCCGGCTTGCGAGAGGCGTGTGACCTCTTGCACTCCGAGTTGGATCGCCTGCCGGACCGGTATCGGCTGCCGCTACTGTTGTGCTACCTGGAAGGGCAGACCCGGGACGAGGCTGCTACCGCCCTGGGGATATCGGTAGGAACGGTCAAGGGACGGGTCCGGAGGGGGTGTGACCTGCTTCGCCGCCGACTGACCCGGCGGGGGGTCGCGCTGTCAATCGGATTGCTCGCGGCGGTCGCGACCCCGCATCCCACTGGGGCCATCGAGCCGACTGTCATTGCCATTCTCCGCGGGACGTGTTCGTCCCGCGCATTCTTACTCGCACGGGAGATGACCATGAGATCCTTCTTGGGTAAAGCGACCGCAGTACTGACGGCCGCGGTGCTTGTGGTGGGGCTGGGTGCCGGGCTGATGGCTGGCGGGGGTGTCGAAGATCCCCCAGGTGGGAAGACACCCCCGGGAGCCGCCGCACTGGCTCCCGCCGATGGCCTGCGCTTCGTACCGGCAGACTCCGCGGTCTTCCTGCATGTGGATGTGCAGAAGCTCATGAGCGGTCCGTTGGGGAGTGCCGCCCGGACCTCAGAGCCAAAGATGATGGAGGCGTTGACGGCCATCGTCAAGCGAGAGACTTCGGCGGCACCGGAGAGCCTCGAATCGGTCACGGTATTCTGGCCAAGAATCAAGGTGACGGAAAATCCCGGCAGCAGAGTCGGGATCGTGCTCGCGTTTCGCAAGCCTTACGACAAAGAGGGGTTGGTTGCTGCCATCAACAAAAATGCCACTCCAGGCGGCCCCAAAAGCGTTGTCTACACCCCGTCTGACCGGGTCGCGGTGATCCTCACAGGACTCGGGAAAGATTACAGTGAGCCGCGAGCTGCTGACGCGACTGGGCCGCTCGCCTCAACGATTCGCGAGGCCGCGACTGGAAAGCACACTCTGGTTGTTGGGGTCAACCCGGCGGAGTTGCCGGCAGAACTCCGCAACCAAGACCAGCCCGACTTACAGGGCTTCCGGCCGATTTGGAATGCCGATGCAATCTCACTGGTGCTGGATTTGGGGAAGGAGTGGGCGATGGATCTGCGGGTCCAGGCAGCCACACCCGCCAGGGCTGTGGAGGCCGAGAAGGCACTCGGATTGTTCACCAGATTACTCCAGCGCTACCTTTCCCTGGCCCCGAAAGAATTGGAGATCGATCCGGAGAAGGAGCCCGCTTCGAAGGATCTGTCCGCTCTCCTCAATGCTCTGCAAACCGGGGTCAAAGAGGCGAAATTCACGACGGATGGGACCGAGGCCAGGGTGCGAATCGCGCTCCCGGGCGATCTGCACTACGTCTCGGCCATTGCGATGGCTCGGGCCAGAGCCCTGGGGGGAGCGATCCGGTCAGTCTCGCTTAACAACCTGAAGCAGATCGCCCTCGCCATGCTCAACTACGAAAGCGCCTACAATGCACTCCCTCCGGCGGCTGTTGTGAATAAAGCCGGCAAGCCGATGCTGAGCTGGCGGGTGATGATCCTCCCGTTCATCGAGCAGAACGAGCTTTACAAGGAGTTCCGTCTGGATGAACCGTGGGACAGCGATCACAACAAGAAGCTGATTTCCAAGATGCCCAAAACGTACGCCATCCCGGACGACACCCTGGCAAAGGCTGGTGAAACCCGCTACCGGGTGTTCGTCGGGAACGGGGCTGGGTTCGATTACATCCGGGGAGCGAAGATCGCCGAAATCACCGACGGCACCTCAAACACGATCATGGTGGTGACCGCGGCCGAGGGGGTGCCCTGGACGAAGCCGGACGAACTCGCTTTCGACCCGGACAAGGATCCGGGCAAGTTGCTCGGAATGGTAGATGGACAAGCCTATCAAGTGGCCATGTTCGATGGGTCGGTCCGGGCCTTCAACAAGCTCCCAGCTGCCAAAACCCTCAAGGCTTTCATCACCCGCGCCGGAGGTGAGGTGATCAACAACGCCGATCTGCCGTGAGTGGCCTTCCAAGACCACGATATAATGTTCACCATAGAGTCGCAGAGAACCCAGAGTAAGAACTAATCCGAGAAGTTCTGCGACGAGGTCAACCGCTCGTTCTCTGCCTTTGATATTCTCCCTTCCCTCGTTCCCACGCTCTGGGTGGGAATGCCCATTTCGACTCTCTGCGTTTCCTCCTGTGCGGAACGGAGTCGTGATCGGCGATCTGGCGGAGGTTGTCCCAGGCGTGTAGCCCCACACCCGCGGAGCGGGGGAAGAACGGCTCCCACGCGGAGCGTGGGAACCAGGAGAGATGAGCGTAATAGCCAGAAGCAGCACGAAAATGTAAGAGTCACTTTGTCGATACAGCGCGATCGATCTGCCGTCGCCACTCCTTCAGTGATGCCCCGGTCTCCGCAGCGGTGGCCTGCGGTTTCAGCTTCGAGACATCGGTGTCGAGGTAAAGCGTCTTGTGAAGAGCCGCATCGTACCGCGGATTTGGCGTGTTTTCCTGTGCTCCGACGGTTTTCCGCCATGCCGCCAACTTGGCTTGCAAGTCGGCGGCGATTTTTGGTTCGGTCCCGGCCCGATCACTGGCTTCGCCCGGGTCCGTTGCCAGGTGGAACAACTCGACCCGGCCGTCTTCGTAGTGCTCGATCAACTTCCAGTCGCCTTCGCGAACCGCTCCGGCCGGGCGGCTCCCCTGATTAGTGTAGTGTGGCATGTGCCAATAGAGTGACCGCGACGGCAAGGCACGACCCTGGAGCAACTCGGTGAGGCTGACCCCGTCGAGTTCACTGGTCGGCTTCACCCCGGTGGCTTCGAGAAACGTTGGGGTCCAGTCAGTGCTGATCACCGGAGTGTCCACCACCTTCCCGGGCGCTATCACTCCGGGCCAACGGACGATGAGGGGCACCCGAATGCCGCCTTCGTAGAGGAATCCTTTCCCGGCCCGATAAGGTGTGTTGTGTGTCGGTGGATCGTCGGCCTGTTCGGGGACGTGAAGTCCACCATTGTCGGATGTGAATACCACGATTGTGCGGTCGGTGAGGTGCAGATCGTCGAGCGTCTTGACCACCCGCCCCACGCTGTCATCCATCGTGTGAATCATCGCGGCGTATGTCGGATTGAATGACGCCTTGTACATCTCGATGAGTTCTTTCTTCGCATCGAGCGGGATGTGTGGCGTGTTGTGGCAGAGGTAGAGGAAAAACGGTCGGTCGCGGTTGGCAGCGATGAATTCCTCGGCCTTGCGGGTCAGGTCGTACTCCCCCTTCCCTCCCTCGTCGGCGGTTGGCGTGGTGTTCGCCTTACCGGCATAAACGAACTCGAAGCCCTGCTTGTCTGCTGAGAAGGCCAGGCCGCCGAGGTGCCACTTGCCGAGACAGGCGGTGGCGTACCCGGCCCCCTTGAGTGCCTCCGCCAGGGTGATTTCTTCGAGCGGCAATTGCTGTCGGATCTTGGGGTGGAGGAGTTTCTGCGAAGGAGCATCACCACGGCCCGGGAGAAATGTGGTCAGGTGCAGTCGGGCCGGGTGCTTGCCGGTCAGGATCGCGGCCCGTGTCGGGGAACAAACCGGACACGCCGCGTAGGCGCTCGTGAACCGGGCACCGGCCTTTGCCAGTCGGTCGAGGGTCGGTGTGAGGTGCTCGGTGCGACCATAGCAGCCAAGGTCATTCACCCCGAGATCGTCGGCCAGGATGAACACGATGTTCGGTCGTTTCGTGTCCTCACCAGAGCATGGCGATGAGTTGAGAACCGCGATGGCGAGCCCGACCCACAACGACCGGTTCACGGGCCGATCTCCGGGAATAGTGTGAGTTTTCTCCTGTGACCTCGGCCCGGCCACCGCGGGAACAACGCAACGACGCCATTAGACCCTCACCCAGCGAACCACCCATCATTTCGGGTCGTTAATCACCATTCGGGGGTGGAGCATGGACACGGGGTTTGCTGGAATGCTTCTCGTAGGCGGTGATCTTGTCCACGCGGCGGGCGTGCCGACCACCCTCGAACTCGGTCACCAGCCACGCCCGGACCATCCGATCAATCAGATCCTCACCAATCAGGTCGGAAGACAGGCACATGACGTTTGCGTCGTTGTGTCGGCGGCTCAGTTCGGCATCGATCATGTCGCGGCAGTTCGCTGCCCGCACCCCGGCCACCTTGTTCGCAGCGATGCACATCCCGTGGCCAGTGGCACAGATCAGCAACCCGCGATCAGCCTGGCCGGTACCAACTGCCTCGCCAACGTGGAGGGCTGAGTCCGGGTAGTCCGCACTGGACGGGCTGGTCGCTCCGAAGTCGAGCACCTCATGCCCGAGTTCGGCCATCAAGCCGAGTATCCGCTGCTTCACGCCCAGCCCGCGGTGATCATTCCCGACGGCTATCTTCATGACCCTACCCACTCCGGAATGAACCGCTCCAGATGTTTCAAAATCGTTTGGGCGCATTCCTGGTAGACATCGAGCCCGGAACCGATCGGGTCGTCCAGGTCCGACCCGTCCTCGCACAACAACCGGACACCAGGTCCAATCCCTGGGTAACGACTCGCAATGACCTGAGCGTGGCCGCTCGTCATCACAACCACATCGTCGGCAGCCGCCATAAGTTGTGGATTCAATGGGCGGCTCCGGTGGGTGCGCAGATCCACCCCAAATGCTGCCCCGGCCTCCTCCGATTCAGGTGTCGCTGGCCAGCCGGGGTAGGCCGAGACCCCGGCAGAAAGCACCCAAAACCCCCTCGCCGGCAGATCGTCGATCCCGCACCCGAGCCGATCGGCCAGCAATTTCTCCGCCAAAACCTCGGCAAGCGGGCTGCGACAGGTGTTCCCTGTACACACAAACAGGATGATCCGGGCGGCGAGCTTTTCGATCTCGTCCGCACCGAAGGCACCCTCCGGGATCAGGTTCCACCCATCCCGATCCACGAGAATCTCGCTCGGCCGTCCGCCGATCGGTCGTTCGCCTGCCGACAATGCGAACCCCGCCTTTCCTGCGAGCGATTCGACAACCGCTTCTGCGGAGGGAAGCAACGTCTCGGCCACCAGGGTGATTCCCGGGAGGACTGGCCACAAAGGGTCAAAAGCGGGGTGGTCGGGTGATCGAAATCGGATCAACCCGTCCACGACGACAGCAGCTCGGACGTTTTCAGGCCAGTCGCCGGGGAAAATCGCCCCCTTGGCGGACAGCGCGACTGCCAGAGGAGCGGGCCAGGCGCGGAACATCAACCGTCGGGCCACGGTCGGGACATCGAGCCCGAACCGGACCGCGTCGTCCGGCCCAAACGCGAGCACCGCGGGCGGACCCTCGGCGATCTCGGAGAGGGCGCGCAGTTGGGCCAGGGCCGTGGGTGCGGCCGGGTTCACCAGTGCGACGTAACCCACGTCCCCGGGTAACACAACCACGTCTCCGGCCGTCAGAGCCTCCCGGAGTTGCGGGACATACGCAGAGGGGTCGACGGTCGGGTTCCAGTCCAGGACCGTCGGCATGGCGGGCGGTCTCCGGGGCGATGCCGGGCGCTCGGAAGCGACATCATCGATTTTTTATTGAGACAACCACAGTAGAACAAGGGAGGAGTGCCCAAGCGGCAAAGACAGGGATGTGTGCCGAGTGTCACTGGTATCGGCGCTGAGGGGTTCCACGTGATGCCCGTATCAGAGAGAGGCGAACACCCAGGGTTGGGCTCGCCCCACCTGGCGAGTCGAGATCACATGGCCCGACCAAGGACGATGAGCAGTTGACGCAACTGGGAGAGGAGTTTTTCTGTGCCCGGAAAATCCAGGGATTGGGCACCGTCGGAGAGGGCGCGGTCTGGCTCCGGGTGGACCTCGATCATGAGCCCATCAGCCCCAGCAGCGAGGCCGGCCAGAGCCATCGCCGGAACATACGCTCGTTTCCCGGTCCCGTGACTGGGGTCGATGAAAATCGGCAGATGCGAGAGCGTCTTGGCAGGCGGGATGACCGACAGGTCGAGGGTGTTCCGGGAGTGATCGGCGAACGTTCGTACCCCCCGCTCGCACAGGATCACCTGATAATTCCCCCCAGCCATCACGTATTCCGCTGCCATGAGCCACTCTTCCAACGTCGCACTCATCCCGCGTTTCAGGAGGACAGGCTTGCGGCACTTCCCAACCCGCTTCAGGAGCGAAAAATTCTGCATATTCCGGGTGCCGATCTGGATCACGTCCGTCGCATCTTCCACTGCCTCGGTGTACTCGGTGTCCATCAATTCCGTGACGATTCCGATCCCAGTTTTCTCTCGCACCCGTTTGAGGATTTTGAGACCTTCGATCCCCATCCCCTGGAAGGCATAGGGACTGGTCCGGGGTTTGAACGCCCCGGCCCGCAAGAACGTCACCCCCTGGGACATCAGGAACTCGGCGGTTTTCATCACCATCGGTTCATTCTCAACTGAGCACGGACCGGCAATGACGGTAAACGTCTTCGCCCCGATCTCCCCCTGGGGGAGCCGAATGATGGTGTCGTCCCGATGCATTTCCCGGCTGGCGAGCTTGTACGGTTTGGTCACCCGGATGCACTCTTTCACCCCCGCCAGGACCTCGAGCGCCTGAGTATCGACGACCCCGGTGTTCCCGGTGATCCCAATAGCGGTGCGGGTTGCGCCGGGGAGCGGGTGGGGGGTCAGATCGACCCGACGGATCGCATCGAGCACTCGGGCAATCTGTTCCGGGGTGGCGTCGGATTGCATAACGACGAGCATGGGGGACTCCTCTTGCGGGAGGTGGGATCGGGGAAGGTCGAGCCGAATGAAACGATTAATGTGGATCGGGAGAGGCAGGAAGTTCGCGGTTTCGCCCACGTTCTCCGCATTCCGAATTCCGCATTTGCTTTGTGATTGCTATTATACAGCGGGCCGGATCTCCCCCACGAGGGCGGCATGAGCGGGATGGACGACCACCTCACCCAAGCTGAGGCTGAACTCGGTGTACCGGATGCCCTCTTCCAGGTCAGCCCCGGGTGGTACCGGACGAAGCTGGCTGTTGGGCTTGGGTTAGTCGTCACCGGCCTGGCCACGAATGTGGGGTGGTGGATTCTCGGCCAGGGAAATGTCAATCACTTGTTCATTCATATGTTGATTTGGCCGCCAGCGGTCGGGATCGCCCTTCTAGTCCACATGTATCGACAGCGGGGGCTCTACGTCCTTGTTTACCCCACAGGATTACTTCGCCTTCGGCGGGGTGAAGTCGATTCGTTTCCCTGGCCCCATGTCAGCCAGATCCGACTCAAGACCCAGCGGGCAGAACAGGCCGAGGTGGAACGAGATTTGGACGGGAACCCTGTCGCCTGTTGGATACCGGTCGAGGCCCCAAGTATTCAGGTCTGGACCGCCTGGCTGACCATCGCCCGATCGGATGGTATTGAGGCTCACTTCGGCCCGGCGCTGGCCAACTTCGATTCACTCGTCGAAACGATCCAGCGTAAAACCTTTCCGGCCTTGTGGGCAGAGGCCTGGGGCCGGTTTCGCAGCGGTCGGATGGTTGCCTTCGGGGATTTGGAGGTGCATCTGCTGGGGATGCACCACGGCGGCAAAATTCTCCGCTGGGCGGATATGAAGGAGTTGACGATCGCCCAGGGAAGGCTGACTGTCAAACAAACCGGGCGGTGGCTCCCGTGGGCGGTGCTCAAGGACATCAGTGAGGTACCGAACCCGCACATCCTGTTCGCTCTGGTCAGTCAAGCTCGAGCGTTGGCCGCTCATCTGGCCGCTGGGTTTATCCACGGTGAAGAGGACTCCGGGAGGAAGAATCATGAAGAGGAATGACGGACGACCCTGACCCTGACTCGGGCCGAATCCCGGATGCGCTATCCGGCGGCACAACTGGCGAGTGCTGCCGCCCGCGTGAGCAATTTTGCCTTCTCATCCGGGTACTTACGGAACCAGGCCGCCACGAGGAGGACACTGTCGACAGCCCCCTCGGCGAGGACGAGCGAAGTTGGGGTGTCGGTCAGTGTTGACTGGAGCAGGGCGGCAGTTTGGGCGCGGTCCGCATCGGTTACGGGAGCCGCCACCACGGCCCGAACCTGCCCCCGGTGGATTAGATACCAACGCTCTTTCCCATCCGGTCCGGCGAGCGGATAGACATACGAAGTTTGGTTTCGTGCGCGGCGGAGGAGCGAGAGGCGGTCGTCGATCCATTCGAGTGGCCGCAAGCGGTCTCGCAGAGCAGTTGCCTTTTCGAACTGGAACGCGCCCGAGGCCGCCTCCATTTTCTCCCGAAGGTTTGTCAGAATGGTCCGGTCGCGACCATCCAGGAACGCCTTCACCGCCCGCACACTGGCCGTGTAATCTTTCCGGGTACATGCCCCAACGCACGGTCCGCGGCACGTTCCGATCTCGTATCGCAGGCACTTGGCTGCGCGGTCGCTCGGGAAGAGTTCGGCCTGGTCGGCGAACATCAATGGAACGGTCTGGGGGCAGTCCCGAAGCCCGAACCAGTCATTGAGTCGGCGGACCGCATCTTCCGAGCGGTCCCGGCTGACGAGCGGTCCGTAGCACCCCAGTTCCTTCCCGGTAGGGGTCTTGGCCACGTACGCATACGGGGCCGGAGTCCGGCCGACGCAGATGTAGTGATACCGTTGGACCCCCGGTTGGCCGAGTACGTTGAACCGTGGACCGAGTCGCTGGATGAGTTCCAGTTCGCGGAGCAGCGCAGCGAATTCGTCGGCGGTCTGCTCCCAAACGAGAGCGCGGGTGTGCTCGATGATGCGACCGGCCTTCGGGTCGCGACTGTTCACGCGGAAGTAGCTCAGCAGTCGACATCGGAGGCTCTTCGCTTTCCCGATGTAAACGACCCGGCCGGAGTCGTCGAGCATCCCGTACACGCCAGGGGTTCGTGGTGCGTGGTCGCGAACCCCGCGGCGGAGCCGACCGGGCTGTTTCCCCCGGATTCGTCGACCAGTGACCGGTTCATCGCTCGGGCGGAACAGGCTGGGGCCGAACCCGACGAATGGATCGGCCCCGAACAGTCGGGGTTGGGTGGTCCCATCCTTGGGTTGCCGACGCATGGGAGGCTCCGGGTGGCGGGTGATGTGTGCGATTGTACACCGACAGCCGCCAGTGATCAAACCCGCGAATTGTCCTGTCGAAGGGTCCTCCTCATGGTGCTCCGGGGCCGGGGGGCAGATCAGGGCCATCGACTCTCGCCAGAATCGCCTACCAGATTTCAAGATACCCCAGTTGCCTCGCCCATCGCTCCACTTCGACCCGATCAACGCCTTCGCCAGTCACTCGGAGAATACCAGCAATGTCCCGCAAATGGCGATCACCTCCACGTTCGGCGTAATACCAGAGTTTGCCCAGGATAACGTCTTCAGGGGCGGCCGTCATGACATCCCGGTCAGGAAGTAAACGAACCGGACGACCGCGCGACATTTTCGCGCGTGGCCAATCGCCTTTTTTCGGCAGGATAAAGTCGATCTTGTTGCCAGAAGCGGGATGAATGACGTTAAATTGAAAATCCGTTCGGATGGCATCGCGAATCGCCGGTTCTCTCAGGTAATATTCGGGCTGCGGAAAGGCTTGAATCAAACCCGAGACATGCCTCATATCCAGTGCAACGACGATATCGATGTCCTGAGTGAATCGCGATTCTCCGTAAGCAATGCTGGCAACAGACCCGACGACCAAATACGGAACCCGGAGAAGTTCAAGGGTATTAACGGCATGCCGCAAGATATCCATCTGCTCCATTGCCGAGTAATCTCCTTAAAAACTCGCGGTGTTTCTCGTCGTCACTCCAGTCAGGGTGAAGTTGCTCGATACGGCTCCGTAGCATCATACGTGCCGAGCGATGAGCCGAATCGGCGATTGCCACCCGTTCCGCGGGCGTTTTCGCGGCGAGTATGGCCGCGTAGGTACGGTCGATGACTTCGACGCGGTGCTCTTTCATGAAAACCATTCTAGTTTTCTGGCTATCTCTCTGGAAGTTCACTTCCCATCGTTCACTCCACCCGGGGCAACTCGAAGCTCTTGCGGTAGTCGCGGCCGAGAAGCTTGTTTGCTACCGGGTCGTTCACGAGCGTTTCGGTGGTAGTGTCGAACTGGAGAGTCCGGCCGGTCCGGTAGGCGATGTTTCCGAGGTGACATAGGCGGGTGCTCTTGTGACCCTCCTCAATGTCCGCGTTCAGTGCTTTTCCCTCCCGAATCGCGTCCACGAAGTTCTGTTGATGGACCTTCACGATCTCCTCCCCGGACTTCTCGACCGTGCCGTCGCCGTCGCGGACCTCCCACCCCTTGTCGGTAAACCGCAGCGTCCCCTTGCTGCCATGCACGATCACCCCAAACGACTGACCCTCTGGCCCATTCTTCTCCCACACTCGGTGCTCCCACAAGAGCGTGCAACCCGCTGCACCGCCCGGCCCGGATGGGAACTCGAACGTCGCAATCTGCGTATCGGGGGTCTGTTGGTCGTCGTCGTAGAAGTATTTCCCCCCCGCGCAACTCACCCGGGTCGGAGCGTCCAGCCCAAGTACGTTCCGGGCGACATCGAGTCCATGAATCCCATTGTTGCCGATCTCGCCTGTGCCCAGATCCCAGAACCAGTGCCAGTTGTAATGGAACCGGTTCTTGGTGAACGGCCCCTCGGCCGCCGGCCCGAGCCAGAGCGAGTAGTCGACTCCCTTCGGAACGGGTGAAGCCGCAGCCTTCCCGATGTTTGGCCGGGAACCGGCGATCCAGGCCCGCGCGAAAGCCACCTTCCCGAGCTTCCCGGCCTGCACGTACTCCCGCGCAGCGACAACGTTGGCGGAACTTCGCCGCTGCGTCCCAACCTGCACAACCTTCTTGTATTTCCGAGCAGCCTGCACCATCCGCCGACCCTCGATGAGATTGTGCGAGACCGGCTTCTCGACATAAACATGCTTACCGGCCTGGCAGGCCCAGACAGTCGCGAGCGCGTGCCAGTGGTCCGGGGCCGACACCACGAGAGCGGTCACGCTCGGGTCTTCGAGCACCTTGCGGACATCGGTCTCGATCTGCGGGGCGGCCTCCTGTTTCTTCATCACGTCCAGGGCCGGGCGGACCATCGCCTCGTCCGGATCGATGAGATGGGTGACGTCGACTCCGGGGATCGAGATAAAACCGGGGATGAGTTGTTTGCCGCGGGTACGAAGGCCCATGACTGCGATTCGGATGCGATCGTTTGGCTTCGCGGCGGCTCCGGAGTAGGTCGCAGCAGACAACATGACGGCGGATGTGGCAAGAAAATCGCGGCGAGTCACGACGGGCATCGGCATCGCTCCGGGCGTGGCGGTACTGGCAGAAAGCGAACACTCGACATGGTAACCGATCATCAAGATTGATGACAGTCGTTCGAGGTGTGTGCCAGAACCTGGACAATGCATCATTCCTTCCCCGGTTGCATCCGGGAATTCTCCTCGCTAGGGTGAGGATGCCCACTGCTTCGGCCTGAAGGATCACCCTGATGCGTCTCCTTGCTTCTGCCCTGCTTCTGGCGGTTGTGTTTGCCCCTGGGCCGACCTCGGGAACGCAGCCGACTGCCAGGACGGACGACCCACTGGCCGGGCCGAAACAACGGCTCCAGCGTGGGAATTATGCCGAAGCCCGCGATGGGTTCGCAGCTGCCGCAAGCGACCCGAGACTTGCTCCCCGCGCTGCAATCGGAATCGCGACAGCGTGGCGGATGGAAGGCGAGAATAGCAAGGCTCTCGCGATCCTCGACGATGCGATCAAGGCCAGCCCCGATCACTCCGACCTCCGCGCGAACCGCGCTGATCTACTCTTCGCTCTCGGAAAATGGGACGATGCCCGGACCGATGCCGATGCTGCGATCAGCAAAGACGCGAAGCACTTCCTCGCCCGGTGGGTGCGGGCGCGGCTCCTCCGCGACAAGGGCGACATGCCCGCAGCCGACCAGGAGGTGCGCTGGTTCGTCCGCGAGTACACCGATGCCGAGAACGCGGACCGCCCGATCACCGAATCCGAGCGACTCCTTCTCGTTGGTCAGGCCGGGGCCGAGAATGCCACCTGGAACAACCGACCACAGCAATTCAGTTTCATCCTGAACGAGGTCTACCGCGACGCTCTCAAGCACGATCCCGACTGCTGGCAGGCCGAAGCGCTTGCTGGGCGGATGCTCCTCGACAAGCACAACCGGGCAGACGCGGCAGAGGCATTTGACAAGGCTCTCAAGATCAACCCGAAAGCCACTGAAGCACTTGTGGGTAAGGGGCTCCTCGCCCTGGCAACGTTGGATTTGCGTGCGGCCGACCAGTTTGCCGAACAAGCTCTCAAGGTGAACCCCAAGTACCCCGACGCTTTGCGTCTCAAGGCGGACATCCTCCTGATGGGCGACGATCCCCTCACCGCCGAAGGCCTGCTTACCTCTGCCCGCCTCATCAACCCCCGCGATGAAGCCACCCTAGCCCGTCTCGCGTCCTGCTACCATCTGATGCATAAACCGGACTCCGTCGCTGCGATCATCAAGGAGGTCGAGGGGTTCGACGCGAAGCCGGCCACGTTCTACCACGATTTCGCTACAGGGCTGGAGGGCCGCAAGCAGTACGCCAAAGCCGAGGAGTATTATCACAAGGCGGCGGAACTCCGGCCGATGGTGCCCGCGGCGCGGGCCGCGCTCGGAATGCTGCTGATGCGAACAGGGCAAGAGGCCGAGGCACGCACAGCACTGGAGGCCGCGTTCAAGGCCGACCCGTTCAACGTCCGGGTCTCCAACTCTATCAAAGTGCTCAAGCATCTGGAAAGCTACCAGACAATCGAGACCCCGCACTATGTGGTGCGTTTCGATCCGAAGGCGGATAAGGTGCTTGCTGCATTCCTGGCGGACTACCTCGAAGAGGTCCACATTGGAATGAAGGCGCAGTTCGGTTCGGAGCCATCGGGAAAAATTCTGGTCGAAGTCTTCAGCAACCGGGAGATGTTCAGTGGCCGGATCATTGCCCTACCGACCCTCCCGGACATGGCGGCCGGAGCGTGCAGTGGGCGGATGGTGTCGTTCCCTTCGCCGCGGGCGGAGGGGGGGCGGCCAGTCAACTGGGCCAGGGTCGTCCGACACGAACTGACCCATGCGTTCAACTTGATCCAGACCGATTTTCAGGTGCCACACTGGCTTACTGAAGGGCTCGCTGTACGCAACGAGGGCGGCGACCGGCCCGCTTCGTGGATGGAAGTGCTACGAGCGCGATTCCGAACGTCCCAGTTGCTGGATCTGGACAATATCACACTCGCATTCGTCCGCCCAAAGAATGTGGAGGACTGGGCGCTGGCCTACTGCCAGGCGCTGCTCTATGTGGAGTACACAACCAAAACGTACGGTGAGGCAGCCATCGGGAAGTTGCTCGCTGCGTATCGCTCCGGAGGCGATACGGCCTCCGTGCTGAAGACGGCTCTGGGTGTTGAAAAGGCCGACTTCGAGAGGGGCTACCGACGCTATGTCGAGGAAGTCGTGAAGGGGACGGGGGTGGCCCGTCGTCGCGTGGACAAGCCGTTGACTCTTGCGGAACTCGAGTCGGCCCACAAACGAGACCCCGATGATCCCGACATCGGGGCCAGACTGGCAGGCGAGTACCTGCGACGAAACAAACTGAAGGAAGCCAGGGTGCTGGTCGACGCGGCTCTAGCAAAAGAGAAAGGCCACCCGCTCGCATCGATCATCAAGGCACGCCTCCTCAGCCGCGACAAGGACGACGCTACTGCACTGGCAGTCCTGGAAGAAGCCGCCACGGAGAATTCGGACGATTCGCGAGTGATGCTCGTGCTCGGTCGAGCGTACATCGAAGGGAAATCATTGGAGAAAGCTGCGGGAGTGTTCGAGAAGGGTCGGAAAGCGGCCCCCGAGGACGCCGACTGGTTAACGGAACTGGCCCGGATCTACAGCGCCCTCGGAAAGACTGCGGAATTGACCTCGGTCCTTAAGGAGATGGTGGCACGCGACCCGGACGAGGCCCCGGCCAGGATGAAGCTCGCCCGGCTCCTCCTGGAGGCGGGCAAAGCATCCGAGGCCGAGCGAGTTGCCCGGGAGGCACTGCTGTTGGATCTGAAAAATGCCGACTCGCGCGAGTTGCTTCTCGATGCCTTGCGGGCACAGAAGAAAGACGCCGAGGCGGCGAAGATTGCAGGGCGGTTCACGGAATGAGCGCATGGGGAACTTCAGGCCGTAGTTCTGTACGTGCAACCAACGTTCGTCAGAAATTCCGAAGTGCATCCCAATAGTCTGTCATCAACTTCTTGGTGTCCACGAGTTCCCCAGAGTACCGCTGATAACCGGCAGCCTCTCCGTCCGGCCCCGGGTTCAATTCCGGGATGAAAAAGCCGATGGGTATGTATCCGGTGAAGCGGATCTTCTCGAACCCGGCCTCCAGACAACTTTTTAGGACCACGATGGAGAGCCCACCAATTGGGGCACCGTTGTCGAAGACCACACGGAGATCGTGGGGGGCATTAGGGTCTTTCTTCACACGGGTCAGGTATTGGCGAATCCCTGCGATCATGGCCTGTTGGTTCGTGCCGTTTTTCAGCGGAATGGCGAGGTCTCCACCTTTTGCACCTGCCAGGTCCCCTCCCGGCGTCACTCTCCAGAGGGCTTTCCCGCTTGCATCGAATTCAGTGAGGGTGATGGGCGGGAGAGCGTTGTTCGCAACGGGTGCCCCAACGGTCAGGACCAGGAATGGGGCCGCTGGCGGCAGTGGAACTATTGGTGGCACGGCTTTGGACTCTGTGATCTTGCCTCTGGCTTCAGGTGGGGCTGCTTTGGGCGGTGTCTCCGTTTTGCTTCCATCACTCTCGACCCGCTTGAACACGTTCACGGTGTTCCCCGATCCGGGATTCGTCGTGAAGTCGGTGGGCCTTTTCTCTTTACCCCAGCAGATGGTGAGCTGATTCTTCTCCAGGATGTAGATACCTTCCTTCCACGGCGCGGCATTCGGGTGTGCTCCAAGAAGGTCGATCCCTCTCCATCTGCCGGTGAAAGGGGCGGTCGGTTTCCAGAGGCCAGTCGACGTCAACCCGGTAAAACCTGCACCGCCGAATACGCCCTCCTGGAACTGGTGGATCGTAAACTCTTCCCCGTTGATACAGAGATCGATCCCCACCCCCTGGGGGAACTCCTTTTTCTTGCCGTCTACTTCATTCGCTACCAGGAGCCAGTGTCCGTCAAGAGACGTTTGCGCGTTGCCATTTTTCTGTTTGCCCTTCTCATCCGGGCCTCCAGGAGTGGAGGGGGGTGGCGCCCTCTCGGGCACTGGCTGTTTCGTGGTCGGTGTCTCCTGCCCGACTGCCTGGGGGCCCTTTCCCACCGACAGCCCGACACCGATCACTGCCGCGAGGAGCATCGCTACGACGAGGCCGGCGGCCGTCGCCTTCTTGATCCAGAACATTCGCAGGACTCCTTGAGTGATCGCGACTACCGCGGGAGGCGCGATCGTTGACAGGGTTGCGAGCCGAAACGCCACAGCCGACCGAACCGCCGCGCTGGCCAGCCCCGTGGGAACCGCAACACTCGCTCCGATGGCCAGCGCTGCCGCCGGGTCACGTCCGGCGAGCCTCTTTCGGAGCTTCGCCAACCCGCGAGACACCATCGACGAGATTGTCCCTTCCGGACACCCGAGAAGGTCCGCGGCCTCACGGTGGGTCCGCCCTTCGATGTAACACAGTAGCACAGCCGCCCGGCATCGTTCGGGCAGGCCGAGGAGGATCGAATCGAGGTCGATCGCGGCATCGGGGGAAGGTCGCGGGTCAGAGACAGTGTCCGAGAGTTCCGCGAAACAGGCGAGGCGGCGGGCATTCTTGCGACGGACGTTCCTGGTTGTCCAGGCCGCGACCTGGTACAACCACGGGCCGACGGTCGGGGTTGTGAGCAGCCGGTGGGCACGACGCACCAGCACGAGGAAAGTGGCCTGGAAGGCGTCCTCGGCATCGGCGGAGTCAGCGAGAGCACGTCGACACACGCCCCACACAAGCGGGCCGTGTCGGCGGACGAGTTCAGCGAACGCCGCCTCGTCACGTTCATCGAGGAACGCTGCCAGGAGTGTACCGTCGGTGCGGTTGTCAGTGGCAGTACAGCGGAAGAGGGCAGTGAGGCGGTCCATACCACTATCATGTCGCGAGTGGCCCGGGGACTTGCAGAAAAAATCCCATGCTCGGCGAAGCCATCCCCACCTCTTGCCCACCCCCGGGGGTCGGGGTATCACGCTAGAAACACACCCGCCACGGCGAACTGCCTTCCTTTCCCGCGAGATCCGGATGAATGCCGCGTTACTCTCACTCGCGCTCTTGATACCATCGGCCGACCCAAAACCCGATACCCCTGACGTCGGGGTTCTGCCGCTCGGCGCTGACGGAAAGCCGCTCAACCTCGACTTCGAGACAGGCACCCTCAAGGACTGGACGGCCGAGGGCGAGGCGTTCATGGGCCAGCCAATCCAGGGCGATACCGTCTTCCCCCGGCGCAGCGACAACCATAGCCGACACCAGGGGCAATACTGGATCGGAGGATACGAGAAGCTCGGCGACAAGCCCACCGGCACGCTCACCAGTGTCCCGTTCAAGGTCACGCACCCGTGGGCCAGTTTCCTCGTTGGCGGTGGGCCGCACACGACCGAGACATGCGTCGAACTGGTGGTTCTGCCAGGAAAAGAGGTCTTCTTCCGCGCTTCCGGGCTCGAAGAGGAGGACATGCGGCGAGTCGCGGTCGATCTGGCAAAGGTCCAGGGGAAAGAGATCCAGATCCGATTGGTGGACAAGCACACAGGCCACTGGGGGCACCTCAACTTCGACGATTTCCGGTTCCACACCCTGAAGCCGAATGTCCCGGCCCGACAGGTGCAGGCGACACCGTCAAAGCTGGACGAGTACAAGTTCGCCGGCCTCCCACCGGAGAAAGCCGCCGCTGCGATGACCGTGCCGGATGGGTTCCACGTCTCGCTTTTCGCCGGTGAGCCGGATGTCCACCAACCGATCGCGATGTGCATTGATGATCGTGGCCGGGTGTGGGTCGCTGAAGCCTTTATCTACCCGAGACGTCACCCGTTCCCCGGGCCGGTGCTGCCGGATAACCAGAAGAAATTGGGCGACCGCATCCTCATTTTCGAGGACACCGACGGGGATGGGAAATTCGACAAGAAAACCGTGTTCATGGAGGGGCTCAACCTCGTCAGCGGGCTGGAAGTCGGGTTCGGTGGAGTCTGGGTCGGGGCCGCCCCGTATTTGCTCTTCATCCCGCACGATCCCGCGACGGACAAGGCGGGCGAGCCGAAGATTCTCCTGGATGGCTGGCATTACGAGGACACCCACGAGACCCTCAACTCCTTCATCTGGGGGCCGGACGGGTGGCTCTACGGGTGCCACGGAGTCTTTACGCATAGCCGCGTTGGCAAGCCAGGCACCCCGGAGAAAGACCGCATTCCCATCAATGCCGGGGTGTGGCGGTATCACCCCACCCGACATGTCTTCGAGGTCTTTGCCCACGGGACGAGCAACCCGTGGGGGCTGGATTACAACGCGAAGGGCGATTTCTTCGTCGAAGCGTGTGTGATCCCGCATATGTGGCACATCATCCAGGGGGGGCGTTATGCCCGACAGGCTGGCGCGCACTTCAACCCTTTCACGTTCGACGACATCAAAACGATCGCACTCCACCGCCACTACCTGGGCGCGACCCCACATGGCGGGAACGGCCGCTCGGACAGCGCTGGCGGCGGACACGCGCACTCGGGCCTGTTCTGCTACCAGGGCGGTGCATGGCCGAAAGAGTATCACTGTAAGCTCTTCATGGGGAACCTGCATGGGCACCGGATCAATGTGGATGAACTCACACCCAAGGGCAGCGGATACACCGCCGACCGCAACCCCGATTTCCTGTTCACGAATGACCGATGGTCGATGTTTGTGAACATGCAGTGCGGACCGGATGGAAATGTGTATGTGATTGATTGGTACGACAAACAGATCTGCCACACAGCGACGCCCGAAGTGTGGGACCGCACCAACGGCCGTGTCTACAAGATCAGCTACAAGGGGACGAAACCCGTCGCGGGCCTCGATCTGAAGAAGTGCAGCGATCAGGAACTGGTGGACTACCAGTTGCATGAGAACGATTGGTACGCACGACACGCACGACGGATCTTACAGGAACGGGCAAACCGCGAAGGTGCAAAAGTCGACCTGGCGACATCCAGGGCACTCGCGAAGATCGCCCTCGATCACAAGGATGAAACCCGACAACTTCGAGGTGTGTGGGCGCTGGGGGTCACCGGTGGGTTGACCGGCGAGACCCTCTCCAACCTGCTCAATGCACCATCCCCACAAATCAGGGGCTGGGCGTTGCAACTGGCAAGGGATCACGGGAGCAAGGTGACGGAGAATGAGACCAAAACCCCCGTCCTCCGGCGATATCTTGTCTCGGCATTACTGCGGGAACCCCCGGCCGAGCGTTGGGCGGGGCTCCCGAAACTGCTGAGTTACCCCGAGGACGCGACCGACCCCAACCTGCCGTATCTGTACTGGTACGCGATGGAACCACTCGCCGAGGTCGACCCCGGCCGTGCCCTCAAACTCGCGGCCGACGCCAAGGTTCCACAACTCCTGCCGTTTATGGCCCGCCGGATCGGGTCAATCGGGACGCCGGAAGCCGTTGCGCTGCTCGTCAAGTCGGCCGGTGAAGCCACGTCCGCGGACCAGCAGATCGCCTACCTCCGCGGGGTTCAGGATGGACTCAAGGGGAAGCGTCAATTCCCACAACCCAAGGAATGGGCCACTGCGTTCCCGATGCTGATGGCGTCCGCGAACCCGGACGTGCGTAACCAAACCCAGGCACTGGCGGTCGTCTTCGGTGACAGGAACGCTTTCGCTGCGCTGCGCCGGGTGCTTGCAGACTCAAAGGCGGCCACCGCCGCCCGCGCGGCTGCGCTGACCTCGCTCCTGGATGCAAGGGATGCGGATCTCGTTCCGGTGCTCCACGGGCTGATTGCTGACCCCGCCCTGCGCGGAGCCGCACTGCGTGGGCTGGCAGCTTTCGACGACCCCAAGACTCCCGTCGCGATTCTCGCGGCCTACAGCACATTCGGCACAACCGAGAAGCGCGACGCCCTCGCTACCCTGGCCGCCCGCCCTGCCTACGGCAGAGCCCTCATGGCAGCCGTCGGCGGCAAGACGATCCCGGCAACGGACGTGTCGGCCGAGACCGTCAGGCAACTCCGCAACTTGCAGGACAAGGAAATCGACAAGCTGATCGCCGACCTGTGGGGCTCGGTCCGCGAGACTTCCGCCGACCGAAAGAAGATCATCGACGAGTGGAAGCGGAAACTTACTACTCCGACCAAGACCCCCGCCGACCTGAATCTCGGTCGAGCGGTCTTCGCCAAGACCTGCCAGCAGTGCCATACCCTTTACGGGATCGGCGGAAAAGTCGGACCGGATATCACCGGTTCAAACCGGGCGAACCTCGATTACCTCCTGGAGAACATCTTCGACCCCAGCGCGGTCATCCCGAAGGAATACGCTGCAACCCGCCTGGCGCTTCTGGATGGCCGCGTGGTCACGGGGATCGTGAAGGAGGAAACCAAGACGGCCCTGACGGTTGCGACGGCGACCGAAACGGTCCTGATTCCAGTTGCCGATGTGGAGAGCCGCAAGGCATCGGAACTCTCGATGATGCCCGACGACATCCTCAAGCAGGTGAACGAGCCTGGATTGCGAGCGCTTATCGCATACCTCCAGAACCCGGGCCAGGTGCCGATGCTCGCCACCGCAGAAAATGCCAAGGATTTCTTCAACGGCAAGGATCTCACCGGGTGGGATGGCGACAAGGACGTGTGGTTGGTCGAGGGTGGCGAGATTGTCGGCCGGACCAAGACCGGGCTCAAGAGGAACACCTTCCTGAAGTCGCAACTGGCGGTCGAGGACTTCCGACTCTCGCTCAAAGTGAAGCTCACCCCAAATAGTGGCAATAGCGGGGTCCAGTTCCGCAGCGAATCACTCCCGGACGGCGAGATGCGAGGTCCGCAGGCCGACATCGGGGCCGGGTGGTGGGGCAAGCTGTACGAGGAGAGCGGGCGAGGGTTGCTCGTAAAGGAGGGCGGGGAGAAGTACGTCAAAGCGGACGACTGGAACGATTACGTGGTCGAGGCCAAGGGTTCGCATGTGAAAATCTGGATCAACGGCAGCCTGGTCTGCGACTACGACGACCCGAAACTGTCTCGTCGCGGTGTGATCGGTCTCCAGATCCACAGCGGTGGGCCGATGGAAGTCCGGTTCAAGGGGATCAAGCTGGAGGTGGGGCAATAATCGGCGATAAGGTGTCGGGAACGGTATTCTCGGATGAAGATTATTAACCACAGAGTCACAGAGGACACAGAGAGAAATCCAAAGACAGAGAAAGAGAGTCTGAAAAAAGATTATTAACCACAGAGTCATAGAGGACACAGAGAGAAATCCAAAGACAGAGAAAGAGAGATTGATCTCGTCACTGGCTTTCTCGGATTGATTCGGCCTCTGTGACTCTGTGGTTAATAATGTTTTCGGATTTTGTATTTCTCGGATTGATTCTTTCTCCGTGTTCTCTGTGACTCTGTGGTTAATAATGTTTTCGGATTTTGTATTTCTCGGATTGATTCTTTCTCTGTGTTCTCTGTGACTCTGTGGTTAATGTCGATTTTTCGCTTTGCTGAATCGGTTGAGGATCGTGCATCTACCGTTTGCCCCACTGGAGACCAGGGTCAACCGAAGTGATCGTCCCGAGGATCGACTCCGAGCGAGACGAGCGGACCCGCTCGACGCACCCACGCACTCGTTCGCCAGTTATCCGGCCCCTCGTCGATCGGCCACACCTCCGGGACAGTCAGCCGGAAATAGGTGCCCAACCCGGCCAAAAATGGCTCGTAGAGTCCCCGGAGGTCGGCCAACTTGGCCCGCGCTTCGTCATCGTCTCGAACCTTCACCCCGATGGCCCGAAAGGCTGCCAGCAACTCGTTCAGACGTGCCGGAGGCAGTCGATCTTCGCCAGGCACCCCCGGCTGCCGATGGATGACCAATCCGAGATCGACGACGGCATGCCGGGTCATTGCGAACGTCAGCCGGGCCTGGGTTCGGCTGCTCCCCTCAACGACGGTCAACAGGAGGGCGGAGACGTCGAGTATGCAGGCCAGGGCGGACAGCCAGGACTGGTTGTCGTGCTGACTCCGATAGAACCCGAGTACAGGGAAGGAGAGATGCGCCTCCAGCACCTCGGAGCCCCAACGCTCGGCCTCGGTCAGAAACCCCGTCAGGCACGCCCCAGCATCCCCGGTGGGTGGGGTCCGCAGGAACAGACGCCCCGCCGCCGGAGGTGAACCGGCCCTGGCATCAAGGAGTGCAATAAACGCCTCCCGTCGACCAAACGCCTGATACAGGACGGGGAGATACGCTATGACCACGGCAAAGAACCCAAACCCGGTCGCGGCCTCCGCCACGGCCAGCGCCTTGGAGGCCGGAGTGGTCGGGGTCAGATCTCCGTATCCGAGAGTCGTGAACGTCGTGCCACTGAGGTAGATGGCATCCGCCAGGCCGCCGTCACGTGGGGTGAGGGCTTGGTGGACGAGCCCAAACCCCGCGATCAGTGCAACCGCCCAGACGCCAAAGAGGACCAGCAGGGAAAGGGGACCGAACACACTCAAGAAGGTCTGCCGACGACGCCCGGTCGGGACGAAGCCAGCGACCAGTCCCCAGGCACGCCAGGCAAATCTGTAATAGAGACGGGTGAACCGAAAAGGGCGGAGAACCCGGCGAGGGAGAACGAGCGCCTCAAACGCTTCCAACAGTACGAACAGGATGAGGGCAATGCCAAGGATGGCCGCGGTGGTCCGCATCGACAACGCTCCGGCGACGGACCCAACCGGCACACCCGCCCAGGCCCGGTCCCACTGCTCTACGAGACCGGATCGGAGCGGCCAGCGCAGCCAGCCCTGATCCAGGAACCCACTGAGGCTGCCACATTCCAGGAGCAAGCTTCGGTCTAACGGGAGGGCGAGGCTCCTGCCGAGCGTGAGAGTGGTACGGCTCGGCAAGAGCGTCGCCCTCCCATATATACGTCCAATCGTCTTCCCGTAAATGCGATAGCCCGACGGGCTTCGTATATCAGGTGATGGGTTACCGTGTGCTCGGTCATCATACTCAAGATCACTGCCAGCGCAACCGATACAACCCGAAGAGCCGGATTCCGCCGGCCATCGGGGGGAAAGCTATGCGCGGCCGTTCGTTTCTCGCCGGGTGGTGTCTGGTTGTTGGCGCGTCGGGGGTGTCGGCCCAGTTCCCCCCATCCGCGCCGCTCCCCGGGTCGAATCCCCTCCCAGCCGCGCAAATCCCGGTACCGGCCCAGTCACCCCAGACCCCGCGGCAAGCCGACCCACCTCGGACGATACCGGCGAGTGTGAGGCCGTCGGCTCCTACCAACCCACAAGCGACACCCCAGCCGAACGCGACGAGCCCGACGCAGATGGTCCTGCCAGACGGATCCACGATCGCAGTGGTTCCGGCTGAAACCCCCCTCCCTTTTCCCGAGAACCGGCACCCCATCGATGCCAGGAATGTCACTCTCCAGCGGATGAATGGAAGCTGGCAGGTCTGGGCCGGGCAGAGCGTCTTCAAGGATCTTGGGAACAACGAGACCAACGCCAAGGATGTGGTGCGGATTCTGCGTGACCTCCGCCCGACGGAGTGGGTCGGGATTGGGTCGCCCCACCCCGTTGTCGAGTACGGGTTGATCAACGGCCGCCCCACTGCCCCAACGGGGTTTCCCCCGGCTGTCATGCCTGTCGATCTGCGGACCGTCCGCGTCGAGCCCGTGAAGGGAGTCTGGTGCGTTCGAGACGATGCGAATATATTGTTTAACTTCGGGTTGAACAAGCCAGATGCTGATCAGACTCTCGCCGTTGTCCGGAGATACGGATTCAATCGGATCGGGATGATCGGCCCCAGCGCGGCTCCAGCGCTGACCTATTTCTATGTTGGCATCGAAGCGACCGGGGCCGCACCAGCGGTCCATAATCCCCTGGTATTCGCGGCTCAGGAGAACGCCCTGGTCCGCACCGGGATTCCGGTCCCCGGAGTTGGCTACATCGGGGAGATGGTGCGGATCGATCCGCGAAAAGTCGAGGCCCGAAAGGAAGGGATCGATTGGGTCGTCGCGTGTGGGTCAGAGGTGCTGGGGCGGTTCGGGCCAACGGGCGAGGCAACAGCCCGGGAAGCCAGCCGGATCGTCCGGGACGCGCGGTTCACCGAGTTCTGCCGGGTTGGGACACACGGGCTCACGTTCTTTTTGGTGGATGGGAACGCCCCAACCTGGGTTCCCTTCTCCGCCCAGGGTCGTCGATTCGACCTGAATGCCCTCAAAACCACCTCCATCGGGGCTCGGTGGATGGTGAGCGATAACGGTCATTATCTCTTCGACGTGAACGGGCCAGAAGAGGGCGACGCGATCATTCGGTTATTAAAACATTTCCGGTTCGATCAGTTGTGTCAGGTGGGCTCGTCCCCCCGGACAAGCCTGACCTTTCTGGGGCGAACCCGTTGAGCCCGACCGTGACAGGACAGTGACCCAAGAGGGCAATGGTGACAGGCACTGCCATCGGTCGTACCACCTTGCCTTTCACTCGCTGGATGGGGAGGATCGGAAGCGACACGACCAGGATCATGCGGTGCGATCTCCCCAGTACGCCCCGATCGGGAGAAAAAGCCTCTGATACCCGAGTGAAGGTGAATCAGTCGGATGTCTTTACCTCGAAGAGGTTCAATATCAAAGCCCAGGGTCGCGCTTCGCGCACCCTGGGTTCACAGTTGCCCCCCCAGTGTTTTTACCGCGAAGCGGTTAGACAAGGTGAGTGCGTGTTGGCTCGATACCCTATCGAATCCGACGAAAGTGGCGGTTGGGACGAGGTCGACTTGTCAAACCGCTTCGCGGTACACAGACAAAAAGACAATCGAGGTTTCCCAGAGTGCGCGAGACGCGACTCTGGGCTTTGTTATGAAACCTCTTCGAGGTAAAGACAGCCGACCTCATGGTCTTCACCACGGTAATGCGAGTGGCTTTCTCTTGGTTGTGGCGCACTGGAGAGATCACACCCGAATTATGCGTTCCCGCAATGGGGTCGGCTTGCTACCACCCCAGCTTGGCCCGGAGTTGCTCCAGTCCCCCGGCCATCGCGGCGTCCTCGGTCGGGTAGGTGGTGGCATCGTCGAGTCGCTTCCCATTATTGCTCTGCTGAACGGCGCAAATGAATGTGCCCGTGGCCGGGCGGACCTCCAGCTTGTACTGCGGAGCCCCCCCGATCAGGACGAATTGCATGTGGTCCCGGACCCCTGGCTTCAGGGCTCCGTCGTGCTTGGTGAGCCAGTCCGGTGCCGTCATCGCGATCCGCTCCGCGTTTGAGATTCAATGGCCTCATCAGAACTCGGCACCGCCCCCTCGAAGGGGTTGTGCATGGCGATTGTTGTATCCAGAATGCGGAATCGGGGCATCAGTCCCCGATGGATGATGGGTTCCAGTTCCACTCTTCTCGTTCCCACGCAGGAGCTTGGGAGCGAGATGAAGAAAAATCAAAAATCGTAAGAGCAAAGTGTAACACAGACAAACAATAAATAGTAACTCAGTCCAGGCGGAAAACGCACCGAAAACCGCAGCCGTCGCCACGGTGCGCTGGCTCGCACCAGATGCGATACGCCGCGCGGCAGACGTCAGGTTCGACGCACCAGCCACCACCACGCAGGACGCGATATTCGTCGGAGTGTTCTGTCAAGTGCCGAGGATCAATTTGATCCCCTCCAGAATACTGCTCGAACCAGTCCTCGCACCACTCCCAGACATTCCCGTGCATATCGAACAACCCCCACGGATTCGCCCGGAACGAACCCACCTCCGTTGTTTCCGCCCGGTCGTAGATCGCCAGATCGGGAGTGAGGCTATCACCGAAATGAAACTCGGACGTGGTCCCTGCCCGGCAGGCGTATTCCCATTCGCCTTCGGTGGGCAGTCGGACCGTCACCGGCTCCTTCAAGTGAGCAGTCAATTTGTAGCAGAACTCCTGGCAGTCGTCCCAGGCCACCTGCTCCACCGGCCGGTTGTCACCAGAGAAATAGGATGGGTTCGCCCCGGTGATGGCCTTCCACTGGGCTTGTGTGACAGGGTGAATCCCCATGTAAAACCCTTTCGTCACAATCACCCTGTGGACTGGCTTCTCTTCGTCAAACGCCTCCGGGTGGTTGCTGCCCATCAGAAACGAGCCGGGTGGGATGAATGAGAACGTCATCCCCACGCCGCCCGGTAACGTGATCGTCTCCTGGGGCACGCAAGGCCGGACGCCCTCGGCGATCAGGGCCACGACCCGGGATTGCCAGGCATTCCGTTCCGGATGCTGCTCGGGCTTGCAGCAGGTGGCCAGGAGTTGCCGATGCAGACGCAGGAGTTCCGCCCGCCGGGGGTCGTCGAACTCCTCCAGCCAGTCGGCCAACACCAGCCAGCGGGTTTCCTCCTGGGGGTCCGCAACGATTCCCGCCAGGAGGCTCTCCAGTACGCTCATTGCTACGATCCCCGGTGCTACGCCGTATCAGGAAGGACAGGTTTTCACAGTCGTATGCCAGTGAAAAACCTGACAGCGAACCCGTCCATGCTGCCACAGCCGGGGCTGGCGTCCCCTGAACACGCAGCTTTTCTCGTAGTACTTCGAGCGCGACGGCAAACTCACTGACCAAAACCGATTCTCCCACCGAAAATCGTGTCCCCGCCTGTTGCCTCTGGCAATTCCACAGTTTAGCCTGTCTAGAGCCTACCTCGCCTTTCCCACCTTCGGAGCCTCCCACCATGCGCCTGCTCAAGGCCCTCTTGTTGACCCTCGCGGTCGCCGGGCTGGCAACCGGCACCGTCCGTGCCGATGTCAAACCCCACCCAATATTCACCGACAATATGGTCCTCCAGCAGGGTGTCCTATGCCCCGTTTGGGGAATCGCCGAACCTGGCGAGACCGTAAAAGTCTCGCTGGAGAACAACGAAGGCAAAGCTACCAGCAAGGACACCTACGCCGCCACCGCTGATAAAAACGGAAAGTGGTCCGTGTCGATCAAAGCCCCGAAGGCCGGCACCGGCTACACTCTGACCATCTCCGGGAAAGGGGACAACCCCATCACCCTCAAAAATGTCGCGGTGGGCGAGGTGTGGGTCTGCTCCGGTCAATCGAACATGGAGATGAGGGTCGACTCCAGCGAGACACCAGCGAAGATCAAGGCAGAAGCCAAACACCCGGAAATCCGACTTTTCACGGTTCAGAAACGGACCGCGCCATCCCCGATCAGCGACCAGAACGACCTGAAGCACTTCACCAAGTGGGTCGAGTGCAGCCCGGACACTGTGGGCGGGTTCTCCGCAGTCGCCTACCACTTCGGGGTCAAACTTCAGAAGGAACTCGGCGTCCCGGTCGGGCTGATCCACACCTCGTGGGGAGGAACCCCAGCCGAGGCGTGGACCAGCCTGGAGGCCCTTGAGGCCGAGCCATCCCTGAAGCACTACGCCGAGACCGGCCGCACGGCCGCCAAGCGATACGCCTCGTATGACCCGATGCAAGCCCTGGCGGACTACGAGGTTGCTCTGGCCAAGTGGAAAGAGGCCGCCGGCAAGGCCAAGGAGGACGGCAAGACCGCTCCGAAACAGCCAACGAAGCCTGGCCCAACGGCCCCAGCTCTGGGGCCGAATGTCCCAGGCTCACTGTACAACGCGATGATTCACCCGCTGCTGCCGTTTGCGGTCAAGGGGGCGATCTGGTATCAGGGCGAATCCAACGCTGGCAGGGCGTACGAGTACCGGACCCTGTTCCCCACGATGATCCAGGACTGGCGCAAGAAATGGGGAAGCGAACTGCCGTTCTTCGCCGTTCAACTCGCACCCTACCGGGGTGGCCAAAGCGGTGTGGACTACGCCGAACTCCGCGATGCCCAACTGTTGGCGACCAAGAAATTGCCCAAGGTCGGGATCGCTGTGATCACGGATCACGGGAACGAGACGGATATCCACCCGAAGCCGAAACAACCAGTCGGCGAGCGGCTGGCGCTGGCGGCAGCCGGAATCGCCTACGACAAAAAGATCGAGTACAGCGGGCCGCTGTTCAAGGCCATCGAGATCGAAGGCAACAGGGCAGTGCTGAGCTTCGATCACGTCGGAGGTGGACTCGTGGCCAAAGAGGGCACTTTGACAGGCTTCGCGGTTGCCGGTGAGGACAAGGTCTTCCACGCGGCAAAGGCCGAGATCAAGGGGGACAAGGTGATTGTGACCAGTGCCGAGGTGTCAACGCCGGTGGCCGTTCGGTACGGATGGGTGAATTTCGCCAAGCCGACACTGAACTTCTTCAACGCGGATGGACTCCCGGCGACCCCGTTCCGGACGGATGACTTCCCGCTCACAACGGACCCGAACTCGACACCGACAAAAAAGCCGGAGCCGAAGAAGGCCGTGCCGAAGAAAGCGGAAGAGAAGAAGGGGTAATCCGACCAGGGAATCGGTAATCTGAACCAGGCCCACCCGCCGATCGGGTGGGCCTGGTGCGTTCGAGGGAGACGTATGACGGGGCGAGTGGTGGTGGTGGGCGGCGGGGTGGTCGGGGCCTGCTCGGCCTATTACCTGGCGAGGGCAGGTTGGCGAGTGACCGTCCTGGACAAGGGAGCGTTCGGGATGGGGTGTTCGCACGCCAACTGTGGGTATGTCTGTCCGAGCCACGTCCTGCCGCTGGCTGCTCCGGGTGCGGTCTGGTCGACGCTCAAGACGCTCTTTCACCGGAACTCGCCGCTGCGAGTCCGGCCGCAGACAGTACTCGCTAACTTGAAATGGTTCCTTGGGTTTGCCCGCCGGTGCAATGCAACCGATATGAGTGCCGCTGGCCGGGCGATCAAGGCTTTGCTCGTCTCATCCCGCGAGCTGTTCGGTGAGTTGATCGCCAAGGAACAGCTCGATTGCGAGTGGGAGACCAAAGGGTTACTATTCGTCTTCCGGTCGAAGACCGGGTTTGACCACTACGCCCACACCGACGAGCTTCTCAGGGACCAGTTCGCAACCCCTGCGCGACGAGTCGACGCGGAGGCTCTCACCGCCCTGGAGCCAGCTCTGAAGCCGGGGTGCGCCGGCGGGTATCTGTACGAATCGGATGCCCACCTTCGGCCCGACCGGCTGATGAGCGAACTCCATCGTGTATTGACCGGGCTCGGGGTCGAGATCCGCGAGCATTGCGCTGCGACTGGGTTTGTCCGGGAGGAAACGCAGGCGAAGGCAGTTCAAACCCCGCAAGGTGCAATCGAGGCGGACCAGTTCCTTGTTGCAACCGGAGCCTGGACCCCACACTTCAACGCAGAGCTGGGCTGCCGGATTCCGATCCAACCCGGGAAAGGCTATTCCCTCACCATGCCCCGGCCGGGCGTTTGCCCGACCTATCCACTCATCTTCGAGGAACACCGGGTGGCGGTCACACCGTTCCGGTCCGGCTATCGGTTAGGCTCGACGATGGAGTTCGCTGGGTACGATGCGACAATGAATCGGGCCAGGCTCGGCATTCTGACGAACGCTGCCCGGCTCTACCTACGCGATCCTCTCCCCGAACCCGTCCAGGAGGAGTGGTGGGGATGGCGGCCAATGACGTTTGATGGGCTCCCGGTGATCGACCGCGCGCCGGCAGCCAGCAACGTGTTGATCGCGGCAGGGCACAACATGCTCGGGCTGTCGATGGCGACTGCGACCGGCAAGCTCGCGGCCGAGTGGCTTGCAGGAGAGACACCCCATATCGACCCCCGACCTTATGCATTGAGCCGGTTTTGAGGCGCGCCTACGGATGGTCACAGGACAGAACTACACTCTCGAAGAGATGGCGGAATATAACCGCCTTAGTGTTCCCCCATCTGTCTAATCGATGAACCTACTGAACCTGTCGCATCTGCTGTCGAAATGCCCTGTAAAACCAGGGTGGACACTGCGGGGGAAGGGACATCACCAACAGGCTCATGTACCAGTGGCGCACTCGGCTCCCAGGGGTTCGAAGACTCAACCGCGGCCTCCCTGCCGCCGACTTCCCCGCCGACTGGAAGTAGTATACCAGAAAGTGACCCACGAGGGCTCGCCATGACTCCACAGTTGACATTAGGGTTGCTTGTCGGATGTACGATCTGCGGTAGGGGTTTCGGTCAGCCGGTCGCGCCGGCACCTCAGGAGAAGATCGTGCTCAAGTGCGAGATGCACTGGACCGGCAAGGTGGAGACGACTGTCGCCGGAGATCTGATAACGGGTGACGTGCCAGGCTCCGCGGATGTCGCGATCACCAACATCTCCTGCGCGGACGTGGACATTGGGTCGAAATCGGGGCCATATGCACACTTGGACCTGAGGGTGAAAGACCCCACGGGGGCAATCGTGAAAACCGAGCCACTGTCGTCCCTCCTTTCGACACAATCGCTGCTAAAGCCGAAGCAATACATCCTCAAGCCGGGGGAGGTGTACCGATGCAAAGTTGACCTGCTCGGTCAGGTGCCGGTGGAGAAGCGGATCGCCGGGACTTACAAGGTGAAGGCCCTCTACACCATCGGGAACAAGGAGTACGGATCGGCCGAGGTCGAGATTCAGTGGCCCTGGAAGAAGAAGTAACCCAGCCCAAGGGCATCGCGACTCGCAGACGCTCGATGCCGTAACGACCCTTGATGCCGGGCTCGACGGCGGCACGACACACCTCCAACAACCGGACACTCGTTACTTGCCTTGCTATTCGATTATACCCGCAACGGCGCAGAGCCTGGTGTCGCATTTCGGCGCAGAAGGTCACGTCAGATGCGAAAGCCTGTAGGTCGGGTCGAGGCTTTGCGAGACCCGACNNACCTACGATACTCCCCTCCCACTGCGTGAGAAGAGTAAAACCGCCTTCTGGCTCCCCCTTCCTTCTCAGGGAAGGGAGTTGGGTGGTTAGGTTCCGAGACTGGTCCCCTTCCCTCTTAGGACAGGAGGTTAGGCCGTTAGGTTCTGTCCGCATGCTTCTGGGGATGAGCCATCCTGGACCACCTCGGCTCTGACCCGCTCTCGGCTTAGCTTCGCCTGGAGTTCCTCAGCTTCCCCGCGAGTCCGTCCGGCAGCCACCCCGAATGGGGTTGATGCGAGCACGTTTTCGGCCGCATCATGTGTGCAATGGCGTTCTGCCCGGATGATTGGGATCAGGGCATCCTTTGCGGTGACAGGGAAACCCAACACCATGACCCCCCAATCCCGAATCGCTGGTTCTCGCCGGAGGAGACGCTCCAGATCACGGAGCCCGGCCACCGCGGTCAGTCGGTCGCCCGGTTTCAGCCGTCGGTCAGCGATCGCTGCCGGGTCGGTCCCATTGAGTGCAATCGGGAGGAACCGGTAGTCGATAACGGACGCTCGTAACGACTGGCCGTTCAGGCACGGATCGTCTGGCTGGACGACAAATTCGACCACCACCAGTGTTCGCCCAGCGGTGGTGATGAGGGTCTGGACCCTGTCCCCGAAGAGGGCAGCCGCGAAAGCCGGAGCAGCGAGGGTCGGGATGGAGGCTGCGTACTGGATGTCGGCGGACTCGCGGACAGCTTCAGCAAATTGCGGATCAGAGACGCGGACAACCACCCGCTGTGCCGGGTTCAACTCGCGGACGAGGAGGGCGATTTCAAGGTTTGCGAGGTCCGAAGGGGTGGCTGCGATGACCGCCTTGGCCGTGTCGGCGCGGACCTGGCGAAGAACTTCAATCACGGTTGCATCCCCGACAAACGTCGGCACTCCTTTCCGTCGGCAGGTGGCGATGAAGGGGTTACCGCTGACCTGATCGATCGCCACGACCCGCTCTCCGATGGCAGTCAACTCCTCCACACACCGGTAACCAACGTTCCCAAGCCCACAGACAACAACGTGCCCCCCATCCGGGACGCGCCGGATCTCCAACACTCCCCCGAGTCGAGCGCGGATCAGATAGTTTGTGAGGATGGCAGTAAATCCAGCGACAAGGGCGGCCCCGGCGAGTTTCAGCACACTCAGGAAGATTTTGACCCACTCCTCGCCTTTGTCGCCGTGCAAGTCAGACCCCGTCGAGGTGACACTGACTGTTCGGTAGAGACCCTCGCTCCAGGTGGTCCCAATCCCGTAACGGAATATGAGTGTGCTGACCAAGAGAGTCACGAAGAGGATCGGGGTGATCACCTTGACTCCCAGGTCGACCTCGATCAGGGTGCGGTGAGCGGTTCGAAGGGAACGACGCACCGCACCTGCCCAAAGAACCCCTGGGAGTAGAGCTCCACGAATTTTTTCCAGGAGGGGGCTCAGATGGTTCGGTGTACCGCAGACTACCAAGCGGTCCCCGGGTGACAGACGGGCATCTCCGTGGACATCGAGTAGGAGCCGGGCCTTGCCATCGGCCGGGGTGTAGGCAAGCGGAATGAGTGTGTATTGCCCGGCCACATCCCCAATCGACCGGCCAGCGAGATCCGACCCCTCACGGACGATCAATTCGGACACCTGTTGCGGGCCGCTGTCGAGTTTGAATGCCCCGAGGACATCCCCGGTCGCAGCCGTCAGGGCGAGAACCGGAGCGGTGAGGGCCGATACGCTCAGGGCGACCGTGTTCTTGACGGCCGAGCCGAATCGGGCAAGGAGGTTCTGGTTGAACATCCGCACCACGATTCGGGCGTTCGGGTTGAGGCGGCGTGCGAGTAGCGCAGTGGACACATTCACGATGTCCTCGCCGGTGACGATCAGCACACCGTGAGCAGTTCTCACCCCCGCCCGTTCCAGGATGTCCGGTCGACGGCAGTCACCCTGGATCACTGTCACGCCGCTCAGCCGGGGATCGTCGCTCGGCGCTTTGGTGTCGACCACGGAAACCACCTGGCCGGCAGCCCGGAGCGATTCCAGTACCCGCCAGCCAACCCGCCCGAGACCACACAGGATGACAGGTCGCCCGGCGGGTTCCGAGCTTTCGCTTGTGGGATTCACGCTCCACCCCGGATAATAGGTACGGGTGCTCTGTGCCAACACCAGGGCTTACCCCAGTGGTCTTGCTCCCAGGACCAAGCTCCCAGGCAAGGGTCTTCACCCAGTAATTCGGACGGATCGCGATGAACTTGGACGATAAAGTCTGCTACTGTTTCCACGTGCCTCGACGGAAACTGGTGAACTGGGTCCGGCTGAACCGGCCGAAAGTTCCCAGCCAGCTTTCGATGTGTGGAGGGGCTGGGACCGGTTGCGGGTGGTGTATCCCGTTCCTGAAGCAGATCTTCACGCAAGCGATGGAGGCGACTTCGGAGGGCTCCGAGGCCGACATCGACCGACTGACGCCCGAGGAATACGCTGCCCGTCGGGCCGCATATGTCAATTCCGGGAAAGGCAAACCGCCCCCTGGTGCGGAATCCTAAGTGGGTCTGGATCAAAACCAAGGCAATGGCCCGCAGAGGACGCAGATCTACGAACGCAGATCAAATCTTGATTAAAACGAACTTGGATTGATCTGGATTTCATCTGCGTCGAAGTCAGCGTCATCTGCGGGCCAATCTGGATCTGCGGGCCATTCTGATCCGCCCCCCCCACTCACCAGTGGCCCGGAAGTTTCTCGCTTCGCACCCAGGCGGTGTACCACAGATCGAGTGTGAGCTGGGCACCGGCACGGCATCGGGCCAGGATGAACGCCCGGCTTTCGTCCGTCGGGGTCGTCATTGCCCCCTTTGCATCCAGGTCGTAGCACTTCCCGACCTGACCGTGCGACTCGATGAGGAATGCGTTCACGTGCTCCCACACGTTACCGATTGCCTTCGCCTGCAACCCACGGCAGATCTCCTCGGGAGTGAACCCATTCTTCTCCGGGAACCCATCGATTCGCGAGTGAATCCCTTTCTGCATCACTCCCCCGCCAGGTTGCCGCCGACCGTCATAATCGGTGGTGGTGTGCAACGGCATCGCGGCGTCCCCGGTATAGTGCGCGAGCGTCCCGCCATACACCAAGCACTTCATTGGCACCGATTCGTCGGCCGGGGCTTTCCGGTGATCGTAGAAGGCTACCATCAACCGCTCATAGTTCTCCATGATCGCGTAGGGGAGGAGCCCAATCTTGTTCGGATCTTTCTTTAACTCGGTGTAGGCCATCTTCATTGCATCGAACCGGTTGGTCGCCGGGTACGCCTTTCCGTCCAGATCCTCCATGTCGAGATAGTGATTCCCCTCTTCGGATCGCCGCAAGAACAACGCTTCGCGGTTCTTCCATCGATCCGGATCCACCGAAAAGTGGGCAAGGTGTTTGCCCCCACGACGGAAGAACCCCGGGATATCGTCCGGAAGGCGAGCCGCCGCTGCTGCCGCGATCGACTCGTGTCCGCCGCTCCACCACGCCGGAGCCAGCCCAGCGACCAGCCCAACGAGCACAACTAACCCGCCGATCAGGAGCGCTATTCGCCTCATGAGAAACTCCGTGAAAGAACTTCGTGGGTGCCGAACCGGGGGAGGCGGTCCAATGGCGTGGGTGATTGGCCCAACTTGCCCTCCGTTATACCCCAGTTTACCGAATCGAGGACGTTTTCCCCTCGAACAGGCTGATCGAACCCACTCTCCGCGGACGATGGTAGGAATGGTCGGGTTGTACCGCATCCAAGGGTTGCGGTGGGCCGCCGGGATGCCCGGGTTGAACGGGAGGGCGGGGCAATGCGGGGTGGGCGTTTGGCGACGATCGTGCTGCTCGTCGTGGCCGGGGTGACCTCCCAGGCCGTGGCACAGCCGCTCGCCCCGGTCGGGCCACCCCCAGCCTCAATCGACTCTTCCCCCACACCCGCCACAGCCCCAACCCGGATGGTCGATCAGCCACCGCTGCTTGGTGCGCCGATCACTGTGACCGGTGAGCCAGTCGAAACCCAGCCCGTCTCAACTCCGACCCCCTCCACCGTGGTGCCGGTCCAGGAGTTAAAGTCGACGCCGATCCCACCTCCAGGCCGCGCGGCGAGATTGGGGGCACCGACCGCGGTGGGGCAGGTCGTATCCGCGAATGTGCCGGTGGTTCCGGCGGCACAGGTAGAAACCACCATCCGACAGGCGGGGGCGACCTCTGGCCCACAACTGGCTGACCCGGTCAGCGACTTCCTGGGTCGCCGGTCGGGGTTCACGACACGGTCGCTCCGCAAGGATGATAGCACGTCACGTCCATCGTGGAAGTTCGGGGAGGAGCTCGATAATATTCTCGGCAAGCGCAGCGAGTGGTTCAAGAGCGATCACGCCTTCGACGGGTTTATCTCACCTGTGACCAACCCGTTCCTCTTCGAAGATCCTCGCTCACTCACTGAAGTCCGCCCGATCTTCCTCTACCAGGCGATTCCCGGAATCGAGCCCGACTTCCGGGGTGGGCATACCGATTTCTTTGGGCTCCAGGGGCGGGTCGCCATCACCGACCGGCTGTCCTTCGTGATCAACAAACTGGGCGGGATCACACTCAGCCCGGGGGGTGACTCCGTGATTTCCGGGAGCACCGGCTTCTCGGAACTCTGGTTCGGACCGAAGTACACATTCATCCGGGATGAACAGGCGGGGCGGTTGCTGGCTGGCGGGTTGCAGTTCCAGGCTCCAGTCGGAACTCCATCGGTCTTCCAGAGCACCGGTGGGCTCTCGCTGGTCCCATATGTGAGTTATGCCGAGAGCTTCTTCCGCGACTGGCGGGTTGGCGGGCTGAATGTCCTGGCGAGCAGTGGGTATTCGTTCGCAACATCAAGCCATCGGAGCGACTACCTATACCTCAGCGGCCACGTCGATCTCGACGTGCTGAGCTGGCACCATATCTACCCGCTGGTAGAAGCGAACTACGTCATGTACACCTCCAATGGATCAGCCAATCCGATCGGTGTGGAAGGGCGGGATCTCTACAACTTTGGCGGGCAGGCGAGGGGGCAAGGGATGCTCACAGGCGCGATCGGAGCCAGGTTCAAGGTCAACGAGAACATCCAGTTCGGTGCGGCATTCGAAGGCCCGATCGCTGGCCCCCGCGACATCTTCGATTACCGGTTCACGCTCGACATGATCTTCCGGTACTGATGCAACAGATCTCTGCCTCCCACACCGAGCCTGGGTGGTGTTTTTCCAGAAACGCAATCGTTTTCAGCCTGAAAGACTGAGATTCCTCAGCCCAGGGCAACGCCCTGGGAGACGACCACCAATCTTGTTCCAGCCCGAAGGGCTGGGATAACGTGGCTGGCGGCCGCTCTCCCAGCCATTCAGGCTGGAATCAAAAACCTTGGAAACCCAGGGCGTTGGCCGACGTTTTCAGCCTGAAAGGCTGAGATCCCTCAGCCCAGGGCAACGCCCTGGGAGATGACCACCAACACTCTTCCAGCCTGAAAGGCGGGGATAACGTCGCTGGCAGTCGATCTCCCAGCCATTCAGGCTGGAATCAAAAACCTTGGAAACCCAGGGCGTTGCCCTGGGCTGAGGAATCTCACCCCTTCAGGGTGAAGACTGTAAACGCAGGGCGTTGCTTGGACTGAGAACTCTCCGCCTTTCAGGCTGATGATTGCAAACAACCCTCACCGAGAACCTTGACGTACAACTCTCACGGGCCTCTTCCCGAACGATTTGCTCCCCCAGAGTTCGCCTGAACCCTCCTACTTTTTCGCTGGCGTAACCTCGTCCTTCTTCTTCGCAGGCGGGACGTAGAGTTCTGGCACTCCCAAGGTTTTGGCGGCGGCATTCAGTTTTGCCATGTCGCCAGTGGTGAGGGTCTGGAATGTGCCCAGTAACCCGGCGAGTTGCTTTCCCAGGTCGTCCGCGAGTTCCCGCTGGGCTTTGGTGGGAGGGCCGTCGGCTTCGGTCAGGTTCGAGAGTAGCCATGCAAACTGGGAGTACAGCATCGCTCCGCCCCGCGCAGCGAACACGTCGTAGCTGATCTTTGCTTTGGGGTTGTGGAGTTTCCCTTCCAGATCGTCGAGCTTCTTCTCCAGCGATTCGGTCTGTTTCAGGAGCGTCTTTGCGTCGGCGCGGTCTTTGAGGAGTTCCTTGCGCAGGTCAATCTGTTTCTTGATTGCCCGCAACCGGACCACGGTATCGGACAACGTGGAGATGTCATCGCGAACCCGTAGGGCCAGTTTCTCCTGATCGTTGAGAGCGTCTCGTGCGCGTTCATCGGCCCACAGAGCGGTCACGGCACGACCCCGAATCGCCAGCAGTGACCACCGAGGGTCATCGCCTTCGACGGTTGTCAACTTTGAGGGTGGAATGGCCGGAGGGGTGACAGACCCGACCCAGCGCGGATCGGCCTTCACCTCGACTGTACCCGTCAGTGTCTGCCCGCCGACGGTCAGTTTCACCGTATACGTGCCGGGCGCGACCGGAACGCGCTGGGATGCACTGCCGGAATCAACCTTGGCTCCGGGGATCGTCTCCGCACTGTCGTGGGTCAAATCCCAGATGAACTGATTCAACCCCGCCGCCACTTCCAGCTTTCGTTCCTTTTTCTCGTCCTCGTCCTCCTTGTCCTCTTCGGTTTTTGCCTTCTCCCCTGCCTTGCCCCTGGCAGTTGCAACAATCTTGCCCTTTGCGTCCCGGACCTCCAGTGTCACCTCTCCCTTGGGTGCTTTGCTCAGATGGAACCAGACGACTGCTCCACTCGCAGGGTTCTCGCCAGCCGTGTGAGCCGTGTAGGAAGCCGTCGGCCCGCCCCACCCGACATACCACTTCGTTGCGGATCGGATCGGAAAGAGATGGACTGGCTTCGCTGTGGTCGCGGATGTCGTCGCCCGCACCACGGCAAGATCGTCGAGAATCCAGATGGATCGGCCGTGTGTCCCGATCACCAGATCGTCATCCTTCACCACCAAATCGTGGACCGGCACGGTCGGCAGGTTCAGTTGCAACGACTTCCACGTCTTCCCCGCATCCTGCGAGAACATCACCCCGTGCTCGGTCCCCAGGTAGAGGAGGCCCTTCTTCTTCGGATCTTCCCGGACAGCCCTGGCGTGAATCCCAGGGGCAAGCCCGTCTGCGATGCTGGCCCATGTTTTCCCGAAATCGGTCGTTTTCCAGACGTGCGGGCGGTAGTCATCCATCCGGTGATTCGCGACCACCAGGAACGCGGTGGCGGCATCATGTGGGCTGGCTTCGATGCAACTCACCGTACCCCAGTCGGGTAGGTCCGGAACGTTCGCGGTCACTTCGACCCAGGTCTTGCAGTCATCCCGGGTGAGGTGGACCCGGCCATCGTCCGTCCCGGCCCAGAGCAACCCCTTCTGCTTGGGAGATTCGGCCAGTGCAAAGATCGTGCAATACACCTCAGCCCCGGTGTTGTCGCCCGTGATCGGTCCCCCGCTCCACTGCTGTTTCTGCTTGTCGTTGCGGGTCAGATCGGGGGAGACGGCATCCCAGGTTTGGCCACTGTCTCGGGTCCGGAAAAGGACGTTCCCGGCGTGATAGACAGTCTTGGGGTCGTGGCGGGAGACGAGGATCGGTGCGGTCCACTGGAACCGGTACTTCATTTTCGCCGGGTCGATACCGGAAGGGTTGTACTGGTTCACAGTCACGTTGCGGGACTGGCGGGTGCGGTGGTCATAGCGGGTCAAAATCCCACCATACTCGCCGGCATAGACGATGTTTGGGTCGGACGGATCGGGAACCGCATGTCCGGCCTCACCACCACCGACCGGAAACCAGTCCCCCAGCCCAATCCCACCGGAGAGGAGGGAGTGGCTCGGGCCGCAGGCCGAGCCCAGATCCTGGAGACAGGCCATGACCTGATAGGGAACGCGGGTATCAGCACTCACGTGGTAGCACTGCGAGATGGGCAGTGGCGGGGCGAACCATGTCTTCCCGCCATCCGTGCTGATGTCCACTCCCCCGTCGTTCGCCCCAATCATCCGATTCGAGTTCGCCGGGTCGATCCACAGATCGTGGTGATCGCCGTGGTGTGGACCCGAAACCGTGTGGAACTCCTTCCCCCCATCGATACTCTTGAGCAGTTGGACCTGCGGTGCGTAGAGCACGTCCGGGCTTGTGGGGTGGATCGTCAGAGTCGAGTAATACCACGCGCGCTGGCGGATGTGACGGTCTTCGGTGGCTCGCTCCCAGGTCTTGCCGCCGTCGTCGGACCGGAACAACCCGCCTTTCTCGGCCTCAATGACCGCGTAGACGCGCTGTCCGTCCGATGGCGCCACAGCGACCCCGATCTTGCCCCAGATCCCCTCGGGGAGCCCCTTGCCGAGTTTGTCGTGTCCCGGCCGATTCTCGTCTTTGCTCTTCTCATCGGGTTTCGCGGGGTCTTTCCCGGACTTGAGCGACACCCAACTCTCTCCGCCATCACGGGAAACGAACAGGTCCGACCCGGGGCCGCCGCTGGTCAGTTCCCAGGGCCGTCGTCGCGTTTGCCAGAACCCCGCGAACACGATCCGGGGGTTGGATGGGTCCAGTGCCACGTCGGAGCAACCCGTCTCTTCATTCTTGAAGAGCACGCGAACCCAGGTCTTTCCGCCATTGGTTGTCCGGTAGAGCCCGCGCTCCGGGTTCGGCCCGAAGGCATGGCCCAGCACCGCAGCAAAGCACACATCCGGATTCTTGGGGTGAACGACGACCGTACCGATTTGCCCAACCTGTTTCCAGACATGAGTCCAGTTTTTCCCACCATCGGTGGACTTGAAGATCCCGGCCCCGGGCGACACGTTCCCGCGGATATTGGCTTCGCCGGAGCCGACATACACCACATTCGGGTCGGACGCAGCAACGGCAATCGATCCGACCGAGCTGGTCGGCTGATCGTCGAACACCGATTTCCAGGTGAGTCCACCGTCGGCCGATTTCCAGACTCCGCCGGACGCGGACGCAGCGTAGTAGGTGAGCGGATCACCGGGGACGCCACACGCCCGGGCCACTCGACCCCCGGCAAACGGCCCGACCAGTCGGTACTTTAGTGCAGCGAACTCCTTGGGCGGTTTCGGCTCGTCGGCTCGGGTGAGGGTGATACCGAGAGTGAGCGGGAGGAACGCCAGAACGAAGCAATAGCGCATGGGGAAACTCATCGGAGTGCAATGGCCGCCAGGAGAGGAAGCGGACGGCAAAACTACCAGAGATTACCCATCTTAACACCAGGCAAGGAGATTCCAACTCCACGCAGGCGCAGTTCCGCGGGAGCGCGACCAGCGGAGGTAGAATACCCCGCCCAGAAGTCCACGCCGCAACGGATTGACACCAGACCCGGATTGGGAAATGTGCTTGGCGGCCTGGTAGGATAATATCAAGAGAATGTTCCTGGCGGCAACTCTGCAACTGTCCCCAAGCCGCTGCTCAAGCTTCGAGAATGGATCGGCCGTCAGGGTTTGAGAGGTAACACCCTCGACAACCGGAGTTTCCATGCGAGTTCGACACTGTTCACCGAGAGCCCTGCTACTCGCCATCGCTTTCACTGCTGGGACTGTGAGCCCGTTGGTCGCGGCAGATCCTGCGCCGACCCACAAAGACGTTTCCTATGGCCCCAGTCCCCATCAGATCATGGATGTCTACCTGCCGACCCAGGGGAGGGGACCGTATCCCGTGCTCGTCTGGTTTGGTGGGATCTGGCAGCCGAGCAAACATGCGGCAAGATTGGACTTCTTTCTCCCCGCCCGCTGCGCGGTGATCGCCGTTGAAACGCGCACCATGACGGACGCGACGACCGATAAGGTTCTCGCTCCGGTGAGCTACGTGATGAACGATGCTGCCCGCGCGGTGCAGTTCATTCGGATGAATGCAGGGAAGTGGAATATCGACGAGAAACGGATCGCTGTCGGCGGAGGATCGCAGGGCGCGCTTCCCGCCCTCTACCTGGGATGCGCTCCAGACCTGGCAGACCCGCGTTCGAGTGACCCTATTGAGCGACTCTCGACAAAGGTGACATGCGTTGCTGCGTATCGTAGCCAGCCCAGCATCGATCCGAGACGGATGCAGGAGTGGGTGCCGGGGGTAAAGTGGGGTGCGCCGGCACTGGGTTGCAATTTTGAGGAGTCACTGAAACGGCACGAAGAATTGCTGCCTCTGATCAAGAAGTGGTCACCCGAGACCTTGTTGCACAAGGGAGCGGCCCCGATCTATTTCGAGAATAACTGGGGGCTGACCCAGCCGGAGAAGGTCACCGAGATGGACTACAAAGTTCACTCACCAGCCTGGGGGCTAGGCTTCCAAAAACTCGCTCAGCAGGCAGGGGTGAAGTGCCATGTGAAATACCCGGGCCATCCCACCGACGATTACAAGGATATCTGGGATTTTGTCCTGAAGGAGTTGAACGCGACATCTCCATAGTCATCATGGGAATAATAGTACGATTATCTTATATTTATTGTATTATGCTATGAAATGCACAGTCTTCACGCTCACGATGATGTTGGGCTTGCTGAGTGGGTGCCGTGGCGAGTCCATCGATCAAATTCCGGATGACACGGACGAACTGACATTGTTTTCGATCGATGGTCCGAAAAAATACGACCCACCACCGGGAGTGACTCTACTTTACGACTGTCCTGTTCTCGGGCATGTTGACATCGTAGACCCGCATCAGAGGCAAGAGGTCATGTCGATTGTGAAAGAGGGAATCCGAAACGCCCCAAAGGGGACTGGGGCATCCTGCTTCGTCCCACGACACCTGGTTCGAGTGGGTAAGGGGGGCAAGACTGTCGATGTGGCTATCTGCTTTCAATGTCACAACTATGTGATCTACCAACCCGGTGTAGATAGTCGATCGCGTTATGGTGGAACTACCACTTCTGTTAGTCAGGCACTCCTGGATAAAATTCTTACGGACGCCGGGGTGCCACTTGCCCCGAAGTTGGGAGAGTCGTAATCCGATACGCATAGTGTGATGAATTGGGCGATCAACTCTCGCGTCCCAGGGTTGCGCCGGGAAGCCCGGCTCCACCCTGGGCTATTATCCGCCGACCCTTCAGGGCGAAAACGTGGTTGGAAAACGGGTTCGGGCCGAACTCGGATGTGCTGCCTTTATCTCACCTCGCCCTCCGAATCCGCCGCACCACCTCGGCGAACCCCAGTACGCTCGCCGTTCCAGCGGCGATGACGAGCCAGTCGAGCACTCCGAGTGGCTCGACGTTGAAGACCACCCCGCCCAGACAGACGATTAGCACCTGACCCACCACCGTGAGCGATGCGATCATCAGGAAAATCGGGTTGGCGAACAGCCCTCGGAAACCAGACTCCTTCGGATCAAGCGACCGGCAGTTGATCTGATTCCACACCTGGAAAAAGACGTAGACGGTGAAGAAGATCGTCACCTGTCGGTACGACAGCTCGGGGAACTCCTTCGATTTCAGGTCAGTCGCGTCGGTGAACCACCCCCCGTGCTGCATCCCGACCAGAAGTGCGATCATCACCACCACAAAAAACGCGCCTGTAATACCGATGTTCCAGAGCATCGCCCGTGTCACGATACTCTCATTGCGTCGCTTCGGAGGCACCGACAACAGCCCCGGCCTTGGCGGCTCGGAGCAGAGGGCGATGGCAGCGAACGTGTCCATGATCACGTTGATCCAGAGTAGTTGCAGCACTGTAAATGGCGGCTTCAGACCCAGGAAAGGGCCGAGGAAGGCGATCGTGAGCGCCGAGACATTGATCGTGAGCTGGAACTGGATGAACCGCTGAATGTTCTCGTAAAGCGATCGGCCCCAGTGGACAGCCCGGACGATCGTGCTGAAGGAGTCATCAAGCAACACAATCTTGCTTGCCTCTTTCGCGACCTCGGTCCCCGCAATTCCCATCGCCAGCCCGACATCGGCCTTCTTCAGCGAGGGGGCATCGTTTGTCCCGTCCCCGGTCATTGCGACGACGTGTTGCTGCTCCTGGAGCAGCTTCACCATCCGGTATTTGTCGAGCGGCCTGGCCCGCGCCAGAATCCGGAGATCAGGGAGTTTCTGTTTGAGTTCGTCGTCGGACAGGGCATTGAACTCGGCGGAGGTCATGGCGAGTGCGGTGGGGGAGTCCATCAGTCCGACCTCGCGGCCAATCGACCGGGCCGTCTCGATATTGTCCCCAGTAATCATTTTGACCTCGATCCCAGCACCCCGGCACTTGGCCACGGCCTCCTTGACGTCTTCACGGAGTGGGTCGCGGATCGCGACAAAGCCCACAAACACCAGCCCGGACTCGATCTCGTCCTTGCGTGCGTGGAGCACCTGCTCGTCGTGCGGGAAGTTGGCAGGGAGTTCGACCTGGGCGAACGCCAGGGTCCGCATGGCATCGCCCGCAGCAGTTGCGATTTGTGCGAGTACCTCGTCCCTCACCTCGGCAAGTGGGCGAGTGGTGCCGTCGGGAGCATAGTAACTCTGACACTGGGCCAGGATCGCTTCCGGAGCGCCTTTCACCAGTGTGACCGCCCGGCCGTCCACTTTCGCCACGGTTGTCATGCGCTTACGGTCGGACGAGAAGTGAATCTGGTAGAGAACCGGGCAGTCGGTCCGGAGCGAAACATAGTCTGGGCAACCGCCCACACCCAGCCAGGCCCCACCCCGAATCCACATCAGAAGCGCGCCCTCAGTCGTGTTACCGACCGTCTGGATCTTCCCCTCCTTCTCCTCCAGACTCGCTGTCGAGTTCACTGCTGCGTTGATCATGAGCCGACGAAGTTCAGGGCTGGATACAACGTCCCCGAATGAACCCTCAAATACACGCCCGCTGAGTCCGACACGGGTGACAGTCATCTTGTTTTGCGTCAGCGTTCCCGTCTTGTCGGAGCAAATCACGGTGGCCGACCCGATGGTCTCGGTCGCGACGAGCTGGCGCACAAGGGCATTCGCCCGGGTCATCTTCCGCATCGCCAGCGCCAGGGAGACGGTGACGCTCATCGGCAGTCCCTCGGGAACCGCAACGACGATCACAATCACCATGTACACGAAATACGAGAGTAAAGCGCGAACGCTCGCCAGGAAGACTTTGCTGGCGTCATCATCCGGCCCCGGCCAACGGACTTCGCCGACGTATAGCCCGCGGACAAGGAGGGCAAGGAAAATCGCCACAGCCGCGATGTACCCCACCTTGCTGATCAGTCCAGCAAGTGTCTCCAGTTTCTCCTGGAGTGGGGTGGAGGCTTTCGAGATTGTCAGCTTCTGCTGAACGCGACCTTCGCGCGAGGCAGGGGTACCCTCGGCCCCCTCTTCCTTGGCCTCGGGTTCGGGTTCCGCGGAGAGGCGGCGGGCGATCTGGCCGATCATCGTGTCGTCGCCCACGTTGGTGACGATCATCTGGCCGACGCCATCGATCACCTGTGTCCCGCGGTAGACGCACCCCAGTTGCTCCGGTCCGTCGGTCACATCGTTGTCGTGAGCAGCGCGTTTCCTCACCGGCTCACTCTCGCCGGTCATGAGCGACTGGTCGAGCATCAGTTCGTTCGCCCGCACGACCCGACCGTCAGCCGGAATCTCGTCGCCCATTTCCAGGATGGCAAGATCACCAACCACGACGTCTTCGAGGGAGACGGTATGGACCGATCCGTCTCGCTGGACCTTGACCCGTACCGCGTCCTTGTCGGCGTTGAGTTTTTCGAATTCTTGGTCGCTACGGTACTCGCTGAGGAATGCGACTCCGGTTGCAAGGGCGACGGCAATCATGACCGCCAGCCCCTCGTACGACGGCGCGCGGACGGCCACGCTCACCCCAAACAGCACGACCGCCAGCCCGAACAGGGCGGATGGTATCCAGGCGCGGAGCGCGGCCACGACCGACGCCGCGATCAGGACGCCAACAACGGCGACCAGTGCGAGGCCCCCGACGAGGGGGTCCGCCCCGAACAGGTCCACCACGATCTTGAGCAGGGAGGCCCCGAGGAGAATCTTGATGATTGGCTCGTCGAACTTCTCGACGAACTTTTTCCAGACCGGCTCACGTGGAAGGGGGGTGAGCCGGTTGGCCCCGAATTTCTCCCGGCTCTCGGTCACCTGGCCGGTCGAAAGACCGGCGTCGCGACTCTTGGGGAACTGGTCGAAAACGTCGCGCAAAGAACGCATATCGGGGGGGGGTGGTTGGTGTTCAGTGGATGTCGGTATCGAATGAGCAAAGGCGTTGCCACGCAAACCCAGGGCGTTGCCCTGGCTAAGCAACCCAGGGCGTTGCCCTGGGCTAAATACTCTCACCCTTTCAGGGTGAAAACCAAACAGCCAATACCCCAGCCTGAAAGGCTGGCAGTATTTAGCCCAGGGCAACGCCCTGGGTGGCATTTAGACCCCTCCCAACACTCACTGATCCATCACTTCCTTGGATTTCTTATCAGCGAGGTCGTCGATTCGGCTCTCGTATGACTTGAGGAGATCCTGGACCTTCTCTTTCCCTTTGTCTCGGTCATCTTCGGTCATCGTCTTCGCCTTTTCGGCATCGTCGAGGTGTTTGTTCCCGTCCCGTCGGATGTTTCGGCAGGAGACCTTGGCCGCCTCGGCCTGTTTCTTGATCTGCTGGGCAATTTTCTTGCGCTGGTCGCCGCTCATGGCCGGGATGGTCAACCGGATGACTTTCCCATCATTACTTGGGGCCAGTCCGAGATCGCTGGAGCGGATCGCCTTCTCGATGTCCTTGAGATCGTTCGCCTGGTATGGCTTGATCACGATCGACTGGGCATCCGGGCAGGTGACCGAGGCGATGTTCTTGATCGGGGTCGGGCTGCCGTAGTACTCGACCCGCAGGGCATCGAGCATCCCCGGGGACGCCCGCCCGGTCCGGAGGCCCTTCAGGTCGTTCCGGAAGACGTCCATCGCCTTTTCCATCCGCTCTTCCGCATCTTTCAGGATCTGCGGGCTGTTCATGGTAATATCCCAGTTTCGAGTTCCCGGTATCCGATTCGATGGCACCCGGCTCGCTAGATGATTATCGGGGATCGACCTGGATTGGGAAAGGTGTCCAGCGAACCCAGCCGAAAAGGCGGACGGGGGAAACGCAAATCGGGAAACTCAACCCTACCCGGTAACCACTGTCCCGATTGCCTGTCCGGCAATGGCTTTCTCGATTGCGCCGTCTCGCTTGTAGTTAAAGACCAGGATCGGGAGCTTCGCCTGTCGGCACATTTCGAATGCCCCGATATCCATTACCCGCAGTTGCTCACGGATCACCCGATCGTAGGTCAGACGGTCGTATTTTTCGGCGAACTCGTTCGTTTCCGGGTCGGCATTGTAGACCCCGTCCACCCGGGTCGCCTTGAGTACGACCTCAACGTCAAGTTCGGTCCCTCGCAACGCTGCGGCGGTATCGGTGGTAACGAACGGGTTGCCCGTCCCCCCCGCCAGGATCACCACTCGACCCTTCTCCAGGTGGCGGATTGCCCGTCGGCGGATATAGGGCTCGGCCACCGTCTCCATCCGGACCGCACTTTGGAGTCGTGTCTCAACACCCATCGCTTCAAGCGTGTCCTGGAGGGCCAATCCATTTAGCACGGTGGCAAGCATGCCCATGTAGTCGGCGGTGGCTGGCTTGATCGTCTCGCCACCAGCCGTGAACTGGGCTCCGCGCAGAATGTTACCCCCCCCAACTACAACCGCCAGTTGGACACCGCGAGCGTGGACCCGCCGCAGTTGCTCGGCGATGGTCGCGGTCTCGTCGAGGCTAATCCCGCTTTTTCCCCCGTGGCCGAACGCTTCACCGCTCAGTTTCAGGAGAACACGACGGTATTTCGGGGCAAGGGGGTCGGGAGTCGGTTCGGGCATGGTCATCGCGTTGGCAATGGAAACCCCCGCCAGGGGCGGGGGTGAATCCTGTTCATCAAGGGAAATTATACGCTGCACGATGAAATTGGCATGGCGAGCTGACAGGCTGCGGCTGCCAAAGCTGGCCATCCCGTCGCCGTTTCCAGGATCATTTTGTTCGCTCTGGCCGAGCCTCCTGGGGACCACTGGACGAACTGCTCCTGCCCGCGCGGCCCCCGCTCTCGGAGAAGATCATGAAGATGATCAGGATCTGGGTTCCGAGCACGACCGTCCCGAGGATTCGCCGGACAAGTGTCTGGTCGGGCATCATGTAGCCGATCGACCCGGCCATCAGGAACAGAAACCCGAACATCATCCCGTACATCTCCATCCACAGTCCCCGGGACGTGCTGATGGCTTCGTACGCGATGTTATCCTCCAGTTCCTCTTTATCCCGCTTTTTGTAGAATTCCTCCCGAGCCTTGCTGATCTCCTCATCGGATTTTTTGTCTTTGCGGAGTTTCCGCTCCTGTCCTCTCCAGTCCAGGTCAACCCGTCGGACAGCGCCTGTGGCGCGCTCGATCGCGGCCATCCCAATGATGGGCTGAAACAGGAACACGATCACGAGGAACGCGCCGAACCCGAAGAAGAGAGTGGGGATTCCGCCGATATCTTTGAAGAACTGCGAGGGGTCCATCCCAAACCTCTTGCCAGTCGCCTTCACAGACCGGCCCGACCGTCTCGGGGTCATCTCCTCTTCGTCGTCGACGATCACAACCGGTCCAGGTGGAGCCGCGACCGGTGGGGGGTCGCGTTCGTCATACTCCAACCCGGCATCCGTCACGATCAGGGCCGAAGCGCATTTCTTGCACTTGATCCGACGACCCACGTCCTTGGCCGCGACGTTGTAAATCGCTCCGCAGTCGGGGTTGGGACAGACATTATTCAAGGGCGTCCCTCAGATATGATAATTGGTTCGATACATTAGTACAATAAATTGTGCCTTGGAGACACGCGAGCCCAACCCGAGTCGCTCTGGGGATTGCAACTGCCCCAGGTGACTGTGGGAATACCAGAATCCTTGCGGCATCCCACCCATCGAGAGTTGGCTCTCGGAGCGGATTTTAAGTGTCTTTGGAGGTGGATGCAAGCGGCGGTCGACCAAACTTCGTCAACTGTCCCGATGGACCGGATGGGAGACCCTTCGACGCAGCGCGGCCACCTCGATCTCGGCGACCTCCTGGAGGATACCTGCCACCAGTTCCGAAACCGCGACCGGTACAACTGGATCAATCCCGTTTCCGGACACGACCAGCGAGATCCCACGGGGGATCGCCACAGCCCGCAGAGCACCCACTCCCCGCCAGGTTAACCGGTTCCCGGACACATCCAGGGATCGCAATTTCGGCATCTCGGCGAGGGCCGCGGAGAGGGTGAACGCGGCCGGGTCGGCAAGTTGGTTGCGGGACAGGCGGAGTGATCGCAGGGAGGTGAGACGACCGCACCTTGTGAGGGCCATAACCCCGCGATCTCCGAGATAATTTTTGTCAAGGTCGAGGCCGGTCACGCGGGCCAGGTCTGGACAGCCCGCCAGTGCCTCCACTCCCACCGGGCCAATTGCATTCGACTGAAGGTTCAGGTGCGAATTCTGGACGAGCATTCGACGGAACATCGCCGAACCCACCAGCACTGCCACCCCCAGATCTCCGATGTGATTGCGATCGATCGCCAGACTGTGCAGCCGGGCCATCGCCGGACTGTCAGCAACTGCCCGGACACCGGCATCGTTGATGACATTTCCCGACAGGTCCAGTTCTGTGAGCCCGGTGAAGAAGGACGACTCGGTGAGAGCACGTACCCCATCCCAGGTGATGTGCCCGTTATCGTTCAATTTGAGGGTTAGCAGACCGGTGAGTGTTCCAGCCTGGGCGAGAATCCGTGTACCGGCGTCGTCAAGTCCGTTAAACCCCAGATCGAGTGTCCGAATCCCGCCGAGGTGTGGTGACCGGACGAGGAGGTTGACCCCGCCGTTGCCCAGATCACCCTGACACAGGTCGAGTTCCTGCACCTCTGCCAGAAAGGGACAGGCAATCAGCCTGGGTAGGACGCGAGCCGGGTCGCGCAATCGGACCCCCCGAACGAGTGATCGCCCTGTGGAGGGGCCGATCCGGGTGCGGCGGAAGAGTTCGTCTCCGTGGGCGAGGAAGGTCGCGGCGTCGATCACGACGAGTTCGGGGAGGCCGCGACGGAATTCGACCGATGTGACGAGGCCAGCGAACAAATCGGTCCAAACCGGTTCATTTTGCAGAACGAGCTCGGCCTGGCGGTTCTCGAGTTCCGCCCGGCGGGGGTGGTCGAAGGGGAGGCGAGCGAGGGCGATCTGGACGCGAATGAGTTCGGCCCGGGCGGCATCTCTGGGGTTCCCGGTCTCGTCCAGGTAGTCGGCGTAGATCAGGCGTGGCCCATCATCGTGGTGGCGGGCAAGGATCGACTCAAGAAACGGGTGTTCGTGGATCAGTGACATGATGCCTGCATCCTACCCGAAGTGGTCCGTCGCTGCCATCGGGAACTTGGATATTAATCGTCTCTCGATTCGAGTGAAGTTCTTTGGAAATTCGCTTGACGGTGGTGTGGTTGCCCCATCACAATCATCGTATTGGGGGATATGGTCGGCTGCATCGCCGCATGGACATGCCCGGAAAGACTCGAACGCCCAGTAGAGGCGACGCTGTTCGAATCCGGGCGAGGCCTCTCAGTTCTGGATCGTCGAGGACTCCAGGAGAGTACACTACCGGGAATGGGCCAGAGGGGTAACTACTTATGCCAGATGATGACGGGAAACCACAACACGGAGATAGGGATGGTCACCACGTTTATGACTCTGCTTGGGGCTGGCAGCACCGGCCGCCTGAAGGTAGTAGGCAACCAGGGCGATCAAGGGCTTCAGAATCTGGCGCAGGGGTCTATGCGTTTGCCGGCCCGAATGGCTGTCTTATGTTCATTATCCTTTCGTGGGGAATGATCGCATTTCTGTCATGGTTAGACACCACAATGGCCTTACCCATAAAAATACTTATTAATATTGCCCCGTTACTGGTAATTATTGGATGTTTTCAGATAGCCAAACTTTATCGACGATTGCTAAAGCCATCTTCAGATGGTTTTCCTCCGCAACGCGCCCGAAAAAGAAAACGCCCAAAAAGTTAGTTTAAAATCTCTTGTCTTCCCAAGATACGTGTAAGAGGTTGGGAGATCCCGACCTCTTGCCGTTTATTAACTCCCTTCGTGGTGCCTTTCATCATGCATGCACCCCGAAACTATTCGGATTCCCATAGTTGGATGAACCATTGTGATCATCACAACGGCTTACAGAGCGGGTATGCAGGCGAGGTGACTGGACGCCGGGTGCCATGCCCACGGCTTTGCGTGGGCATGAAGTCACGGTGACGAATCAGGAACTTCCCCGGCACCGGCAGCGATTCCCGATCGATCCGCAGTGGCTCAACACGGATTGCCGAATCATCCGTCGCAATTGACCAAATCCCGTTCTCCGCTTTCGCACACATCCCGCGACGGACAGGATTATTGTGCATGGACTCGATCTACCCGATGCCTGCACCATGCCCACGCAAAGCCGTGGGCATGGCACCCTGCACCCAGCTTGCTAACGTGTCCAGCTCGTCTATACCCCCGCCAGTAAGCGAAGATCCCCCTCCCGCCGGGTGAGTCCGATCCGGTCGAGATACTCGCAGATCGGGACCGCGTATCTCCGGTCGTCCCGAGCAGGTCGCGGATCTCCGCCACAGTCGCACCCAGCCCGGTTCGGAGACGATCGGTCACGACCCGCCGCATCGCTGCTTCGGTGTCTGCGTGGAGATAGACTCCCTCCGCCACCTTCACCAGAAACCCCTCCGCGACTGCCACCTCGAAGATGTTGTTGAGGGCAGTCGCGTTCCCACCCGCGTGATTGGCAAAATCCTTCGGCTCGGGCGGCTGGAACCCCGCTGTCGCATGAGCCTCCACAATCTTGTCTTTAAGTTTCCGTTGATTCGCACTGAGTTTTGGCTTGAAGTCGGCACGAGCGATCCGACGGGCGTCTCCCTCGAGCTTCTTCGCTCGGTGGGCGGTGGGCGTTGTGGTCGGTCGCGCGTCTGGCTATACTGCTGGCAAGGAGGCTACCATGCGCACCCGTGTCGAGACGTGCCCCGGCGGTGTCGCCGTCGTCGTGCCTGAAGTCCTGGCCGCGCAAGCTGGCCTGCGCGGTGGCAGTCCGGCCGAGGTCGAGTTCGCCGGCGGCCGCTTGGTCGTCCGCCCGTCCGCCCCTCCGAGCCTCGCTGACCTACTGGCCGGGATTACCCCAGACAACCTGCACGGCGAGTGGGCCGCGGGTCCGCCGGCCGGGGCGGAACTGCTGTGAACCCGCCGGCACCCGAACTGCCCGACCGCGGGCACCTCGTGTGGGTCAGCATGGACCCACAGGCCGGGCATGAGCAGGCCGGGCGGCGACCAGCGTTGGTGCTGTCCCCTGCGTCATATAACGGCCCGGTCGGGCTGGCCCTGTTCTGCCCGGTCACCGGTCACGCCAAAGGTTACCCGTTCGAGGTGGCGCTGCCGGCCGGGTTGGCGGTATCGGGTGTCGTATTGGCCGATCACGTCAAGTGTCTGGACTGGCGGGCACGGCGGGCCGAGTACGCCGGGGTCGCGCCGGAAGTGTTGGTTGCTGAGGTGGTGCGCCGTCTGGCCCTGTTGCTCGGTGGCAACGCAGATGAACCGGGCGCTGCACCGGACCCGGCCATGTAGTTTGTTCGTCATCCGCGTCGTTGTCGCGTGTTGGTGTCCGGGCCGGGCAGGTGAGCAAGGCGTTCGGGTGCGTGAAGACCCACGGGGGTCGGCGCCGGGTGCCATGCCCACGGCTCCCCGTGGTTCGCGGACGCTAAACCTCGTCTATGCTCCCGCCAGCACACGAAGATCCCCGTCTCTTCGGGTGAGGCCAATCCGGTCGAGGTACTCGCAGATCGGGACCGCGTATTTGCGGGTCGTCCCTAGCAGGTCGCGGATCTCTGCCACAGTTGCTCCCAGCCCGGTTCGGAGACGATCGGTCACTACCCGCCGCATCGCTGCTTCGGTGTCGGCATGGAGATAGACTCCCTCCGCCACCTTCACCAGAAACCCCTCCGCGACTGCCACCTCGAAGATGTCGTTCAGCGCGGTTGCGTTCCCACCCGCGTGATTGGCAAAATCCTTCGGCTCGGGCGGCTGGAACCCCGCTGTCGCATGGGCCTCCACAATCTTGTCTTTGAGCTTCCGTTGATTCGCACTGAGTTTTGGCTTGAAGTCGGCACGCGCGATCCGACGGGCGTCTCCCACCAGCTTCTTCGACCGGAGCAGCCGGTCGGTGATTCCCTGCAAGAGTGTCTCGTCCCCGATATAGTCGAGCTGGGCCAGGACTTTCGACCGATCATGGGTCGTTACCAGCGGGTTTTCCCCGTGCATTTCGCCGAGGGTGTCGAGTACGCGCTGCTCCAGTTCGGCCATTCGGTCGGCGTGAACAAGCAGGCGGCGATGTGGTGGGAGTATCAATTCGACCAGTCGTCCCATCGCCACCATCCCCGCCGTGAGCGCCTCGGTCGCACCCGGATCGACACCCGCATCGCGAACCAGATCTGACGGTAAGAACCCGCGGAACCCCGCGAACCAGGCCGCGGCCAGAGATCGTGTCTCCGTCGATTCCGACCAGAGTTGCTCGGCCTTTTCCAGAGCGTCAATGTGCCGGCGGCGGATCTTGGTTGCGGCTGGCTGGAGAACCTGGCCGCCCCCGGCGGTGTGTTCGGCCGACGAATCGCGGAGAACGAACGGCTGACCCCAGACGCACGTGACCGGGTTTTCGAGGAACAACTGGGCAACGCCACACTCACCCGGAGCAAGTCGGTCGCAGTCGAGAAGGGAGACAGTCGCCATGACTTCGGCTGTCCCAACATGGAGTCGGGCGGGGAGTCGGTGCCGAATCGGACCCCGGGCGTCCGGAGACGCCGACAACCGGACCGTGAGCACCTTGCTCGCGAGGAGATACCCCGGCGCAGCCAGTTCCTGGCCCCGGCGGACCGCATCATGCGGCACCCCGGCCAGGTTCACCGCCGTTCGCTGGCCCTGGTGAGCCTCCTCGGTTGGCCGCCCGTGATTGTTAAGACCACGCACTCGCACCCGCTCACTCGTCCCGTCGCCTTTGTGCCACTCCAGTTCGTCCCCGACCCGGACTGCTCCTGACGTGACCGAACCCGTCACCACCGTCCCGTGCCCCTGGACCACGAATGCACGATCAATCGGGAGTCGGAACCAGCCATCCGCACTGCGGGAGGTGACCCGCCGACACACGTCCGCAATCGTGGCTTTGAGTTCTGCTATACCAGCGCATGTGTGAGCACTGGTCGCAATGATCGGGGCGTCGGCCAGGAATGAGCCCCTCACCAGCTCCCGAACTTCCATTTCGACCACTTCACGGGTGGTTTCGTCCACCATATCGATCTTGGTGAGCGCGATGAGTCCAAATCGGAGGCCAAGGAATTTGAGGATTTCGAGGTGCTCACGAGTCTGTGGCATGACCGAATCATCGGCCGCGACGACGAGCAAGGCGAGGTCAATCCCGGTTGCCCCCGCGAGCATATTCCGGACAAACCGCTCATGCCCGGGGACATCAACGATCCCAATCCGGACGTCCCCCAGGTCAAGATAGGCGAACCCGATGTCGATGGTGATTCCACGAGCCTTCTCCTCGGGGAGACGGTCGCAGTCGATCCCGGTCAGAGCACGCACGAGCGCGGTCTTGCCGTGGTCGATATGGCCGGCGGTCCCAAGGATCAGATCGCGTGGCATTGGGGTATACGGATACCAGTTGGGATCGGGGGGTCGGTGAAGGAGCGCCCAGGGCTTCCGCCCTGGGCTAAGAACGAACGCCCCATCCGGGGCTAAGAGCAATACCGTTGCACGAGNNCTCCTCGTGCAACGGTATTGGGGCTAAGAGAGTGCGGCCTACGGCCGCAGAGATCAGGGTTTTGAGCCGCCGAGCGGCGCCCATTCTTAGCCCAGGGCGGAAGCCCTGGGAATCCATCGGCCCTGCGATCATCCATCCTTGGGTTTCGATCCTCTGTCGGGGACTTCCCAGTTCGGCCGGAAGGATTCTGATTTCTGACGGGCCTTGTGATAGGTGTCGGAGAGAAACAGGAGTGACCGGCACCGAGCCCGAAAGGCTTCAACCTCGCCACCTTTTTTCGCTCCCGCCTCGACCGCAGCGCAGAGCCGGGCGTGCCCCTCCCAATCAACCTGGACCCCTTGCCCTTTCATCGCCTCAGCGAGAGTTGCCTCCAACTGTGTGAACCGGCTGTTCAGTTCGCTGGTGACTGGACACGGGTGCTTCTTATGAATGTTCAGGACACGGGGGGCGTCGTCCGGAGTGGGCTGCTCCTCAGGCTCCTTGCGTAACTGAATCCCCAGTCCAATCAACCCGGCCAGGATGACAGCCGCGGCCAGGACGAACAGGATCGATGCGACCGTCCCGGGCATCACAAAAACTTGCATCACCAACGACAGCGCAGCCAGGATGCACCCACCACCAAGCGCGGTAAAGGGCCACGGGACGCGACTGTTCCAGGCCGTGATCGTCCGTGAGAGGAACCCGCGACGGGCCGCTCGAGTTGCTGGATCGGATTCACCCACTCCGACCTGGACGATAAGAACGGTAATATTGTCCGGCCCACCGCGGATGTTCGCCAGGTTGACGAGCAGACGAGCGGCCTCATCGGGCGGGAGGACCGAGACCACCGCTCCGATGTCATCGGGAGAGACTACCCCAGTCAACCCATCGCTACAGAGCAGGTAGGAGTCTCCGGGTCGTACAGGGTGCGGCCCCTCAATGTCGACCTCGACCTCCGGATCTGGCCCGAGCGACCGGATAATCACATTCTTTTTGAAGTCACCGAGTTCGTCCGGATCAATCCCCTGCCGACGGGCGATCTCCCACACCCAGGAGTGGTCGAACGTCAGTTGCTCGATGACCCCATCTCGGATCCGGTACGCCCGGCTATCGCCGACATGCCCGACCCACACACCCTCGGGGCGGATGAAAATGGCAGTGGAAGTCGTCCCCAGGCCCCGGAACTCGGGGTTCTCCACCCCCACGGTATAGATCCCAGCGTTGGTTTCCTGGAAAGCCCGGCGGATGGCCTGGACAACACCGTCCCGGACGTGCTTGGAGTAGAGGTGGGGGATATCGCGGACGGCCTTGGCGCTGGCTTTCTCCCCAACTGCGTGTCCACCCATCCCATCGGCCACGACGAACACGTGTCCATGAGTACGCCATCCGGCCTCGTCGGACACCGGCTGGGCCGCGCATGCATCCTGGTTGTGGCTCCGTTTCACGCCCACATCGGTCAGGGCGGCATAACGGACTGGTTCAAATCCGGGCACCGGCCCACCCCCACTTGGAAGCACACTGATCCCACATATCTTACAGCATCGGCGGGCGGACCAAAGGAGGCTCAGCCGAAAACCAGGAAGACCGCCCGGCACGGGTGCCGGTTCCGATTGACCCCTGCCGGTAGGGAGGGTATGGCCGGGGCTGATTCATTGTAGCACGAGACGGCCCGGAGGGCGGGGGGAACTGGATGGCCACCGGGGGACCGGCACGCTGGGTGGTGTACATGATCGTCGGACTCGTCGCTCTGGTCCTGACCGGTTGCGGCGGGGTGAACCGCCGATTCGTGGTCGAATCGAATGTCCCCGGCGCCCAGGTGTTCATCAACGACCGCCCGGTCGGGGCTGCTCCTGCCCATAGTACGTTTGAATACTATGGGTACTACAAGATTGCCGTCATCCACCCGGACTTCCAGACGGAAACCCAGCGGGTCCATGTTGTCGCCCCCTGGTATGCCTACCCACCCTTCGACTTTCTGGTCGAGGTCGTCTGGCCCTTCGGCATCAACGACACCAGGCGGTATTGTTTCAACCTCGGCCCCGCGCGACAGACAAACACGGGCGAGTTGATCAACTCTGCAGACGCACTGCGAGATCGAGGCTTGAACCTCCCCCCTCCACCACCACAACCCGCCTACGCAAGAAGGCAACAGCCGCTCCTTGGCCCACCTGTCACCCCGCCGCCCACTCCCGATCTGGCTCCGGCCACCGTGCCTCCTGCGACAGCGACTCCATCCGCGGCGCCATCGACAGTGATCCCGAGTGTTACCCCAGCGGGGTTCATACCGCGCGGCCCAGAGACATTCCTTCGGTGAGAGATCGCCCGCCCAATTCGCGTGTTGTTCCAGGACGAGTCCTTAGCGGCCTGAAGCCCGGATCTTCCCAATGATCGCTGGCCCGATCAGAGTGAGTGGGAGAATCTCGGAGGCGGCCCGAGCCTCAACAGCCGCTCGAGGCATCCCGTATACCACACAGCTCGACTCGTCCTGGGCAATCGTGTGCCAGCCTGCCTGGCGCAATCGGAGTAACCCCTCCGCCCCGTCCGTCCCCATCCCCGTGAGCAATACGCCGACTCCATCCCGCGGAGTGTAGGCCGCCAGGCTCGCGAATAGCACATCCGCCGAGGGTCTGTACGGCGCAGCGTGGGGAATTGCTGTGTACCCCAGGCGTCGGTCAGGACCGAGCGCGAGGTGGTCGTTCGTCGCTGCGAGCAACACCACCCCGGGGGTGAGTACATCTCCTTCCCTGGCCGCCCGAACTGGCAGCCGGCACTGGGTAGCGAGCCGCTCTGCCAGCCCGTGCGCGTACTCCGCAGCGATGTGCTGAGCGAGCAGGACCGCCGCCGGGAAATCGGCGGGGAGATACGCAAGGACGGTTGCCAGCGCATCGGGTCCACCAGTTGAGGATCCGATCGCAACCACCGGCGGGAGCCCAGAAGTAGGGAGGATCGGTCTTTCCACACTCCCACGAGCGCCGGCTGCTGCTCCGAGTCGAGCTAACTGATCGGTCAACCGATCCCCGTTGCGGATCGTACCGCCCGGTCCGAATGTCGGGGTCTCAACCGCGTCCAGGGCTCCGGCCCCCATTGCCTGATAAACGAGATCGAAGTGCCCCGGCACGGTTGCGGTCACCACCAAAACAGGACATGGGGAATCCCGCATGATCCGGCGAGTTGCCTCCGCCCCATCCATTCGGGGCATGACCAGATCCATCAGGATCGCGTCGGGCCGATCGCGCGCCGCCATCAGGACAGCTTCATCCCCATCGCCAGCCAGCCACGCGACGGAACACCCCGGAACAGAGATCACCACCCGCCGAAGGATCTCCCGGGCCAGAGCCAGATCGTTCACGATCGCAATACGCATGAAATCAGTTTAAGAGTTTAGAGTTTTAAGAGTTTAAAGTTTAAGAGTTTACCACTCCTGGCCTCATGCCATTAGGATTCTAGGCGATTCCCAAGACAACGATCAAGATTTGGGGCGACGATTTCTTGTTTAGAGAGAAGTTATCAGGTGATCGGCAGAAAAAAGTTGACCCGGCTTTGGACTTGCCCACGCCGGGCCGCCACGGAGGGCGGCCCGGCTGTCCCTGACGGGTGGTTATCCTCCTTCTGCCCCACGCCTTAAACTTTAAACTCTTAATCGTTTAAGCCTGTCCAATGAGTTCCTCGACCGTCCGCACGAATCGGTTATCGTGGAAACTGCTCTTGGTCAGATAAGCATTCGCCCCGACTTCCATCCCCCGCCTCCGGTCCTCGTCCCGTTCCTTGTACGACACAATAATCACAGGCATATTTTTGAGTTTATCGTCGGCCCGGACCGCCTGGACGAGTTGTAGCCCGGTCATCCGCGGCATATCGACATCCGTTACAAGCAGGTCATACTTCCCACCCCGGATCTGATTCCACCCATCGACCCCGTCGACCGCAACGTTCACCTCGTACCCCTGGTTGCCGAGCAACTGTCGCTCGACTTCCCGGACAGTGATCGAGTCGTCTGCCACCAGCACCCGCTTTTTCCGAACAGCCCCCTTCTGCCGCACCTCGCAGCGACGCAACGACCCGGTCTGGATGAATTGATCCATAGACCGGACCAGATCCTCCACGTCCACAATCAGGACAGGCTCACCATCATCCAGAACAGCCGCCGCGCTCAGATTCGGCACCTTACCAAGCCGCGGATCCAGTGGCCTGACGACCAGATCCTGCTCGCCGCGGAAGGCATCGACCACGAGCCCGTAGACGCCGGTCGAATCACTCAAGAGCAAAACTGGCAGATCGACCCCCTTCGGCGTTGAGGATGGGACGTCAAGCAACTGCGCCGCGACAACGAGCCCAATGTTCTGCCCGTCGACCGTCACGAAATGGCGGTGCTCAAGCGACCTGATCGTATCGCGAGGAACCCGCAAAAGCCGGTCGATCCTGGTGTGAGGAAAAGCGTACGGTTCTCCACCAACTTCGACCACCACAGCCCGGATCACCGACAGAGTAATCGGGAGCTGGAGATGGAATGTTGCCCCGCGCCCAGGTGTCGTGGTGACCCGGACGCCCCCACCGACCCGCCGAACAGCATCTTGCACCACATCGAGCCCCACCCCCCGGCCCGAGAACTCCGTCACCACGGTTGCTGTGGTAAACCCCGGGAGGAAGAGGAACTCCATCAACTCGGTGTCGGCCATGAGGCGGACCAAATCGGGCGAATTTAGCCCCCGCTCGACAACCTTGCGTCGGAGTCGCTCGCAGTCCACCCCGCGGCCATCATCAGCCACCACAACTGACAGCATCCCAGCACGGTGCCGGGCTTCAACCCGGACAGTGCCGACCTCAGGCTTCCCCGCTGCGATCCGCTCGGCCGGCGGTTCAATTCCATGATCAACCGCATTACGGATCAAATGATTTAGCGGCGCTTCGAGTTTTTCCAGGATGTCCCGATCAACGTCCGTGTTCTCTCCTGCAATCACGAGCCGGGCCTGCTTCCCCAGGCCCCGAGCCATGTCGCGGACCACCCTGGCAAGCCCGTGGACGCCGTCTCGAAAGGGTCGCATCCGGCTGGCGATCACTTCCCGGTAGAGCCGGCTGTTCAAATCTTCGGCCCGCGCGGCGTGATCGTCAAAGTCGATGGTCTGGTCGGTTAACTCCTCGCGACAAGTGGCGGCCTGGCGTCTGGACTCGGCAACAAGCTGGGCGATATGGTCGGCCGCCGCGCCAGCGGCTGCCGTCTGGAGGACTCCGTCGAGCATGGTGGCCAGGTGCTCGTGCTGTTTCTTGAGCCGAACCAGGGCATTCGAGAACAGATGCAACCAGCGGGCCTGGACAAGCGACTCCCCGGCCAGCCCCATGAGCCGACTGAGGCTCTGCGCGGTCACCCGAACGATCGTCTCTCCACTGGATTGAGTCACGACAACCGGGGGTGGGGAGAGGGGTGCCGGGCGGGCCTCGGAGGGGGCTGCAACCGGGGCAGCGTGTGGCGATGGTGGGTCTGTCGTCGGGGCCTTGGCTCGCCCAGCGACAGGCGGTCGGGGCGCGGCCTCCACCGCGTTGCGCAGCGTCGTGGCAATCTGATCGAGCTGGGCGGAGGCAGAGGCAAGCCACTGCGGAAAGTCGGCCTCATCGGTACGGATCAGTCCGGCCAGGGTGGCGACCGCGAAACGGAGCCAGCTAGCCGCCGCAGGGGTGGGAACAACTCGGCCGTCACGGGTTGCGGTCAGAAATTCCGCCAGGGTTGTTGCCGTTACCTCCACCGGTCCGCACTTCATCACCCGCGCGGACCCGCGGATCTGCCGCAGGCTTTCGAACAGATCGTCAGTCATGTGGGTCGGGAACGGGCCGTCGCCCCCCAGCCCGGCGGACACAACAAGTAAGTGCGCCCGAATTTCCTCACGGAAGAGGTCATACATCCCAAACCCGCTGTCGAGCGGGATCGGTTCAACAGGGATCGAGATCGGATCGTGAACGGGGGGAGGCGGTAGATCGACGACTGCGGTGAAAACCTCGGGGCCTCGGTCGGCAGTTACACCCGCCATCACCTCGGACGGTGGAGAGATCGAAGGGGCGGGGCGAGTGGCCATGATCATGGGCTGAGGGCTGGTGCTGGCAGGTGTACCTCCAGCCAACGCCTGGTAGACGGGCTCCAATCGATTGACACGGGCCGCCTGGCGGAGCTCCCAGTCGGCAATTGCCCCGGCATCGGGGAGCTGGCCCAACCCAGACAACACGTCGGCCCCGGCGAGTAATTGATCGATTTCGGTCGCCGCGAACCGGACCTTCCCACTCTGCGCAGCGACGAAGGCGTCTTCGAGGGAATGCGCAAGCCGGACAGCCAGTTCGATCCCCACAATCCGGGCCGCCCCCTTGAGCGAATGTGCAGCCCGCATCAACGGCTCGATCCGCTGCGGGTTCCCGGGATCAGCTTCGAGTTCCAGGAGGCCGTAGGACAGAGTGTCGCTGTGGGTGCGGACCTCCTCCCGAAACAGCTCGAACATGGACGGGTCAATTCCGGTCATCGGACCCGCTCCCGGAGGGTCTGAAAGAGCCGTTCATCATCCAGTAACCCCACCGCCCGACCGTCCTTGGTGAACACCCCACCAGTGAGTCGCGCTGCGGCTCGGGCCAGTGTTGGGGGAGCTTTGGTAATGTCGGCCTCACTCACCCGATGGACCTGATCCACATCGTCAGCGAGGAACACCCACCTGTCGGTCTCCCGACGCACAACAATTAACCGCGGGGTTCCGGGGGTTGGCAGCCGATCTGTGGGGGGGTCGACACCGAGCAACTGATCCAGCTTGACGCACAAATGGAGTTCGCCGCGGATGTTCACCAGACCGGCAAGCAATCCACCTCGGTGGGGAACCCGGTGCGGGGATCGGAGGTGCGTCACCTCGACCAACACCCCCACCGGGAGGGCAAGCCACTCCTCAGCCAGCCGAAACACCAGAACGCCGATTCGCCCCCCGGCGAACTCGTCTTCCCGTGGGGCCAGTCTGTCGGTCCATTCGTCCAGGTAATTGGCTGGGGAGGGAGCATCCAGGAACCGCCGACCCGCCGCAGCAAACACCGGGCAGTTGTGGCAATGGGTGACCTTTTCGAGTTCCGGACACGACCGGTCGCCCCAAACCCCGATCCGATGCCAGCATGGATCGGCTGTTGAGAGCACGGTGAGCGATGATCCCCCGGGTGTTCGCGGGCGGTTGAGGTTGTGAACGGGTAGGGTCACGACGGTGCCTCCCGTAGGAGGCGGGCAAGTCGGCGACGGAGTCCGTCTGCTTGCCCCCTATGCCCCAATTGGTCGTACAATCCGATGGCGTGGGTCAAGACGTCAGAATCGTCTGGGTCGAGATAGAGGGCCTTCCGGAATGCCTCGGCTGCGTCGTCTCGTCGCCCAGCCGCGAGGTGGATCACACCCAGCAAGCCAAACAACCCGGCCGTCGGGGTAGCAGTGAGGGCCTCCTCGCACACGAGCCGGGCCGAATCCAGATGCCCAGCATCGGCCAGTTCCCTGCCCACCCGAAAAGGGTCCACAACCGGCGGGAGTCCAGGCCGGGCGAAGCCGAGCGGGTGAATGGAGGCTGCCACCAGCGGCAGCTCGATGCTGGCGATCGGAGAGCGGGATTTGTGCGGAATACTGCCAGACCTGGGCCTGTCCGGGCACGCAATTGTTGGAGCCCGTCGGAAAGTCGCCCGCGCAATCGGACCGTCAGGCACATACCCACCTGGAGGCATCCGGTCGGCCTCGGCTGGGGTCAGGCACAAAAGCCCATCGGAGACCAGACATCGATCCAGGTTGGTGAGCGCCCGCCCACGTGCTTCGTCCGTCAGGTAGATGAAGAGGTTCCGACAGAGGACCATGTCGTAAGGGGCCTCGCCTGCGACGAATTCGGGGCTGACCAGATTCCCAGTGCGGAATCGGATCCTCTCCCGAATTCCTGGGATGAGTTCCCAACGCCCCTCCTCAATCAACACGAAATACCGCGGCCGGAGGTCCGGGTGTGGCTCCCGGAACGCCACCTTGGAGTACTGCGCGACGGTCGCTCGAGCAATCTGCTCGGCGGACAGATCGACCGCATCGATCTGCCAGGCCGACACGGGGACACTCTCTTCGGCCAGAGCAATGGCAAGTGAGTAGGGCTCCTCGCCAGTGCTACACGGTACGCTCAGAATGCGAACGGGTCGGCCGGGCGGTCCTGCGGCCCGATCGCGGACCCACCGCGCCAGAGAGCGGAACAAATCCCAGCCCCCGCGGAAGAACCACGTCTCGGGGACGATTAACTCTGCCTGGAGGATCGCCCACTCGTCCGGGTCGGCGACGAGAAGCCCAGCATACGCTTTGGCGGAATCCAACCCCCTGGCTCGCATTCGCCCCTGAACGACACGGGGGAGGATGGCCGTACCAAGGGAGTCCGGGTCGAGCCCGATCCAGTCCTTCACCAGGGTTGCGATAATGGAAATGCTCACAGTTCGCTCTCCGGTTGGGGAGCGACCGAACTCAGATCCACCTGGGCAAGCAACCTGTCGGGATCGAGGAGGCGGAGGGTGCCATTCCCGTCAGCCTGTGGCGGCCCATACCCCGTCTTAGCGGTCGTTGACGCTGGACCGAGCGAGAGTTCTCGAATCTCGGCCACCTGAGTGGCGAGCAAGCCCACCAGCTGGTCCGTCCCGCTTGGGTAGGGAACCAGAATGATCCGGCTGCTGAGGTGGGGCGGGCATTCACCGAATCCGGCCAGGCGATGCAGATCGACGACTGGTACGACCCTGCCCCGGTAAACGAACACCCCGGAGAGCCAGTCGGGAGCGCGCGACGCGGGGATGAGTCGAACCCGTGGCACGACCTCCCGAACTCGGCGGACATCCACCGCAACCCGGTCGGCTCCGACCTGGAACATGAGTGCGAGCATTCGGAACGTAGTCCGGGGAGGGAGGACACAACCAGAGGAATCCCGCGGCCTGGGACTCCGGACAGCACGTTGGGCGTGCGGTACTTGGAGATTTTAGGCGAGCCGCAGGAGAAACTCTCACCGTCCCAGGTTTTCGCCGGAAGCCCGGCTCCACCCTGGGCTATTATCCGCCGACCCTTCGGGGCGGAAACAGGCGAACCGGCGACGTCAGTCGCCGGGTCCGTATCAGCTCACCCGGCGACTGACGTCGCCGGTTCGCCAATGACAATCTGACACCTCACACCCATCATTGAACCGTTCCCTCAAATCTTGAACTGCGCAATCTCCTGGTTCAGACCTTCGACCGATCCCCTCAGGTGTGTCGTGGCCCGCTCGAACTCCTGGACCGACTGGGCGCTACGGTGCGCCCCGTCGGCAATCTGAGTCATGGCGTCGTTAATCTGATGGGCTCCCGCTGCCTGGTTTTTCATCCCCTCGGTGACCAACTGAAACCGGCTGCTGAGACTTTGCACCTCGGTGATGATCTCATATGTCATCTGGTTGATCGTGGTGACCTGCCCGACCCCGGATCGAACTTCGTCGGCGAACTTGTCCATCTGCATCACACCAGCCGAGACGGCATCCTGCATTTGCCGGACCATTGTCTCGATGTCCAGGGTCGCAACTGCGGTCTGGTCCGCCAGACGACGAATCTCCCGGGCCACAACCAGGAACCCACGACCATACTCCCCCGCCTTTTCCGCTTCAATGGCAGCGTTGATCGAGAGGAGGTTGGTCTGGTCGGCCACTTTGGTGATCGTTGTCACCACTGCATTAATGCGGTCGGCCTTCTCCCGAATCATACCCAGTTTGGACGAGACGGACGCGGTCGACTCGACCAACTGCTTCATCTCCCCGGCCATTCGGGTACTGTTGTCCCGCCCCCGGGTGGCCAGGTCGGCCGCGTGGGTGGCCGACCGGTTCACTTCGGCCATCGTCCCGGCCAGATCCTGGCTGGTCGCCGAGATTTCCCGGACGGACGCTGCCACCTGGGTCGTGGACGCGCTGAGATCCTGGACTGTTTGCTCCTGCCGACGAGCGGTGGCCGCGATCTGGGAGGCCACAGACAACAGTTGTAAGCTCGATTCCCGGACCTTGGCCACAATCGCTTGCGTTTTGCCGATGACCGCGTTGATCCCGGCTCCGAGTTGGCCCATTTCGTCCGTTCCATTCACCGCCACACGGGCGGTCAGGTCGCCAGCCCCAGTCCCCATCTCCTTGACCCGACTTGTCAGTTCTCGGGCGGAGTGGACAATTGCGGTGGCGACCCAAAAGCCAGTCGCTCCCATCACCGCAACGAGAAGGATACTGACCCCAGCCATAGCCCAGGTCCAGAAGTCGGAATTCTCTTTCGCCTGGGTTTCGTCTCTTTCGGTCTTATCGCGCAACTTCACCACGACCTCCGCCGTGCCCTTCCGGTGTTCGTAGAATTTCGGGCGAATCTTCGTCAGAAGGATCTCCCGGGCTTTCTTGTGGGCTTCTGCTCCCTTGCCAAGAAGAGGAATGTACTCCTCCTTCGTGATCCGAAGCATGTCAGCCGCGGGGGGATAAGCGGTCGTCTCAAGGAGCCGACGAATCTCACCCTCGGGAAGTCGGGACGCCCAGTAGTCCTGCCGCTTGTGATACCTCCCCTCGTAGTCGTGATACTTCTCCAGATTTTTGGCAATCTCCGCCGGATCATTCTCGAGCGAGTCAATTTCCTGGAGCATGAGGTATGCTGCCCCCAGGCTCATCATGGGGGGATCGGTGTCATTGAGCAACAGCCAGTCTTGCGAAATCTGGTCGTAGATCGGGCCGTGGACCCGATAGGTCCGCATCAAATGCCCGGCCAGGGCCAGGACGGCTGTGACAAGAACCGAGTACCCAATCACCTGGGCATAGAGTTTGGTCCGGAGGGAGACATCGCGGAGGCGGATCATGGTGCGGGCCGTGAAGTCCGGGAGGGATCGCACGCTCGATCCTACCCGCGCAGTCGTCCCCGTCCAGCGCACTTTACCTAATCCCCGGCAGCGACCGACCTCACCGCTTTGGCGCCACCCCTACGACCGGGAGAGACGGAGGTCGCGGAAATGCCAACCCTAAGGAGTTGTCCAGAAACGAGACCGTGAAATCTGGTGGCACGGGCATCTTGCCCGTGTCGGCCCAGCATGGCCAGGATGGCCATGCCACGTCGAGTGCGGCCGTTTTTGCTCTTATTCGCACGCTCGGCGAACTTCACGGTTTTGATCTTGGACAAGTTCTAACGCAGGCGGCGGGAGAAAAATTATCCGGCGGCTGGTCCGCCCGTGCATTGCCTTCACGTGCGGACTAGCCGCCCGTGGCACCCACAAGCGGGGTCGGTCATTTGCGGCCGGCTCCCATTCGCGCGAAGTCATGGTGCCTTCCCCTGCGTCAGGACGTGGGCCTTGTCCGCGTCCAGGTTGCTCCAGGTCTCGCTGCGAGCGTCCTTTCCCGGCCATCGGACCGTCACCTTGTCGACCTTCCCTATCGTCCCAAGCCCAACCCCCAGAACCAGTTCGGACTGGCTCAAGTAGCCCCGCCCGCCCGCCACGTGCTGGTGGACTGTCGTCCCTCCCGCCTCAACCGTCACCGTTGCACCGATCGCCGATTTGTTCGAGGCCGTCCCGTCCCCGCGGAGGTCGAGGCGAATCCAGTGATTCCCCTTCGCTCCCTCGTTACGAAGAAGCCGGGCTGGGCCACCATTGGCCACCAGCACGACATCCAGGTTCCCATCCCCATCGAAATCGGCGAACGCCGACCCCCGGCCGACGAGCGGAACGAACAGGTCCGCGCCACCACGCGCGGCGGTGACAGGCTCGAAGTAGCAGTCCGAATCGCCTGTGTTCCAGTAAAGTTGCGGCGCCTGGGCGTACTCCTGACTGGCCTGGATCTTCGCGATGTCTGGCTCGATGTGACCATTGCACACAAGCAGGTCGGGCCGGCCGTCGTTGTCGTAGTCGAAGAAGAAGGTGCCGAACTTCAGCGCGGACCGGCTCGGCCCAGCCAACCCCACGCTCAGCGCCGAATCGGAAAACGATAGCCGCTTGCGGTCCTTCTCCAGACAGGTGAGTGGCTCGTTGGCGAAATTGGCAATAACAACCGCCGACCGACCGGCAGCGAACTCGCCCCAGTCGAGCCCCATCCCACCCCGTGGCCGACCTTCGTCTGCATAGGCTGCCCCGGCCTGGTAGGCCATCTCGTGAAACACCCGGGTTCCGTCCGGACCCGGCTCGTTGTGGAAAAAGAAGTTCCGGACCGTGTCGTTCGCGATCAGGAGGTCCGGCCACCCGTCCCCATCGGCATCGCAGAGCACCACCCCGAGCGACTTCCCGACCAGGCGCAAGCGAGCATTCGCGTCCGTGCCCTCCTTTTCCGTCACCACCACCCCAGCCCTGGCCGAGACATCCTCGAACCGCTTCCCATCAACATTCCGGTACAGGGAGCAGGCGCTTCCCTCCATCTGCTGGGGCTGCTGATACGTGCGTCCTCCTCCAGTGAGGGTCGAATTAATCGCCAGATCGATGGCCGGGGACCATGTGACATAGTGGCAGACGAAGAGATCGAGGCGGCCATCACCGTCGTAATCCACAAACGTACATGAGGAGCCAAACGGGATCGGTGGCTTCCACGCCAGAAATGCCTCCTTCGAGCAGTTCGGCAACTTGCCCGGCCCGCCAACCCCTGCCGTATCTGTCACATCGACAAACCGCTTGCCATCGACGTTCCTGAAGAGGTGGTGCTGGCCGATACAGGAGACGAAGATGTCAGGTCGGCCATCGTTGTCGAAATCTCCGACGGTCACCCCCATCCCGTACATCGTGACATTCAGCCCTGCCGCTTCGGTGACATCTTCAAACGTGAAATCCCCCTTATTCCGATACAGCGCCAGGGACGAAGCAGGCTTCGCCCCCGGGTCGGCATGTCCGGGCCACTGGCGGGAACTGATGAACAGAATGTCTGGCTTCCCGTCCCCATCGTAATCGATGATGGCCACCCCACCGCCCATTGTCTCGGGAAGCAGCTTCTGACCGGAAGCCCCGGTCTGGTGACGGAACCGGATGCCCGCCCGGGCGGTGACATCGGTAAATCGGATGGCGGGGACATCCCGCTGCGACCGCGACTGGGCCGCCCCAGGCGCAACTGAGCCCGAAGCCACAATCGGTGGGTGCAGGTGACGGTACAGCAATACCCCACCGCCCGCAGCGAGAAGCAGCGCAAACACAATGAAGAGGCGAAGCCGGGTCATGTACGTATCCGGAGAATTCAGGTTGGGGGCTGCCCGACAAGAGGAAGTCCCAACACTCCTGGGCGGGACGACAAGAATAATCTCAATCCGCTCTCTTCTCTTCTCTCTGTGCTCTCTGTGACTCTGTGGTTAATTCATGTTTTTATTTATCAGATTAACCAGAGAGCACAGAGGACCGCAGCAGCTCCCGCCTACCGGACTGGCGGCAATTCTCCGGTCGTCAGGATCGCGTCGCGATGGCCCTGGGTGGTCGGGTATATGACCCGGTCCCGCGCGGTGTAGTTCGCCGCCGGATTCTTCTGGCGGTAGATCTGAGCGGCGTTCGACCGTGCGATCTCATCCGGCTTGTAGATCGCATGGGACTCGCGGTGAAGAACCTCAAGAACACCTGCCAGAGCCGACTTCAGTCTTGGGTCAGTCTCCGCGTGAAATGCCGGACGAAGCGCCAGGATCGCGTCACGAACGGCTCTCAGTTTCGGCGATGGCAACCCGGGCACAGCAGCCGCGAGATCGAAACATGAAGTCATCCGCTGGTCGGGTGGATGCTTCGGGTCGGCAGCGGTCGCCACCTGGCTGGCCATCCAGTCGAGCGTAGGCGTGGCCGACAAGCCCTTCACCGGACCAGATTCCCCAAGTTCACGGTAGGCTCTGGTCAAGAGGTCGTGGGCCTCCACATCCTCGGCGTCAAGCTCAAGTACCCGTTCGGCAGCCTTCACCGCACGGAGCAGGAAGTCTTTTCGGGCATCGGCGCGATCTGCCCCCTGTTCGTATTCCCGGCGCTTGTAAAGCCGGTTCGCCAGGATATTCCACACCACGTAATCCCTCGTGAAATCGAACCCCCGCTCCTTTGGTTGGGAGGCCGGATCGAGCAATTTCTCAAGGTCGGCGATAACTGCATCCAGTTGTTCCTTGCGACTGAGTGTGTTGCTATTCACCTGAACGGTGTAGAAGGCCCGGCTCCAGGCGGGAGCTGGGGGATCACACTTCGCCGCCGCGTCAAGTTCCGCTGCGGCCTGGGTGAACCTCGCATCCCCGCCCTCCTCAATGTACACCCGAGCCAGGTTGAGGTGCCCATGCGGGACCGCGTCCGGCACTCCAAGAGTGAGAAGTTTCTTGAACGCTTCCTCGGCCTGCCGGAAGTTCCCTCGCTTGCCTCCCCCTTCGAGGAAGCACCCGATCCCGTAGTCGTTCCACCGCTGCCAGGGCGGCTTGATTGGTGACACCTGCGACGGCACTTCCCTGGCCACCCCATCGACAGGAAGAGTGACCGTATCCGCGCACATGTCGACGATCGGCAACACCGGCGGTTCCTTCCCACCGTGGACAAGGGTCATGTACTCGTGGTCGAACTTGCGATACCGCACCCGGGCGGTGAGTTCGACCGGTGCGGAGATGTCGGGTGGGATGTCAAGCCGGTAGTGGGCGACCGCCGCGGCCCCTGGCGCGATCTGCTTGTCGTAGAGCGGGGTGAAGATGTCCTGGGGGTTACGGCGATTGATCCGATTCCCGTTCCGGTCGAGCATGAGGACATTGATAAAGTGCGCCCAGCGGTCAACCTCACCCGCGTCCCCGGACCGGGCGGTCGCCCCGTTGCGGGCAATCTCCCGGCCGCCGCTGGTCGCGTGGAAATCGACCCAGATCTCATTCGAGTCGACGGTCCCCTGGCTCAGTGGGTGGCCAAGCCCGAGTGTGCGGACGATGACCTCAACCACATAGGACTGGCCCGGCTGGAGTGTCGGGAGCGTCGGCCGTAGTGGTGTGACCGCCGAGTCCAGACTTCCCCCCGACTTGAGCCCAAAAAGGTCGATACGGACCTTCTTGTCCGACCCATCTGCGGCGGTGCCCCGAAGGTACCCGGTGTGCAGGTCGATCGTCTTCTGGAATTCGGGGGCATGGGCAGCATACCGCGGATCATCCTTCAGGAGACTGAACAGCCCGGTGTTTGAACCCGGGAACCGATGATTGTGGACCTTCCGCGTTCCCGATCCGTCAAAATCCTTGGCCCCGAAGTCGCCGCTCGGCAGTAGCGGCATGTGGCAGGCAGCGCAGTTCTCTTTCGCCTGGGGCGGATAGTAGAAGCTCCGGGTGCCATGCCCGGAGACTCCGCTGAGCAGGTAGGTGTCGTAGTGATTCTGCCCGCGCAGGAACTCCTTGTAGTGGTTCAGCTCGACGGGGAGGCTGACCTTGTGACAGGCCGCGCAGAACTCGGCTGTCTTGTGGAATGGCTTCAGGAAGGTCTGTTTATGAAAGTCGGGTTTGGCCTTCACGAGCTGGTTGTTGAGCCACTGGAGGGTGGAGTCGGTACTTTTCGCGAACGGGTAGTGAGGGGGCTCTTCGAGTGTGTATCCACCGTTTCCGATGGTTCCGTGAACATGGGTCATGGCGTGGCAGACGGTGCAGGTGATCCCGGCATGGGCGGTCGGGTGGTTCATATCGTCAAACTTCGGGTCGTCGAATGCCCCACTCAGGAACGGGACTGGATCGTGACACCCTGCGCACCACCGCGATGCCTTCAGGTCGCCGTCGCGATCCTTGGCGACTTTCCGTGTCTCCCGGACACTGAACAGGTAAGCCGGGTTGTTGAAAGAGCTGAATTTGTGGGCTGAGTGGAAGTGATCGTTGGCGACATCGGCATGGCACTTCGTGCAGTACGCATCCATCATCAGGGTGTCGGCATTCACGAATTTCCCGTCCGCAGTCCGGGTGGCAGCGGGTTCAAAATAGGTCGCACCTTCCTTCGGCCCCTCCCGGAACCACCGCTGAGGATCCTGGGCGTGCATGATCACCATCCCAAGGGTGAACGCCACCACTCCGAACCCCCAGACCTTCGCCAGTTGCCATTTGATGGGTGGGCCAGCCCGACGGTGTTTGACGTAAAGCCAGACCGCCCCGACCGGGAGGAACACATGCAGCCAGTAAGCGATTGATCGCGACACCGATCCGGTTGGCAACTGTGGTAGGCTCTCCATCTGGACGAGTGCAAACCCGGAGACACACACCAGCAGTCCGGCGAGGAACACCAGCACTCCCAGGCGGACAGCGACCCGATTCTCGCGGCGTCGAGCCGAAGCCCAGTGAAACGCTCCGAAGACCAGGAATGGCAAAGTGCCGAGCACCCCAATCAGGATGTGAGCCAAAAACACCCACAAGCTGAATGGGGTGGTGTAATTATTTGGCGAACGAACCCAGTTCAGCAGAGTGACCGCCGACAGGTAGACACCTGTGGCCCCGAGGATCGCAAAGAGGCCGAACACAACCAGGAGCAGGATGCGGAGTTTCGGACCGATCGCCGGGACGTACGGGGCCGCGGGTCGAACAACTCGCCGGAGGACCGCCATTGCGGGGGGAGAAGTAGACGTATCCATGAGATGAACCTGCTGATGAAACGAATTCGGTGTAGGAGCGGACACGGCGATAGTCGCTGGCCAGAACTCGACATCAGTGCGGCTACGAAAGTCGACCAGCGTGGAAGGTACGGAACGCCCCTTGAAGGCCACAGTTCGCCAACAGCCCAAGCAGATCGGGCGCAGCGGAGAGAACGCGGCTTGACAGGGTGCGGCAGTTCGACGGGAGGATTAGACGCGGGGTGGATGAAAGATGAGCAACGGGATGTGAACTCCCCTGTCCTCCACCGAAGTGGCCACGAACCATCCCGGGGGATCATCACTCCCACGGATCTCAGTCTCTGTGACCATCTCGCTTTTCCCAACCCTGAGCGTGTTTGGCGCGGTCAAGGGGGCGACCGGATGGGTCGGCCAGGTCGAGCAACCAGGGCCGTGGCACGGCGGTCGGGGTGAGAGGGGTTCGTTGGGGATGGCAGGAGGATCATTCGGCCCGACACTGGACAACTCGGCCAGCACCGAGGGTGTGTGACCGCAGAGATGAACGTAGTCGCCACACCCAGCCACCCCCCTCCCCGGCGCGCATACAAGCCCAATCATGACCAGTAGACCAGTCACGACGACGCGAATAGGGGGGCTCGCAGGAAAGACAAGCATCAGTCGATTCGAGAGAGTCACTCTTCGGTGATTGTGGACACTTCGACCGGAGGGGGTTCCTCCCCTCTGTCGATTCAGGGCGAGATTGCTGACACGACGCCCACGCAGAAGATTGTCTGAACACTACCGCGACGGCCCAGGCGAGTCAAGGGTTAAGGAAACCCAAGGCATCACCTGGAATGAGAACTCTCACCCCTTCAGGATGAAGAGAGTCAGACCACAGCCTCTACATCAATCGATTTTCAGCCTGAAAGGCTGAGATCCCTCACCCCAGGGCACCGCCCTGGGGAGACGACCACCAACACTCTTCCAGCCTGAAGGGCTGGGATCACTCCGCAGCGCCGACATCGCTTCACGACGCGCCCCTTCACTTCTTCGGCAGCGGCCGATTCTTGATCTCATCCACACGGGCTTGCCAAGCCTTGACGAACTTGTCGTATCCTGGCCCGGTCTGTGCCACGTCTGTCACCATCTTGGGATCCTTGACTGCGGCCGGGTCGACGATCGTCAGCAGGTTCCACAAGGCGAGTTCCCGGACCGCGACCGACTGGTAGTTCAGCAAGTCAACCAATCGATCGAGTTCACCCGGATCGGGCTTGGTCGGGGAGATGTAGCCCCTCAGAAGCCGAAGGATCAGTTCCGGCTCGCCCTCTTGACGAAGCTTGGGAGCCAGTTGCTGTTCCAGCAAAGCCGAGTTCCCGGTTGCGTGGGGGATCCAGGCAGCGAGGGCGGTGATCACTGCGACCCGGATCGAGACACCACGGGTGTCATCCGTCAGCAGATCGATCAGCGGCTTCAACTCATTACCTGCAGCCTCCCCGTAGAGGATCGCGGCCTGAGCGTAGATCGCGAGGATGACAAGAAATGGTTGCACCGACTCGGGGGGAGAAGTCAGGAGTTCGACCAGCATCAGCTTGACCCCACCCGGCTCGGTCAACCGCCCGGCCATATCGGTGAGTGCTCGCTGCACCACCTTGCCCGGCTCCGATGCGAGTGGTGGGAATTTCTCGTAATAGACGTTTCCCTCTTCAATCGGTTTCGGGTCGGACGCGATCCTGGTATGAGTGTCCCAGGTGATGATCTTCGGGCTAACGACCTTCTCAAATGTGCGTGAACGAGACCGCTCGACCAACCCCGCTGTACCGCGAACGACGGCCACACGAGCCTCCAACTGGATCGATCCCCTGTTGCGCACGTACGGCATTCCGGCCTCAAACACACTCACCAGTTGAACCATGACATCCGTTTTATCATCGCTCAGTGTGACGTCCCAGACTTCTCTCCCGAAGCGGACGCGGATACGTCCGCCAGCAGGTTGGGTCGTACTCAAGTAGATCCGGCCTGCAAGAAGCGTGATGTCGGCATCGAACTCCTCGCCCTTCCCCTCGACCTTGCGTTCTGGAGCGTGGAATCGAACGTGTGATTCCAGGATCCGGTCCGGGAGGAGTTCTGGCACATTCCCCCAGAGCCGAACTTTCACTCCCGTCGCGAGCTGGACGTCGGCTTTGTACCCGGGCAGACACAGCACGGGATCATTACCTTTGACATCAGCCACTCCCGCCGGATCCAACCGCACCCAACCAGGAGCATTGTCCGGCCGGGTCAGAACAATCACGTTCAAGCCCTCCGCCTTGCCCAGCACAACCCTCTCTGCGCTGGGTGGCGTGATCGTGACTTTTTTCTCCACTGGCTTCGACGGAGGCGGTACGACGGTAGGTGGGGTTGGTTCTGGCGGGGGTGGCTTGCCGCTGTCGGGGGTCGGCATTGGTCTGAGAGGTTCGGGCGGCGTGGGGACAAGGGGAGCGGGTGGCGGCACCTCAGCGTAGACGTACCCCGAAGAAGAATCGGGCGAGGGCGGCGGCGTTTGAGGCAGGGCCATCAAGACAGCCACCCCGAGGAACCCGGCCAACACAATCGCGGCTACGACCAGCGCAACCCGACCCAGGAACGACCCGCCACCGTATCGGCCCATGCCCAGAAGGAGAGTTGCATCGTCGTCGTCGGGTTCAGCCACACCCGCGAGGGTGGGGGCGACCCCACCCACCGGTAATGTCTTTCCCGGACGGCGGTTCGGCACGGAAGCCGGAGGTTTCATCAGAGCGTACATCCGCTGACGAGCCTGAGGCGGAACTCGAACCGGTTCGGTGAGGATGATTGTCAGGATCTGATGGCAGGCCGCAACTTCCGCCAGATGGACATCCGATTCCAGACATGTCTGTTCCAGCCGTGTGACCTGCTCCCCATCAAGGGTATCACTCAAATATTCGGCAACGGTGTTCGGGTCCGAGACCTCCCCATCGGTCCCCGTCGTGCTCGGGGACTTAAGGCCGCGACGACGGGTGACCTTCTTGATTCGCTCGATCAGATCCCGTGCAAGCTCGCTTTCGGCCACCTTCGCACCCAGTTGCCGGGCGAGAGCCGGTTCCAAGGTGTCGTCGATGTAGGCGAGGAGAGTACGGAGTGTGAGCTGGGCCATTGGGGAAACCTCCAGAACGGTCTTCTACCCACATATAGAGGGATGCCGAGCCTGCCATCGTGCAGCAATCCGGGAAAATTCTCGCCGGAGACCCCGCCAGAGGTGATGTCACCACCGTCAACTGTGGTACATCCGAATCCCGCCCTGATCCATGAGGCCTGTAAGGTTGTCCCATTTGCGGTTGGGCGTCTGTGAAAGTAGGCGACTCGCTNNTCGCCGTTTCTGGTCCACCGATGTCAATCGAGTCGATGCGTGTGGGCATGGTCATGCTGGCGTCGTGTCGCGATGATCGGTTCCAGGGTGAGAAGTTGGGTTCTCCACGTTGGGCACGTGCCCTGAACCACAAAGCAACTCCGAGGCCGGATTCCTCCGCGACCAGGGACTTGGTGCGTAGGCTGAGATGAGGCTCACCACTCCCGAGGCGAATGGTTGCGCACTCTTGGCAGATCAATCCCGCGTACCACCACATTCGGCCCGGGAATCTCCGAGATTTCGGGTCAATCGACCCAAGAGCCGAAATTGGCATGGCGTCTGCATAAGCTTCTTGCGACTACTCGCCGCAAGAGATCGAGAGCCTGATCAAAGGCCTTATGTATGGATTGCTGCAGCAGATGTGATTCAGAAGACTCACTCTTTTCAGCCTGCTCTAAGGGAAAACTTCGAGCAGTTTTTGATAAATAGCAATTGGCTCTATCCCAAGATACTTTGTGGAGGTTTTGTCATGCTCCGCTGGGCTCTTTTGTTCCTGGTGCTGGCGCTGGTGTCCGCGCTGTTCGGCTTCGTCGGGGTCGCGAACGTCTCAATGGATGCGGCCCGGATTCTGTTTTTCATCTTTCTGGTGATGTTCGTTGTCTCCCTGGTGATGGGGAGACGAACCCCCAGTGAGACTCTCTAGGCCGGAGCCACCTCCCCACACGGGAGATGGCTGAGCAATCCTCTCATTCCGGCCCGTCTCTCGTAGACGGGCCGATGTCGTTGTGTGACTTCCGGCACAAACACTTCCACGGCAGGTGATCCTCTCGCATCGAGCGAGAAGCAGGAACGAGTGATTCGACAACCTCTGACAGCAGTCGGGATGCCTGCAGGAGGAAGGGGTCAATTTGCGACTGCCGAAGAGTTGTCAGGCACCTCAACTCCGAACTCCCGGATGGAGAAAACGGCCTCATAGTTCGTGATGCCGTTCTCAGCGAACAACTGGCGCGCTCCCGCCAGCCGATCCACCAAGGCGAGGACGAGCACAACCTCGGACCCGGACTCCCTCACAGCATTCACCGCCTTCAGGGAAGAACCGCCCTTGGTGATCACGTCGTCCACGATGACGACCCGGGAACCTGGTTTCAATCCCCCTTCGATCAGCTTTTTGGTGCCATGAGATTTCACCTCGTCACGGACCCAGAAACCTTCAATCGGCTGCCGGTGGTGGTGGGAGCTGATGACCGTGGCAGTGACCAAAGGGACAGCCCCGACCGCCAACCCGCCGATCGCGTCCACATGAAGGTGGCGGATCCGATTGAACAGAACCTCCCCGATCAGGTACGCTCCCTCAGGGTTGACCTCGCTCATTTTTCCGTCGATGTAGTAGCTGCTCTTCGCTCCTGACACGAGCGTGAAATCGCCTTTCCGAAACGACCGGGAAGAAAGGACGCCGAGCAACTGCTGTTCGATCTCGGACATTCGGAGGACTCGGACTTGGGTGCGAGGAGGACTCTGGGCCGTCATCTCCTATGATCGGCCGACACACCGGCGATTGTACAGGCCCGCGTTCGCCCGGGAACCCTTCGGACCCGGCAGACTCGCCAGGCGAGCGAAGTGGGTGAAGTGTAGCGACCAGGAGAATTACCCAGCCCGCGACTGTTACAACTCGCCAGCGCTGGGCTCTCGAACCCGGTTCGGCCGGACGGGTTGAATTGCTTTTCACGCCGTTTCTGCACTCACCCACCTTCCGCTTTTTCTGGCCCTCGCGACATCGCTTCGAGCAGGTCGAGTTGCCGCCTTTGGCCCAGCGCAATGAGGACCGAATCCGACTCTATCACCGTGTCTTCTTGAGGGTTATAGAGCAATTCGCCATCCGGTCGGAGGATACCCACCACCATGATTCCGAGATCCTGGTGCAACCGGACATAACGGAGGGTGTGGCCAGCAATCCGACTGTTCGGAAGAATTTTCACTTCTTCGATCTGAAGGTCGAGAAATTCGGGTCGAGTGGCCATCTCCATGAAGTGCAGGACGGTCGGCCGGAGGACCGCCTGGACAGCCCGGTGCCCACCGGCCAGATACGGCGAGATCACTTTATTCGCTCCTACCTTTCGGAGCTTTGCTTCCGCCTCTTCCTCTTCCGCACGGGCGACGATCAGGAGCTTGGGATGGATCAGCCGCGCGCTGAGGCAGATGTACAAGTTATCGGCGTCGGAAGAGACCACCGTGATCAGGGCGCGAGCGCGTTCCACTCCAGCCTTGCGGAGGATCTCGTCGACAGTTGCGTCCCCTGCGATCGGTAGTCCGTGTGTGTACGGCAAGCTGGCCAGAGCCGGGGCAGATTTGTCGATGATCACGAACCGCTTCTTCTGCCGATCCAACTCCCCACACACGATCCGTCCCATGCGGCCGTACCCGCACACGATCATGTGTCCGGTCAGGTTATTAAGTTGGTCGTCCACCCACTGCCTCCCAATGACCTCACGGAGTTCCCCGGTCACGACGGAGCGAACCAACTCGGACGCGAAATAGGCCAGTGTGAAGATCCCGCTGTACGCCAGCACGACCGTGAAGAAGCGGCCAGAGTCCGAGAGCGGGTGAGTCTCCCCATACCCGATCGTGGTCAGGGTGATCGCGGTCATGTAGAACCCATCGAAATACGACCAAGTATCCCCCTCGATCCAGCGATAGCCGACCGTTCCAACCGCGAGTAACCCAATTGCGACCGCGAGCGTGATTTGGAGGCGGCGGGGGAAGCGGGTCCGTCCCCACCTCCGGATCACAGCCCAGAGGCGACGGGTGTAGGTCATCCCCGATCTCCTCCACCACCGAGTTTGGCTCCTGCCTGGCGGCACAACTCAAGGAGATGGGCCTGTTTCTTCGGTTCATGGAACCGACCCAGCGTCTTGACCCACCCTGCCACCTCCTCAATCGATCTCTGATGTGCAGCGACCGCTTCAGGACGAGCGGAGAGAGGTTGCCCACCGACCCGAATGTACACGGGCGACGTGTGGGCGAACGAGAGGTCCGTCGCAGGTGGTGACGGCGAGCCGGTGTAGCGCGCTGCAACCCAGGTCGACTCGGTCGGGGAACACTCAATCTCAAGACTGAAACCACCACTTTCTTCCGCAGTCGAGAGAACTTTGCTACCCATCACCACCTCCAGCCGCCCCGTCAGTGTCGGCCCAATTACCGTCGCCCGCGCGCGAACCGCCCGCGTGCTCGTCAGGTCGATCGTCTCACCCGGCCCGGCGCCCTCGACCGAGAAACTCAGGAGCGGTCCGTTGGTTGCGAACGTGCGGCCAGCCCGGACGGCTTCGATCCAGTTCTTGTAGGTCAGGGGGTCGTCGGACATCAATCGGGCGTAGGTCCGGACCGCTCCGAGTGCGATCCGGTTACTATCCTTGCCACTCCCACCGACGAGGGGGACTTGCAAGCCGGCATCGAGCAATCGATACCACACTGGCAGGAGCGAATGCCGCCGCGGGTGCGAGTCGAGCTCGATCGCATCGATCTTTCCCAGAATCAGGGCGACGAGCGCCTCCCCTGGGAGTGTTTCGGTGCGGAAGGGGTCGACCCACACTGCCAGTCCGCCTTTGCGGTGGCACTGGTCGCACCAGTCGCAGACCGACCAGTCGTCGGTTTCATCCGGTGGGCCAAATGTCAGCGGGAAAACCGGCCGGTGCGTGTGCAGAAGCCCGACTCGCCCGAGAACCGGGTGCGTATTTAGGGTGTTCACCGCGACCAACCGACCCCCTCTCGCGCGCTCACCCTCCGCTCCCAACAAACTGTCATCGGAAGAGAGCGCCGGTGATTGCCCGCTGTAACCGAGAAGATCCGGAACTGTGGTGCAGATTTTCCCATCCTGAGTGAGTTGGGTGAATGGGGTCGCCAGGACATTGACCACATCAAGGTCTTCGGCGGCAGCTTCGAGTAAGGCCGCATGGGGAGGGAGGAAGTGGCAGCGTGTGTCGCCCGGATACCAACCATCAGCCCGGATATCCGAACGTCGCTTGACCGCTAGTCGGATGGCCATTTGACCGGGACCGAGGGTCACGGTCTGGTCGACCGGCTGATACTCAGGTCCCTTCGATGCCTGGACATGGAGCGGTACACCGCTTGGGAGTTGGACCTCACACGACCCATCGGTGTAGACCCACCGCTCCGCACCGTGCATCAGGTGTCCGCCGACGGACTCGCCGCGCACAGTCGGGAAGTCAATCGACCGGCCGAACGGGGCATAGAACGCCCCGTCCGGACCCGTGATCCGGAGCCGGACGGGGGTCGGTCGGCCGGAGGCAGTGTCCGTGACTCGGATGTGTACGGTGAGCATGGAGACAGAATAATCCGAGACCATTCGGTGGCACAGGGGGCGCATCGGACTCCCAACGTGCGATCTCCTCCCAAAAATCGCCGCCGCCGGGGTCGAGGTGCATCGTCAGCGAGCCGGCCGGAAATGAGTGCCACGGGTGTGGGTGCCACGGGCGGCTTGTCCGCCCGTGCAACGCCTTCAAGGGCGGTCAAGCCGCCCGTGGCACCCGATCCTGCTGGGAGATTGTCTTCCTCCACCTGCCTCAGACCCGGATGAACACCTTCCTCCGGTACATCCAGAACAGGATGAGCCACAGGACAACAAGTGTGACAGCGCCGTGAAGGAGGGTAGCATACTCCGGGCCGAGGATCTCGAATGTCCTCGCACCGAGGTGGCGTTTCACCATCTTGTGGATTTCTGGTTTCACAAATGACGCGCTAATACAGTACGCCGCGATCGAGTTCATTCCCACAACCACCAGTGGGAACGCCCACCGTCGCAAGCCTATCAAATCAACCACCGCATAAAACCCGGCCAGAAGAATGAAACACCACCCTCCGCTGAAGAAGACCCAACTCGGCGTCCAGATTCGCTTGACTACCGGGCAGATGCCTGCTTGCCCGAGTCCGTACCCGGCTCCCAGCCCGACTCCACCAGCCACCATCAGCCAGGCCACCTTGCCCCATCGTGGCCGGTCGCCTTTGAGGATGCCGCCGGCAATCAACCCCAGGATCATCGTAGCGAGGGTGGGAATAAAGCTGAGAACCTGATACCCCCCGCCATTGAACTCAAACGGCTTCTCCCGTGGGAAGAGGTTGAGGAACCACTGGTCGAACGCGGCCGCGGTATTCGCGTTCTTGCTCCAGTGGGCTGCGAATCCCGTGAGTTCGTTGTTCTGGAGAAAGGCCGGTTTCACCCCGACCGCCCCCCAGTCAAAATCCGGTCCTGGTGCCGGCCACAAGGCAAAGAACGCCCAGTACCCCACGATGAGTGCCGCGAATGCGAGCAACTGAATTCGGACGCGCGAGAATCCCAAGAGAAACAGAAATCCGTAGCCAAGTCCGATCTGTGAGAGCGTGTCGGTGAACCCATAATTCGGGACGTTGCTCCAGAGCGACCCGAGTATGATCCCAAGCCAGACGAGTATGAACGCTCGCCAGAACGCATGGAGAGTCATCCTGAGGGGCGACTGACCCCGAGCACGTCGGGCCGCCAGGGAATACGGCAGGCTGACCCCGACCAGGAATGAGAACGAGGGCTGAATCAGATCGTGGAGCGTGCAACCAATCCACTCAACATGCGTCTGCTGTCTGCCCAGGAACCCCAGGATCTCACAATCTGGGATAACCTTTGCGACGTCCGCGAGTCTCAGGATTTCCGCCATCATCAGAAACATGACCAGCCCCCGGTAGGCATCGACCGATTCGAGCCTGACGGGCGGCGACGGAGTCGAGGTCGGGGAGTTGGGGTCGCCCATGATGAGTCCGGGGGTATGGGGTCACACCGTAAGTTCAGGAGTAATGGCCCGCAGATGACGTAGATATTAACGTACATGAAATCCAGATAAAGACCAGATTCCATTTAATCAAAATTTTATCTATGTCGGAGCGTGCATCATCTGCGGGCCAATGCCTTGGTTTTGATCATGATTTTCTCTGCGTCAAAGTCTGCATAGCAACCCCTCGATTTCTTGGCACGCTGCGCAAATTTTATTCGAGCCTCGCTGGCGTTGCGGGCATTTCGGCTACCTGGGGTAACGGGTGGTCAACGCTACGTCGTCTGAGGGCCATTCTCATGATTCTGATCAAGATTTTATCTGCGTTCGAAGATCTGCGTCATCTGCGGGCCATTGCCTTGGTTCTGATCAGTTTCATTTGCAGCTCTACCGCGCTGTGTCATCAGCGGGCCATTCTGAGCTGTGCCGAGCCGCCTGCACCCGGCCAACGCCGAGCGGACGATTCGCTTGACGAGGCGGGACGCTCCAGGAACTCTCGCACACAGCGAGTAGACCTGATCCGCCAGTCGGTATCGGAGGCACTCTTGTCGGCTCGTGAGTTGCTCCACCTGCTGCTGAAAGCCCAATAGTGCAGACCACAGCACCACGGCTTCCCCCGGGAGCAGTTGGTCACGGTGCGTGAACTGCCGCAGCACCCGTTGGTGGTTCGCAAACCGATTCGTGCTCCGCGAGAAACTGGCCGAACGGTGGCGATACTCGAAGAGGTGGTCCGGGATCACCCCGACCTGCTTTCCTGCGTGAACAAGTTTCACGAATCCTTCCCAGTCCTCTGTCGAGGTGCCACGGTCCGGTTCGTAGCCCCCCACCGCGCGAAAATCCTCCGTCCGGAGGATCGCGGTCGTGTCGCCGTAAATGTTCCGCAGACTTGCCATCGTGTGCGGACCGCCGGTCGGCCGGCAGGCGAAGAGATACTCCCTCGTGGCTTGCGGATGAGCGTCACGGAACGCAAGGAAATAGCACGTCATCGCACTCAGGTGAGGATTACGGCTGATTCCGCGGACGAATGTCTCGGCCATGTCCGGTCGGACGATGTTGTCCGCATCGACCGGGATGAAGTACTCGCCACGAGCCTCGGTCAAACACCGGTTTCGGGCCGATGCAGCTCCGCTGTTGGGTTGAGATAGGAACCGGAAGTGTGAGTAGCGTTGCTTGGCCTCCTCCAGAGCCAGGATCGACTCCCGCTCCGTGGATCCATCATCGACAACAATCACCTCCACATTCGGATACGTCTGAGCAGCGACTGACTCCAAAGCGGCGGGGAGGAATCGACCGAGGTTGTAATGGGTGACGCCTATGCTCACCAGGGTGGAACCTCCACTCTCGCCGGTGGGGCTGCTCGCACGATTCCGATGACATCGAATCAATCGTTCATACTCATCTGGCAGACCATGAGTCAGGCCGACTGAGGGCGGTATGAGAACCCCCGGCAAGTTGCCGGGGGGCTGACCACGAAAGCTCCAACCCAGGCGATGGATGTACTCTGCCGACTCTGTCGTTGGGAGAACCTGGGCGTCGGCGGACTCGAAGGAGTAACGCTCCGCGAAGTCGACTTCCAGCTCATCCAGCCCCGACGGCCACCGTTCCGCTTGCTCGCGGGACCGCTGGCCACACCCATCGAACCGAACGGCCAAGACGACATCGTCAAACCCGAGCCCGGCTCGCTTCGCCTGGACGGTCCGGAACCCGGTGCCCCCATGAGTTCCGAACTCGATCACATCAAAGTGGTAGTTGTGGTGGAGCGCCGCCACCGCGTGGCGGATATGGTCCGTGTGGTCAGTCGGTGATGGTTCGTAGAGATTGGGGACCCGGAATGCGATAGGGGAGAGTGAGGCATCCAAAAAGTGAATCCGAGCACCAGTCTCGCGCCAAGCACCAAAATTGGTGGATGCAGACACGCCGCAAAGAAGGACATGGACGGACCACCCCCGGCGACAGAGTCCTCCCACCAGGGGTTGCACCCCACAATTGTGGTCAGGGCCGTCGACGACGAAGCCGATCGTGGTGGGGCGGGCGGGCATCTCGACTTGGTCTCCGGCATGGGTGGGCGAGGCATTGTTGTTCCCCGTCTGGCGGGCGACCAGTCAGTTCGGCAAACGCAAGGCGACAGATGTGCCCCGCACCCCTGGTCCGCGCAAGACGAGATCGATCAACGGATGAGCGCAGAGCGTAGCCCGCACGCTCAACTCCTGTCAACCCCGCCCCGACTGCTGGTTTGGAAGAACGCCTCGGCCTCGGCGTAGGACTCTGGTGTGCCGATGTCGATAAACCGGCCGCCCGGATACCCCCAGACCCCGATTCCCTCGACCCAGCTCGGAAGAACATCTCGCTCCAGCGATACTGGCTTCTCAGCGGGAATCGTTGCGACCGTATCGCGTGGGATGAGGTAGATGCCTGCGTTGATCCGACCGGCCGACTGGTCCCCGCCTTTTTCCTCGAACCGGACCACGCGACCGTCCGGCTTGACCTGCACCCGCCCATAGCGTGAGGTGTCCTCGACCTCGGCCAACACCAACCCGACGGCCCCTGAGGCGACTTGAAGCGTATCCAGGAATGCGGGCAAATCGACATCGCAGAACGAATCCCCGTTGAGCAGGAGAACATGCGTCTTCCGGAGAAGGGGAAGCGCCAGTCTCAGCGCACCACCGGTCCCAAGCGGCGCGGTCTCGCGTGAATAATTGATCCGCATCCCGGCGTACTCAGTCCCAAGAGCGGAGCAAACCTGATCGGCTCCGTAGCCCACAAGCAGAACGGTTTCCTGCACTCCGGCCCGCGCCACTGCATCGAGCAGGTAGGTCAGGAACGGTCGACTTGCGACCGGTGCCAACACCTTGGGGCGGTCAGCGACCGCCGGTCGGAGCCGCGTTCCCAGCCCTCCCGCCAGTATCGCCGCTGTCACACCATCGAGAAAGATCGCCATTGGTCTGCCCAGCCCGTGACCCAGCCGAGGGTCACGGACAGATGATGGCCCAGACCGCGCGAAATGCCCAGACGAATCTGCCGCGCGGCTGAGGGCTGTAGGGGGGAAACGAAGAACCCCGCCAAAAGGCGGGGTCGTGAAGTCTGTAAAACCACCGAGCAGAGAGATCGGTTTGCCTACGGTTTCCGGAAGGATGCTGCGGATGCCGGTTCGCGGCCCTGGATCTTGGTGAGCTGGGCCTGGGCGAATTCTGCCTGGCGGGAGTTCGGGGCCAGTTTCATGACCTTTTCCAGGCATGTGGTGGCCTCGGCATGCTGGCCCTTCTTCACCCAGGAGTCGGCCAGTGTGAGATACATTGCTGCCGTTTTCTCGTTCATCTGTTCGCAAGCTGCCGCCAGGCGTTCCGGGTTGTCCTTGATCTCGGCGGCCAGAGTTCCGGCCTCTTTCGCTTCCGTTCGGTCCGGGAACCCAGTCGAGAGTTGTTCACAGCGTTGGAGACAATCGTGATACCGCCCCCTGCGGAATTCTTCCTTGGCCATCGCCAGGAGATCTCGCGCCTGGCGAGCACGCTGGCGATCCAGGTTCTCAGGCTTCTCAGCGAGCCCGGCCATCAGCCCCGTAGCATTGCTTGCAGCCTGCGTCCCGGCGTAGTCCTTCACCAATTCGGCGAGGGCATCCAGCGCCTCCGGAGTGTACCCCTTCAGCTCAAGATCCCTGGCCCTCGCCAGCCGTCCAGCGGCCTGTTGCTCGACACCAGCCAGTAGCTCTTTCGCCTTCACCCCGACCGGTCTGTTGCCCGCTTCCGCGACCAACCCCTTGAGCAGCGAAACCGCCCTCGGATAATCGCCAGCACCAATCGCTTTCGAGGCTTCGTTGTAATCTCGGGCCATCCAGTCGGCTGTGGCCGATGCAGCCGAGGCCCGCTTCATGTGCTCCGTCAGACGCCCGGCCTCGACATAGCCCTCAATGAAGGCATGGATCTTGCCGTCCGCTCCGGCCAGCACCATCGTCGGATACATCTGAACCTTGAGCGACTTTGCAAGCGCGGGTTCACGGTTCGCATCGAGTTTGAGAGCGACGAACTCGCCGCTCACAAAGCCTGCCACGGCCGGATCGCGGAATGTCGTGGCTTCGAGCTTCCGGCAGTAGAAGCAGTCGTCGGTTCCAACCACGAGGAGGATGGGGAGCCCCTTCTCCTGGGCCTCTTTCCTGGCGGCGTTGTAGTCTGTCCGCCACACGATCCCGGTCGCTCCAGCCGAAGGCTGGGCCACGGCCGCGGCCGGGTCCAGACTGGCCAGTAGCAAGATCAGGACAAAAACGCGGGCAGCCGGCCGGATTGAGGGTGCATGCATGGAGGATCCCCTGGGACGGTCGGTCACGGTGCGAGTCAGTGCCCAACTCCGGTGTCGGGGTGGGCAGGGGCAGGCGAACAAGGCTTACGAGCGAGGGTGAGCTTTCTGGTAATTCTGTTGAAGCCGGGCAGTTGTCACGTGGGTGTAAACCTGGGTGGTCTGAAGACTCTTGTGTCCCAGGAGTTCTTGCACCCCTCGGATGTCCGCACCGGCGTCAAGCAAGTGGGTCGCAAAGCTATGTCGGAGCGTGTGGGGGCTGGTCCGGGGGTCGAGCCCGGCTTGCCGCAGGTAGTTCACCAGTAGCCTGCCAACACTACGGGTCGTGAGCCGTCCGCCGTCCTTGTTCAAGAACACGGCGTCGGTCTCCAGACTGGTCCGGGCGAGAAGCTCCGATCTATCGGGGAGCCACAGATTCATCGCAGCCACCGCCGCGGGTCCGAGGAGAGCCAGCCTCTCCTTCTTTCCTTTCCCACGGACCGTGACCACCCCATCATTCAGGTCTGCATCCGCCAGGTCGAGCCCGACCAGTTCACTGACCCGGACACCGGCCGAGTAGAGGGTCTCCAGAATGGCGCGATCGCGACGCCCGGCCCAATCCGTCTGCGAAGGCGCTGTCAGCAACTTCTGGATGTCCGCCACGGTCAGAAAGTGAGGGAGGGGTTTATCCGGACGGGGTCCGCGGAGGCCCTTCGCGGGGTTGGCCTGAAGAACCCCCTGTCGGCAGAGGAACTTCCCGAATGACCGGACCGCAGCAAGTCGTCGGGCAATCGTCGACTTGGCGTATCCCTGCTCGTGCAGCCAGGATACGAAGGCGCGGAGAAGTCGGGTTGTCCAGTCAGCGGGGTCCACCTGACCTTTTTTCAGGCGTTCACGCGCGAACACGAGAGCCTGGGTCAGATCCTCGCGGTAGGACTTGACAGTTTTGTCGGAGGCATTTTTTTCGAGACCGAGGTGGGTGAAGAACTCGGCCAGACCCTGTTCGAGCGTCAAGGTGCGTTCCACCTCCGAGCAGGCGGGGTGTACCCCTGGCACTCTCCGTGCGCGACCTGCCCGGTCGAGATTGCAATCTATGGCGCGGACACGGGCCCGCACCCCACAGGGTGAAGCTTATCCCGAAGCAACAGCTCAGTCTTCAGTGACGGCGGGATCGCCCACGGGGGTAGGGTTCTTGATCCGCTCCATCAAGACCGCCGCGTCGAACCAATTGAGCACGACTGCCGGATCCGCGGCCTTCTGTCGGAGGTCATCAATCAGGGCCGCACGGCTATCGTCGTCGTAGACGAAGATAAACCGCTCGTCACCCTTGAATAGGGCCAGCACGTTGAGTTCCCGTGACACGCCGCGCCCCCGCCAGGACTCCCGCAGCCAGTCGCGCTGTGCGATACGTTCCTGAGATCGGCCGCTGGGGTGCAGGGCTGGAGTTTTTTCTGTGGCGCACCCTCCCGAGGCGCCGCTTAGCGCCACGGAAAACCCCTACGACGTGTACAACCTGTCCCAAACGTGGGATTCCCAGCTCCCCCCAGTCGCCCACGGGGGTCATTTTTCCTAGACACTTGAAAGAACAACTTGATAGACTCGACCGCACTCCACTCGCACCCTCCCACGGAGTCGATTCGTGAACGGCAATTCTCCACCCACACCCGGGGCCTCTCCCGGCCTGAACGAAAAAATCCTGTTCTGGGCCAGTTTCTGTACCTTGATCGCCGCCGGGATCGGGTTCTCCGTTCGCGGCGTGATTCTGGGGGACTGGGGCAACCAGTTCGGGTTCACTCAGGCAGAACTCGGGACGATTACTGGAGGAGGGCTGGTCGGGTTCGGCCTCGCCATCATCTTCTTTAGCTTCTTCGCTGACCGCTTCGGTTATGGAAAGTTGATGCTCGTCGCGTTCCTTCTGCATGCGTCCTCGGCAGTGATCACATTCCTGGCGACACCGGTCTATAACGCCTATGGGAAGGAGGGGGCGTTCTGGTGTCTCAACGCGGGGATGTGGCTGTTTGCACTCGGCAACGGGACATGCGAGGCCGTCATCAACCCGCTCACGGCGACGCTCTTCTCCCGCAAGAAGACACACTGGTTGAACATCCTTCACGCTGGGTGGCCGCTCGGGCTGATCCTCGGGGTGGTGATCACGCTCGGATTCGAACAACTCGGCAGTGGCATCCGCTGGGAGTACAAGCTCGGGGTCTTCCTGGTGCCGGTGCTGGCTTACGGGGTGTTGATGTTCAATCGGCCATTCCCGAGGTCCGAAGCAGAAACAGCCGGGGTGCCGATGACGGATATGATGAAGCAGGTCGGGATGCTTGGGTTTACTCTCGGGGCTGCACTGATTGGACTGGCGCTTGCAACACTCTTACCGAATGTCTTTGGGGCTCCTGCCTGGATCGGCTGGCTCGCTGCCGGGGCGGTGTGGATCGCGTTCGGGCTGGTCACTGACTTCGCGCCAGGCCACTGGGTTCTCGCGTTCCTGTACATCCTTCACGCCCTGGTCGGGTATGTCGAACTCGGCACCGACAGTTGGATCACGAACATCACGACCGAAGTGCTCAAGAGTGGGACGAAGGCACAGCTCGCGTTCATCTGGACCAACGTTCTGATGTTCACCCTCCGGTTCTTCGCTGGTCCCATCGTCCACAAGATCAACCCGATCGGACTGCTCTTCGTCAGTGCCTGCCTCGGTACAGGCGGCCTCTTCCTCCTTGGCCAAGACTTCACCAACTCCGTTTGGCCGTGGGTTGCTGCTGTGACGGTATACGGGATCGGGAAGACGTTCTACTGGCCCACCCTACTCGGGGTGATCTCGGAGCGGTTCCCAAAGGGCGGAGCCCTGGCGCTGGGGCTCAGTGGCGGAGTCGGGATGATTGGGGCCGGGATTTTGGGGGGTCCCGGGATTGGATACGAGCAGGACTATTTCGCTGTCGAAAAGCTCGACCAGACAGCGGAAGGGAAGGCCACATACAAGCGGTATGAGGCCAAGACTGAGTTAGGCGAAGCGGAGAAAACCCCGTTCCCGATTGTCAGCAGCATCTTCCCGAATCAGGTTCCCCCCATCGCGGGGCTCGATAACTCCAAGATCAAGGTGTTCGACGACTACAGCGGCTACCTGGGCAAAGTCGAAGAGGCCAAGAAAGACGGCAAAGCGCCCCCGACCGGTCCCGAAACCACCCTTGATGGTGATCTCCAGACGCTGGCTAAGCAGAAGGCCGAGGGGAAGCCGATCGAGTCAAAATTGGAAGATAACCTGAACCGCCAGAAGAAGTGGTGGGAGACTGAGGGCCGGCCGAACTACGAGCAAGACAAGCTACCGCTCAAGGAGGCCAAGCTCTACGGAGCCAAAACCGCTCTCCTCTATACCGCTCTAGTCCCGGCGACGCTGGCGATCGGATTCCTCTTCCTGATCGTGTACTTCGCCTTCACAGGGGGATACAAGCAGGTTCATCTCGATGAAGAACCGCCAATGGGCGAGTACTGACGCGATTCGAGGCTCCGGCCGATGGGTAACATCCCTCGGCCGGAGTGTGATAGAATGTCAACATGGAGCCGTCCCGCACCTTCACATTTCTCGGCACCGGGACATCGGTCGGGGTGCCGATGCTCGGATGCGACTGCCCCGTCTGCCAGTCGCCGAACCCCAAAAACAACCGTTATCGCAGTTCCGTCGTGGTGACCACACCAGACGGGACGATCTTGATTGATTCGACCCCAGAACTGCGGCTTCAACTCGTCAGGGCAGGAGTCAAGTTGGTCCACGCGACACTGTATACACACTATCATGTAGATCATCTCTTCGGGCTCGACGATCTGCGAATCTTCCCGATGATTCTGAACCGCCCACTCCCGATCTACTGCACGGCCGAGACCGAAGAGGTGATCCGCAAGGCGTTCTCCTATGCGTTCCTTCCGGGAACCGAGGATCTCCCGGTAGGGTGGCTTCCCCGGCTTGATTTTCATCGGATCGACGATTCCCCCTTCGAGGTTCTCGGCGAGATCGTGACCCCGGTCCCACTCAAGCACGGCCGGTTCGACGTGTACGGTTTCCGAATTGGCAGGGTAGCCTATTGTACCGATGTGAGCAGCATTCCGGACCCATCCTGGCAGTTACTGGAGGATCTGGATGTCCTCATCCTTGGCGCTTTGCGCCCGGGGAAGCCGCACCCGTCGCACTTTAGCCTGGAGCAGGCTCTCGACGCCATTGAACGGATCAAACCCCGGCAGGCGTACCTGACTCACATGTCCCACGGCATGGATTACGACGCAGTCTCCCCGACCTTGCCATCCAACGTGGCGCTGGGCTACGACGGGCTCAGCTTTCGTTTCTGATCCTCTCCCTTCGGTCTGTTGACTGCATCCGGGGACGAGTCACCTCAGTTCGGCTGGCGACGGAGTCTCTGCTCCGCAGCATGGTGCATCGCGATCCGGACAATCAGCCGCGTGAAAAGACCTCGCTCCGAATTCGAGGGGCTCCAACGATCGGGATCGGGCGATACCCGGAAACCCAGCAGCCAGACTAACCGGTCTGCTGCATAATCGCGGCACTCCATTTCTGGATCGTTCCACACAACTGTCCGATCACCCAGAAATTCCAGGACGAAGCGGATCCGCTCCCGAAGGACGGGATCCTGTTCGCCAGGCTTTGGCGCTGTGCCCACAAAGCGAATCAGTTGACGACGAAACTCCGGCGGAGCTTGTTTCGCCACCGTCGCCAGTGCGTTCCAGCAATCGGGATCATTAGCGAGTTTCACTAGAGCGAGGAGTCGAGTCTCCGAAGGGGAATCTTCGGCCTCCACGTCGGGTTTCGTAGCGAAGACTTTGAGAATCTCAAGTACGGGCTTGCGAATCGCGGGTGGGTCCAGTTCCCCCAGGGCGACCAGTGCGTAGTACCGCTCATGAAACGTGTTCAGAGCTGATCCTTCTTGGAGCAACGCGATTTTCAATTCGCGGGGGAGCGAACTCGCCAGGATCTCCCCGGCAAAGTAGAAAGTGGCATTGTCGTCGCCGTCGCGGAGGTGCTTCCGGTAGACCTCTGCCAGGCGGAAGGGGTATTTGACCCGGAGCAGACGTGCGAGAACCCGCATCGACAGATATCCTTCCCGATCAGATCGGGATTTGATTAGCCACTGTTCCTCTCCGAGTTTTCTGGCTTCCTCCCACCACTGGCGGGCTTTCTCCGGGTCTGCCATGTCGTACTGTTCGTGCTTCGCCCGGCGCAGATCCTGACCGGAAAGCCCTTGCAGGATATTGCTCGCGAGGTGTCCAACACGCATGTAATAGGACTCCCAACCGAAATTGATGCCGCCAAAACCTCTCATCCGCGTCAAGCGGGGGTCGTGGATGTGCTCGATCAGGGCGGGAACGGCGTCAAAACCGAGATCGATGAGCTTTGTTAATCCGTCCAGATCGTGATTTGAATCTACTTTTGAACTATCTTCTGACTCTTGATATTCCATCAATTCATCAATGAGCGATACGACCGACCCAGCCTTCGATTTGGGTGAAGTGACAGTCCGTTCCAGGGTGGAGAGCAAATCCCGGTTGAACTCTGACCGCAAACTGGCGTCTTCCGCAGCGATGCCCTGGAGCCGGTGCAATATCTCCTTGCGATCCGTTCCGAGCATCGTGAGCCGCCCTTCCCAGTGGCCCCACGCCTCCTTGCGGATCATTTGCAACACGTCTTGACGCTCCTCCCGAACCCTCCCGGCTGGGATCGTTTTTCCCTCCCGGAATGTGTAAAGGGACACCACGAACGGTCCGGATTTTGGGGGATGCCGAATCCCCTCTCGAGCCTGTTCGTACAACTCGGTTGCCAACTCGTTCCACCCGCGAGTTTGGCACTGGACCGCAAAACAGAGAGCTTGCTCGGGGTACAGTTTGACCTGTCGCAGGGCTTCGACGTGAGGGATCGCAAGCTCGATCCCCTCCGGTTCATAGTGCCAGGGTTTGAGGAAACTCGATCCCATCAAGAATTCTGGCCACTCTTTCGGGCTGGCTGGGATAACTCGAAAACCCAAAGCGAATTCACTCTCTTCATTCCGGTTAGAGGTTCGGATACGGACGAGTTCGGCGTTTGCGGAAGGAAGAGAAAGTCCGTGGCGCCAGTATTCCTTCACGACCTCGTTGAGCGTCAGGTGTGGCGGCGGTGCCGTCGGAGTTTGGGCCGCTGCGACCTCACAGCAGATGAAAAAGGCCACAATCGGGAGAGTTAATCGAATTGTGGGAATCATGTTCGACCCTCATTCACGAGGTCGGTCAATCCGTTTGGGACTGTGGCCAGATTGCGACCGATCCGCGGGTCGAGTCGACACAGTCTGCCGAAAGGTGAATGAGGCACTCAGGCAGTCGCGATCCGGTCGGGGTGGGAGACGTGGAAGACCCGTCGGAGGATGTCTCGTAGACCGGGCTCTTCGACCCGGTCGATTGCCTCGTCGACACTCAGCCACAACCGCTGCCGGAAATCCTGTTCCGGCCACTGGTCCAATGCCTCGGTAACCGTCAACCGGTAGACCAGGACGTGGTGCTGGCGACCGTACTTCTCGTAGACGTAACTCCCAACCGGCTCAGGGTCTGGGATTCCGACGAGCCCCGCCTCTTCCCAGACCTCAATCAGTGCGGTTTCTCCCGCAGTATGACCAGGGTCGATCTGTCCTTTCGGAAATACCCACCGGCGGCCACTCCGCGAGTTCACCATGCAAAGCCGGCCGCCGGAGACGGGGATAGCAGCCGCCTGCCGGATGGAGGGGAGCATGTGGTCACCCTGTGTGGGAGGAGACACGGTATTGTTCATCACATAACGGAGGCCAGGACAAGGTTCGGTCGGCGAACTTCACGCAACTCACTCGAAGCGGTCTTCGGTACATTATACCATGCGACGGACCCATCCTGACCCGAATGACCGGTTTGCTTGCCGGAAACCCATGAGCAACCCGCAGTTAACCGTCCGCCAGGTGATGCAACCGGACGTGGTGACAGTCGGCCCCGATTGTCCGCTCGATGTGGTTCTCGGGCTCATGAATCTGAACCGCATCGCGGCCGTGGTGGTTATCCACAATGATCGGTCGCTGGTGGGGATCTTCACCGAACGGGATTTGCTCCGCCGAGTCGCTGTGGCCAACCCAGGCTGGCAGTCACTCCCGGTCTCAGCCTGGATGACAAGCAATCCGCATACCATCGAACCCGGGGTAGGATGGGAAGCCGCCCTGCGGACACTGGAGCGGTTGCGGGTTCGACATCTGCCCGTCGTCGAAGCGGGAGACGTCATCGGTTTGATCTCCCCCCGGATGTTGGTTGCTCGCCGCGAGGAGTACCTGAGCCGGGCGGTGGAGGAGAGAACCCGGGAACTTCGTCTCGCCAATGAACACCTGCTCGCACGGGATGCCGAGTCAAGGGCTAACCTCCGGGCGGCCGGGCGCTTCCAAAACCGGCTTCTCACGCCTCACGCTCCGCCAGACTGGCCTGAACTCCGTTGGGGAGTCCATTACGCCCCACTCGAACACCTGGGAGGCGATTACTACGATATCGCCCGCCCCGCCCCGGACCACCTCGGCATCCTGATTGCCGACGCGAGCGGGCACAGCATCGCTGCCGCGATGGTGGCCATCATGTCCCGGATTGCCTTCGCCGAGGTGTCGGGTGGGACGCTCCGACCTGGAGAGGTACTCGCTGCAATGAACCGGCAACTCCAGGGGCTCGCCGATGACCGGTTCGTGACCGCCTTCTACGGGGTCTTGGACCGCCGGGCTCGGGTGTTGACTTACGCCACTGCCGGGCACCCTCCACCACTGCGCTACTCCCCCCGAACTGGCGTCCACACTCTCACAGCGCAGGGTTTTCTGCTCGGGATCATGCCCCAGGAAGTGTACCGCGAACAGGAAGTGGCACTCGAACCGGGGGACCGGTTGTGTTTCTACACCGATGGCCTGGTCGAGACTCGCAACGAGATTGGCGAGACGTTCGGGACAGACCGATTGCGGGATTGCCTGCGGGAATATGGCGGCGAACCGGCCGACCGTCTCACCGCGCGGCTCCTGGAGACTCAGCGGACTTTCCGCGGCGACTCCCCTCTGACCGATGACGTCACTTTTGTGGTGGCGGAACTGCGAGAAAACGCACACCTGATCTGATGAACCCAGGCGTTGCCCGAGGCTGTGAGATCTCAGCCATTCAGGTTGATAACCCTTCATGTTCCCGGAAAACTTGCTACACGCACGGCTCATGTTTCCTCCGAGAGAACAGTCAGCTATACTGTTCCTCTGTACCCTTCCCCCCTGCCCCGCTCAGGAGGAGTCTCGGGCGTTATGGACACACAGACCATTGTCGTGCGCGGAGCGCGCGAGCATAACCTCCAAAACGTCAACCTTGAGCTCCCCCGGAATAGCTTGATCGTCTTCACCGGGGTGAGTGGCTCCGGTAAGAGTTCGCTCGCCTTCGACACGATCTACGCCGAGGGGCAGCGCCGATACGTCGAATCCCTCTCCAGTTACGCTCGCCAGTTCCTCGGCCAGCTCCCCAAACCGGACGTCGATTACATCGGCGGGCTGTCCCCGGCTGTCAGCATCCAGCAGAAGACGGCAGGCCGGAACCCGCGGTCGACGGTCGGCACAATTACCGAAGTGTCGGACTACCTGCGGGTTCTGTACGCCCGGCTCGGCCAGGGGCATTGCCCCAGGTGCGAGCGGCCCATCACCGCCCAAACCCGCGAGCAAATCGTCGCCCGGATTTTGGCGCTGCCGGCCGGCACACGGTTCACCATTCTCGCTCCGGTCGTCCGTGGCCAAAAGGGCGAGTTCAAGGACTTCTTCGCCGACATGGTCCGTCGAGGATACGTCCGCGCTCGGGTCGATGGTCAGGCCGTCAAACTCGGGGACGACCTCAAGCTCGACAAGCGGATCAAGCACACGATCGAGATCGCGATCGATCGGCTGGTCCAGCGCGGAACCGGCGAGGGTGGGTTCCGGGTGCGAGTGGCCGAGGCGGTCGAGCAGGCACTCGCACTGGCCGAGGGGAATCTGATCATTGCGATCGAGTCAGGAGACCGACCCGCCGACCCAGACGCGGCAGATGCTTTGGAGAGCGAAGGCCCGGCCGATATTCTTCTTTCCGCGCATTACGCTTGCACCCATTGCGGGGTCAGTTACGAGCCGCCGACGCCGCAACTCTTTAGCTTCAATAGCCCGCACGGGATGTGCCCCTCGTGCGATGGGCTTGGGAATCAGTTCACGTTCGACCCGGATCTCCTCGTCCCCGATCCCGATCTGAGCCTGTACGCCGGGGCGGTCCCAATCGTCGGCCCACTCAAGGGGATGGGCCGTTGGCGGAAGCACATTTACGAAGGGGTGGCCAAGACGTTCGGAATCGACCTCAAGACCGCCTGGAAGGATCTGCCCGAAGAGCACCGCAACATTCTCCTCAATGGTGGCGGCGATGCCCATGTCGTGTGGGAGTGGAAACAGCGAAATGGGGCCGTCTGGAAACATGGTGGGACGTGGGAGGGGATCGTTCCCCAACTCCTGGCGCAGTTCCGAAAAGCGGCCTCCGGACCGCGGCGAATGCAGCTCGAAAAGTACATGCGTGTGGTCCGGTGCCCGGCCTGTCAGGGGCAACGGTTGAACTCCCAGGCCCGTGCTGTCCGGGTCGGGGGAAAAACCCTCGTGGAGGTCGGGCGGACACCGATCGGGGGCCTCGTCCCCTGGCTCGATGGGTATGAGGCGGCCCTGGCCGCCAATGCGAAGACAATCGCCGGGGAACTGCTCAAGGAGATCCGGGCTCGGCTCGGCTTTCTCCTCAATGTCGGGCTCCACTATCTCACACTCGACCGCCCTGCCCCGTCGCTCTCCGGCGGCGAAGCCCAGCGCATCCGCCTCGCTGGCCAGATCGGGTCAGGGCTTGTCGGCGTTCTGTATGTACTGGATGAGCCAAGTATCGGTCTCCACCCGCGCGACAACGCCCGCCTCCTGGCCAGCCTCGAACGCCTCCGCGACATGGGAAACACCGTCCTCGTCGTCGAGCACGATGAAGACACCATGCGGGCCGCCGATTACCTCGTCGACTTTGGCCCGGGTCCGGGTATCCGCGGCGGCAAGGTGGTGGCGGCCGGGAAGCCCGCGGCCGTTCTCGCTGACCCGAACAGTTTGACCGGCCAGTATCTGACCGGAACGAAAGAGATTGCGGTTCCAGCCAGCCGTCGGCCAGTCGTCGCCGGTCACCGACTTCGCATTATCGGGGCACGGCAGAACAACCTCAAGGATGTGACGGTTGACATTCCACTGGGTGTGTTCGTGGTGGTGACCGGGGTGAGCGGATCGGGGAAATCGTCGCTCGTTAACGACGTGTTGCGATCCGGGATGCGGCAAGCCGAGGCCGGACCCGAGGAGTCAGAGGAGGAGGCCGAAGACGCAGACACCCGCACCATCCAGACCTCGTTTCGCTCGATGGCGGATCGGATCGAGGGAGTCGAGCGCGTCGATAAGGTGATCGACATCGACCAGGCCCCGATTGGCCGCACACCTCGATCGAATCCGGGTACGTATATTAAGCTCTGGGACGAGATCCGGTCACTGTACGCCGAAATGTCGGATGCCAAGGTCCGCGGCTACCAGCCCGGCCGGTTCAGTTTCAACAAGCCGGGCGGACGGTGCGAAGCCTGCGAGGGGAACGGGGCGAACCGGCTGGAGATGGACTTCCTGGCCGATGTGTGGGTCACTTGCCCGGTCTGCGAGGGCCGGCGGTTCAACCGGGAAACCCTCCAGGTCAAGTACCGCGGGAAATCGATCCACGATGTGCTGGAAATGGAGGTGGCCGAAGCGCTCGACCACTTCGAGCACGTTCCCAAGATCCGCGCCATGCTCCAGACGCTGCACGATGTCGGCCTCGACTACATCAAGATCGGGCAGGCCTCGCCGACCCTCTCGGGTGGTGAAGCCCAGAGGATCAAACTCGCCAAGGAACTCGTGCGCCGGGGAACCGGAAAGACTCTCTACATCCTGGATGAGCCCACCACCGGGCTCCACTTCGAGGACGTCCGGAAACTGCTCGATGTCCTTCACGGATTCGTTGCCCAGGGCAATACCGTGCTCGTGATCGAGCACAACCTGGATGTCATCAAGACGGCCGACTGGGTGATCGACATGGGTCCGGAAGGCGGCTCCGGGGGCGGCAGGGTCGTCGTTGCGGGGACTCCGGAAGCTGTGGCCAAATGCTCAACGTCCTACACTGGAGAGGCGCTTCGACCGATCCTTCGGGTAGAGCGCGGAACGCGGAACGTGGAGCGCGGAGCGAAGAATGAAGACAAAACGCGAAACTCCAAACTCCAAACACCAAACACGAAAAACGGATATATCACACATCTGGAGATTCAGGGAGCCAGTCAGCACAACCTGAAACACATCAACGCCCGCTTGCCCCGGGAGAAGATGTCAGTGTTCTGTGGCCCGAGCGGGTCGGGGAAATCATCGCTTGCGCTCGATACGATTTACGCTGAGGGTCAGCGGCGCTATGTGGAATCGCTCTCCAGCTACGCCCGGCAGTTTCTCGGCCAGGTGCAGAAACCCAGGGTCGAGCATATCAGCGGACTGTCGCCCGCGATCAGTATCGAGCAGAAAACAACGAGCAAGAGCCCGCGATCGACCGTCGGCACTGTGACGGAGGTGTACGACTACCTTCGCATCCTCTACGCCCGGCTTGGTCAGCGGCACTGCCCCACCTGCGGCCAGTCAGTCGGCACCCAGACGGCCGATGAGATCGTCGATAAGGTGGTCGGCCTTCCAGAAGGGACCAAGCTCTACATCATGGCCCCGCTCGAACGCAAAGGGCAGGAGAAGTACGAAACGCTGTGGGAGGAAATCCGCCGGGCGGGATATGTGCGAATGCGGGTGGATGGGAAATCGTACTCGGTCGACGAAGCTCCTGTGATCGATCACCGCCGCCGACACGCGGTGGAAGTCGTGGTTGATCGGAACGTGGTTCGCCCCGGCACACGCACCCGGGTGGCCGAGGCGGTTGAGCAGGCGCTCGACCTGGGGCGCGGAGTGATGCACATCGGGTATGTCGATCCGGACCGTGACGAGACGAAGTGGAAGGTCGAGAAGTACTCCCAACACCTGGCGTGCGACCGCTGCAATCTGAGCTTCGAGCCGCTCAACCCGCACCACTACTCGTTCAATAGCCCGCTGGGGTGGTGTCCGACCTGCGAGGGGCTCGGTGTCCAGCGCGGGGCGAATGCGAATCTGCTCATCCGCGACCCGGCCCTGACACTCCGCGCGGGAGCGGTTGCTGGCTGGCCAGGGCTTGAGCCGGGATCGCCCTGGCTGCCGTTTGCAGAGGCCATTTCCCGACACGCCGGATTTGACCTCGATAGCCCTTACGACCAGCTCGACCCCGCCCACCAGCGGGCGATCCTCCACGGAACGGGGGATGCGTGGCTGCTCTTGCAATCGGAACCGGGAGGGAATGCCGGATCGCAGCGAACTACCGAGGCAAAGAAGAAACCGAAACGACCCACTTCATCTGCTTCGGCAACCCCCAATTCTCAATCGCCGAAGTTTCAGTACAAGGGCCTCTTTCCCGCGGTGGACGAGGCGTCCCGCGTGAGCTTCGTCTACCGTCAGCGACTCGACCATCTGGTAGACGAGGTGCCCTGCTCTGCCTGCCACGGCTCGCGGCTCAGGTCCGACGCCGCGGCCACTCGGTTCGGGGGGATCACCCTCGGCGACATGGTCGACAAACCCCTGGGCGACACTCTCGCCCTTTTCAACGGCCTCGACCTCACCGACCATGATCGCCAGGTGGCGGGCGAGGTTCTCCGCGAGATCGGCAACCGACTCAAATTCCTGGTCGATGTCGGTCTCGACTACCTTTCGCTCTCTCGCCCCGGTCCGACCTTGTCCGGAGGCGAAGCGCAACGAATCCGCCTCGCCTCGCAGATCGGCTCGGGTCTGACAGGGGTGCTGTACGTTCTGGATGAACCCACAATCGGCCTCCATCCGCGCGACAACGAGCGGCTGCTGGCAGCCCTCCACCGCCTCCGGGATCTGGGCAACACCCTCATCCTGGTCGAGCACGACCGGGAGGTGATCGGGTCGGCCGACTACCTCCTCGACTTCGGCCCGGGAGCTGGCGACCAGGGCGGCGAAATCTCCGCAAGTGGCACTCCCAAGCAGATACTCAAGGCCAAGGAGTCACTGACGGGGAAATACCTCGCCGGGAAACTCGCGATCCCAGTCCCAACGAACCGGAGGCTCCGAAGGGAGGAACTCACTCCCACACCTTCAAAGAAAAAGGGAGAGAGGGCCAGCGCCGCCAGGGTCTCCCCTGCCCTCCCTGACGAGACATTGACCGCCCAGGAGGTGGCCGCACTCGCTCCATCTGGGCATGTACTTTCCATCCTGGGTGCCCGGCAGAATAATCTCAAGAATGTCGATGTTCATCTGCCACTCGGAGCATTTGTCGCAGTCACCGGTGTGAGCGGATCAGGGAAATCCTCTCTTGTCAACGAAGTGCTGTACAACACACTGGCCAGGAAGCTCCATCGTGCCAGAACGATCGGTGCGGCGCACGACGAAATCCGTGGGCTCGATCAGATCGACAAGATTATCAATGTCGATCAGGATCCGATTGGGAACTCGCCCTCCTCCAACCCGGCCACTTACACAGGAGTGTTTGACCTCATCCGCGAGCTATTCGCCAGGCTGCCGGAATCCAAGGTGCGTGGCTACCACCCGCGACGGTTTAGCTTCAACCAGAAAGGCGGGAGGTGCGAAGCCTGCGAGGGGATGGGGCAGAAGAAGATCGAAATGCACTTTCTGCCCGATGTGTGGGTCGAGTGCGATACTTGCGGCGGGAGCCGCTACAACCCCGAGACGCTCGCCGTGAAATACCACGGCCGCAGTATCGCCGATGTCCTCACCATGCGGGTCGGGGAGGCCCTGGATCTGTTCGGGAATATCCCGAAAATCCGCACCGTCCTTCGCACCCTCGATGATGTGGGGCTCGGCTACATGGCCCTGGGCCAACCCGCTCCGACCATGTCTGGCGGCGAGGCTCAGCGGGTGAAACTCGCTGCGGAACTCGCACGGCCGAGCACGGGGAAGACACTGTATCTACTCGATGAGCCGACGACCGGGCTGCACTTCGATGATATCCGCAAACTTCTGGATGTGCTTCACCGACTCGTCGACCTCGGGAACACGGTCATCACGGTCGAGCACAATCTGGACGTCATCAAGACCGCCGACTGGGTCATCGACATGGGGCCGGAGGCCGGAATTCGGGGCGGCCAGGTGGTGGCATGTGGCACACCCGAAGACATCGTCCGCCAGGCGGTCGATCCTACCCGGCGATCAGCGGGGCTCACCTCGCACACTGGCCGCGTCCTGAAACCCGTCCTCGAAGCCGGTCCACATGCGGAGCGAGTGCCGTTCGACCCGGAGGCGCACCTTCGGGCACAGGCCGGCGACCTCGACATCACCGACGTTGGCAAGGACGCCAAACTCCCGTGGGAGGTGGATGGGCCGAAGTGGCACACTGCCGATCGGGTCACGACCACCGGGAAGCCGGCGAAGTGGGACGGATCGGCGCTCTCATGGGTGATCGAGGAGGTCCATCAGCTCGGGACGTTCTCGGATACGAACTGGAACCATCGGAGTATCGTGGAGATCGCCGCACCGAAAAAAGCCGATGGCTGGTTCCTGCACGCCATGACCGGGCACGAAGCGTACCTGAAACTGGTGTTCCGGGTACCGGGCCGGACGTTCAAGGGCGACTCTCTTGCGGCGTCCCTTGGCCTGCGGCCACTGTCGGATACCCCGGGACTGGAGGGATACGCCCGGGATGGGAACCGGGTCGAGGTGGTCAATGCCCCGGGGTTGCAACACGTTGTGGTGGTGGTCCACAAGAAGGAGGAGATCGACACCGCGGCCTTCCGGTCGTTCCTGTCGAAGGCGGCCGACGCCTTTCTGGGACGGCTCCGCGAACTGGCAGGCGGTGTGGAAGGCCAGATGCCCTGGAAGAAAGACGGCGAGAAGTGGCATCTCTCCGAGAAGGGCTTCCCACCAGGCAAACCGGCAAAGTGGGATCGTGGACTCCTTCCGAAAGTGGTCAAGCTCATTCGCGAAATCGACCCGACGTTGGAGTTCAAGTGGGATGTCCGGGACGCTGTGACCATCCGCCCGCCAGGGTCTTCGCGGTTCTGGTGTCGGCTCAAGACAAAGGAGTCGGCGGCTCTGGAATGTTGGTTCGTGGGGAAACCCGGCCAGTTCAACCTCAGCCGGGTGGAGGGGTTCGGCCGGGATGCAGCAGTGGAGTCGGACCGGAACGACAGGTCGGATGTGCTCAAACTCCGTTTCGTGTCCGCGGATCACTTCAATGCTGGAAAGCTCAAATCGCTCCTGGCGGAGCACCTCCAGGGCTATCGCCAGGCATTCGGCGAGGTCGCAGGGAAAGAAGCGGGGTGATGACGATCAGCCCAGCAGACCGATGTGCCCCCTGCAAGTGAGGTCGGGCTCAGGCATGGGGCGCGTCGGCAGGGTTCATCCCCACGATGTACAGGAGATTCCCGAGGATCTGATCCACTTCCGATGTGATATATTCGTGCGTGTCGATAGCAAGTTCGTTCCCGCGGAGCCGGTGAAAGCGCCAGTTGTCCCCGGTGGTGACAACCCCGTAGACCGTGTCAATTTTGGTCTTCGTCTTCTCGTTGAACCGGAGGGACGCGACCATCTCGGCTGCGCACTGGCCCTGCCCGCCCGGAATGCTCTCGTTCTTACCTTCAACGACCGCCAAAACCGGGGCCGTCATGAACGACACCTGCGGTCCCTTCCCGATCAGGAAATCGACCACTCCGGTCAGCCCGGCCTCGCGGTCAAACGTGAAATCGACACCGGACAACAGGCAGATCGTCCGGCGGGCACGTAGCCACAACTCCCCCAACACAGGCGCGATCAGCCACTCGGACCGGGCCTTCTCCGTATTCACACTCAGGGCAAGTTGGCCGAGCGTTTCGAGGGTCTGATGAACTCTCGGTCCTGCATCGACCGCCCGGACGCCCGAGAACAGTGGCTCGCTCGTCGTCAGGTTCAAACCAAATTGTTCCAGGGCAGACGGGAGCGTGAAGTTGCTATAAGCCATGCCGCACCTCCAAGACCATTGTAGCACCTGTGGCGGATCAACGAGCCGGAGGCTGGAGGACATCCCGCCACCGCCGCGGCTGGGCCTCGAACGCGGCCCGGTAGGTCGCTTCCAGGGGGACCATGACGCACCCGTCGGGGACGAGGAACAGCGGCATGTCCGGGAGTAGGTCGCCCACAGCGATCGCTTCGATGAAAGCCCGGGTGATCATGTCGCACTCGTAGGCGGCGAGAGTGAGCTGCTTGTCAGGCGGGAGGTGGAACGGCTCCGGGTGAAACGCCCGCCAGATCAGAGCGTGGACGCCATCCGGGTCGCGCGGCCCGGGCGGATGCGGGTCGATGATGAGGAGGTGGATGCGGCTTTCGATGAAATCGCACGCCTTCCGGACGAACGTGTCGATCTGGTACTGCCCCGACTTGTTTCCCGGTGAGACGATCTCCAGCAAGGCGACAATCCGGTCTCCACTGACGTGCCGGACAGCGACGACGCTTTTCTTGCGGTGGTAGTATCCATCTTCGGCCTCGGCAATGAACCGGGTCGCCGGACGAGTCTGGAGGGTGGTCACGGTCCCTGGGGCAGTGGCGAGCCCATCTCCGGTGCCGTTCACCTCGGCGGGATCGGGACGGCTCGCCTGGAGGGTGAGCATGTCCGGCGTGAACCGGGCTGCGGACTGTTCCGGCAGGGCATACAAATCCCTGGGCAACAGCCCGGAGTTCATTGTGTCGCTCAGGGCCGAGATCCACCGGTGGTGGAAGGCATGGAAGATCCCGTCCGGGACGCGGGTCCAGTCGTGCATGGGCATCGGAACTCCTCCGATCAGAATCCTACTTCGGCGGCTATGGCTTCGCGCAGAGGCGGAGCGGTCAGCCCTTTCTCAGCGAGCGCCCACAGGACGTTCGCTGCCTGGCTTCCTCACTCTCGCGACTCGAACTCTAACCGGGCGAGGTAGAGCATCCGTCGGTCACCTCGCACCCAGTAATCCTCCAGGAGCACTCCCAGATCCTGCTCGATCACACGCGCTTTCCAGGGGTACGGGTTGCTCTTGACCGAAACGCTCACGGGCTGCGACCAGTCGATCATGTTGGCTGCCAACCAGACCGACACCTTCCGGACACCCATCGTGTCCACGATCACTCGGTTCCCCTGGATGTCCCCCTTCATCTCGGCTGGCACGATCCCCTGCCCTGGTCTCACGTTGGCCGCGAGGTGATGTTGATCGATCTCCTCCGCACCAAGCCAGTAGAAGCGGTTGTCCGATTCTCGGCTGGTCTTCCAGGAGAGGTGTTTCATCGTCCCGATGCGAAGTGTGGATGTCCCGTTCGCCCGCGTCTTGCGGTTCATCCAGTCGAACATGAGGGGAATCTCGGCGGGAAACCACTCCAATCCGCGTCCCTTATAGATCACATGCAAGGCCGGGAAACCATTCGGCATCCATCGCTCAAAGATCAAGCGTGTCTTCTTGTTCTCTTCCCCCGCCATCTGTCCTGTGACAACGTAGAACGGCAATTTCTGAGCATTCTGCCAGTAGTCGAGCATGAACCCCTGCCACTTGGGGTTGAGGCCCATTGCAAACACACCGGCGAATTGATCGGGATGCGACACCCCGACATCCAGTGCCATATCACCACCGATCCCCGCACCGAGCATAAACACCTTGTCGTTATCGATAGTGAAATGCCGGATCGCATCACGCAGCGGAGCGAGTGCAAAATCGTGGTCCTCAGCATTCCACTGCCAGCCGGTCACAGGGCCGAAGGCGGGACACCATTCCGGAGCGATCACGATATAGCCGTTCTTGTCCGCGTCGGGGGCAATGGCACCCATCAGACGCTCGGCCGGGACATCGGGATAGTTCAGGAGCACGATGACCGGGTAGGCACGACCGTGATGGTATTCTGGTGGCAATCGGACAAAATATTCAATCCCAGCGGGGTGGTTCCCAAACGAGCCACTGCGACGCTTGTAGACCCCCTCCGGAACCCCGTCCACGGCCTTGACGGGAGTGCCGCTGCGGGCGGCAAGGTTCTCGGGCTCGGCCGGTGGGAGGAGCGAAATGACCTGCGCGACCTCACGCCCCTCCAGGGGCTGTGATCGCTTGTACGTGGCCAGAACCTCCGCGCGGGAATTCCGGGTCGGCGCACGCTGATAGGCCAGTGCAACCTCCCGTGCGCGCCAGAGGCGAAGCGCCAGATCCGGCATCGGGGTTGCCCCGTTTTTCCCTTTCACCCACCCGCTCACCACAGTGGCGAGGAGTTCTTCGGGCGTCTTTGTTGGCTCCTTGCCTTGACTCTTCTCACGCTCGGCCTGGGCCGCCAGACTGATGAAGAACTCGACCCGGCTGATCGTGTCGGGGTGAACCTCCGTGTACACGACCTCTGCTGCTGCAACAAGCATGCTTGTCCGCGTGCTGAATTTCTTCTCCGGGAAGACGGTTGCTACCGGTCCCCCCCCGATGGCCAGGTAAGGTTGAGCCGCTGCCAACCCGGTCAGCTCATCAAGAATCGTCCGGAGGAGGCGTCGGCAGGTCGCGTACTGGTCGCGAACGGTTTCGAGGCGGGCCTTGAGCTCGATGAAGGGGGTCATTTCTTTCGGGCCGGCCGTCTTCTCGGGAAAGGCCGCCAGAACGTCCGTTGCGTACTTGTACCGGCCTGCCGAGAGCGCTGACTTGGCTTCGTTGGTGACGAGTTCAGCGACCGCCGCGTCCAGGTCTTTCTGGAGCCGGTCGAACTCATCCTGCGCCTCCTTCGCGAGTGCTCCTGGCACCACCTTCTTGAGTTGGTCGAGTTCCTCTTTCGCCAGGTACAACCAACCGACATCCTTCATGAATCGGGCGATCGCGATTCGTTTCACAGGATCGGGTTTCCCATCCGCTTCCGCCAGTTCGGGGTGCGTTGACAGAAGCTTGCGCACGGTCTGGGGCACCATCTCGCTCGTCCGGAACGACTGGCTCCAGAGATGGGTGGGGGACACGATGAAGCAACAGTAAGGGTCGAGGTAAGTGACCTGCTGTTGGATGAGTTCAAATCCACCTGGCACCAGAACTTTGACTGTCCGCTTCCACTTGGCATCGAAATCGGGTGGAGTCGCGGCTGGGATAAAACCGGGGAATGGGTGGTTGCTCTTGCGGAATTCGAACCGGTTGAGGAACGCCCGGTAGTCCGGCCGGATTTTCACATCCTTGCTGATCGCCTTGAGTTGCTTCTCGTGACTGCTGAATATGATGATTCGCGGTCCGTCGTCGATCATGTCGAACCCGTTCCCCTTCGGAACGATCACCTGCCCGATGGCCCGATCGTTGACCGCTTCCATCTCCTTGCGGACATTCCCCTGGATGACGAACCCATCCCGGAGAATGACGACATCGGCGGGGGCGGAGGCAACGATCCCCGCGACAGAGAGCCCCGCGAGGAAGAACAATAACGCGAGCGGGCGAAACTGCGGCGAATGGGTCTGGGGCATCGGATCGTACCTCAGTCGCGGGCGTGGCTCGGGATGAGCCAACACGTCCATTGTTTCGGAGATGGGGTGGGGGATCAAGACGTTGCGAGAAGCAATCGCAGGTCAGGAGAATGCTCCCCGTTGGCCCGATTGCCCGGTATACTGCACTTAACCGTCGTGTGGGTGTATCGTTGGTTGTGTGGAGGGTCGGGAATGCCGATCCGGTTTCGGTGTCCGCATTGCACCCGGTTGCTCGGGATTGCCCGCCGTAAGGTCGGCACCCAGATCAACTGCCCGGAGTGTCACCGTCTCTTGACCGTCCCTGCAGGGGATGGCCTCGAACTCGACGACCTGGATGCGCCGTTCAACCCTCAAGGGGCAGATCCTTCGCCCCGAGGATTCGGTGATCCCGCACGTGTTGCGTGGCCTGAACCCTCCTCGCCAGTCGCCCCTGTCCGACCCCAACCACCCAAGGCGGTCTGGCCAGAGCTCCCTGTCCCGGTCGCCCCTGTCCCGGTCGCCCCTGTCCCGCCCCAAATTACGCCAACCAGGCCGCCAACCTCGCCACGAACGGCATCGCGACCTCCTCGACCGGCAATCACGAGCGGAGACGCACCTCTTTTCGAGCAAGAGGATGTGGATGCGCTGTTGGGCCTGAAGCCTGGCGTGCCAATCGTTGAAGTGGACGAACCCGGGCCGCGGCGCAAGGCGGTCTCCGGAATGGATGCGAATAGCCTCGATTACGGTGATGACCAAATTGTGCTCACCACCCAGAAAGTGACCCTCCTGATCGTCGGGGTGGTGGTCTTGCTCGGGATGGCGTTCGCTGCCGGGTTCCTCATTGCGTCACGGTAGTAGAACTGGGTCGACACCACACTCAGAGAGGTCGATTCGAGCAGGGCCAATCCTGGAAGGCCCTGGTTGATACCCTCACCACCTGCCTTCCGGGGCGAGAAGTTGCCAATTGGTGAATGGGGTCTGCGTGAGTAGACAAGGCAGGATCGCGACCGATGAGGTTTGTAGCTGGGGAGCTGAATTGGGGTCGAGGGGTCCAATTCGTTCTCAGACGCTGTTATCGACGCATTGAAAGGCATAACCCCTTGTAGGCGCAGGCTTGAGACTGCGATCTCTGTAAGTGCCCCTGCTCACAGGCTAAAGCCTGCGGCTGAAGGCACTTCCGTTGGAGTCATTCCACTGGAGCGTTAGTAGAAATATCCCGGAGCGGGAGCTGCCCCTACTGGGCCGGCGACTGGAACACCGCCCTGCCGGTAAGCGGGGCCAGACCCGCATGGAGGTGAACAACGACGCCAACAGCATCCAGCCGAGAGGGTCGCGAGCATCAGCGCAACGATAATGGCGATCCGAGTCATAAATCCCTCCGAAACTGGGCGGCTACCGGAGTGTTCCCCTTCCAACCACTCGGAGCAAACCTACCCCACTCGAAAACCAGGATCTTCCGGAGTTCGGTTCCTGGTGTTCTGCACAATCGTTTTTTGTGGAAAGGTCGTCGGGCAGTTACTCACCTTTGCCCATTCGCGGATCAGCCGGTGTCTGGATGGGAGGGACGATTGCTCCGGTGAACCGGGACTTGATCTCTTTTGGGGATATGCCATTTCATCCGGTTTTCACGACAAGGCAGTGGTCGCACGGAACCGAATTCGGCTGACGAGGTAAGAAATGACATAAGAACGAATCCAATATCTTCGCCCGAAAGAGTTCTGACGTGCCTGAAAATCTCGCTCCCCGATCAGAACTGACCGTCTGTCGTGTGGAACAAATGAAAAATCGGGGTCGTCCCAATCCCGCGGGATCTCTTCGTCGTCTAGGATTATCAAGTCAAACCCTATCGGGGGAGCGTAACCGTCCTGCCGGAACACCAGATTCCACAAGGCGGCGCAACCAAAAACTCACCTGATCTGGGAGTCTCGTTCAACTTGCTTTGACAGGGAGACCGCCCATGCCGCTGATGAGTTGGCTCGGAGCAATTGGTCTTTCGGCCTCGGTATCGCGTCGGACCCGCCAGTCCTGGCGGCACCTTCGCAGGGGGCCGCAGGTCGAGGCTCTCGAAGCACGCGATGTGCCCACCACCTTTATCACACCCGGTTTCATCGCGCACCCCGACCTCGGCAGTGGTCCTACAGGCTACACGCCGGCCGAGATCCGCCAGGCCTACGGCTTCAACCAGATTTCGTTCAACGGAACCACGGGTGACGGGCGCGGAACGACCATTGCCATCGTCGACGCGTACAATGATCCGAACCTTCAAAGCGATTTGCAGACGTTCGACAGCGAGTTTAGCCTCCCGAACCCGGTTCTCACCCAGGTGAATCAGACCGGCGGGACGACTCTCCCGGCAGGGAACGTGGGTTGGGCCGAGGAGATTTCGCTGGACGTGGAGTGGGCTCACGCGATTGCTCCCGGAGCCAATATCCTTCTCGTCGAGGCCACCAATAGTTCGACGGCCAACCTTTACACAGCAGCCGCGTATGCTGCGAAGCAGCCAGGTGTTGTGGCGGTGTCCATGAGTTGGGGTGGGTCGGAATACTCCGGCGAAACATCGCAAGACAGTACGTTCCTGACTCCAGCGGGGCACACCGGGGTCGTCTTCGTGGCCTCCTCTGGCGACAGTGGGGCTCCTGTTTCGTATCCAGCCGCCTCACCGAACGTCCTTTCGGTCGGTGGGACCACGCTCAATCTCAATTCCCAGGGCGGGTACCTCAGCGAGACGGGTTGGAGTGGCAGCGGGGGAGGCATCAGCCAGTACGAGTCCCAACCTGCATATCAGAAGGGGGTCGTGACCCAGAGTACGACTAACAGGACGAACCCGGATGTCGCCTACGATGCCAACCCGAATACTGGCTTCCCGGTCTACGATTCCTATGGAACCCAATCGGCCTGGATGCAATTTGGCGGCACCAGCGACGCAGCGCCCCAGTGGGCCGCCCTGATCGCCATCGCCGACCAGGGTCGCGCAGCGGCTGGCGAGAGCGCGCTCAGCAGCACCACCCTGTTACCCGCGATCTACCAACTGCCGGCAGCGGACTTCCACGACATCACCTCCGGCACGAGTGATGGGTCGCCCAGCTACAGTGCTGGCCCTGGCTACGATCTGGTGACGGGTCGCGGTAGCCCGATTGCCAACTTGGTGGTCGCCGGACTGGTCGGCACCCCGATCAACTCCGGTCCGGTTGCCACACACTTCACCGTCACAGCACCCTCGACGGCCACGGCCGGAACCGCCTTCAGCATCACAGTCACCGCACTTGCTGCCAATAACCAGACCGTCACCGGCTACACCGGCACCGTTCAATTGACCAGCAGCGACCCAGCCGCTGGCCTACCAACCGCCTACACATTCACCTCAGCCGATGCGGGCTCGCACACGTTTAGCATCACGCTGAAGACGGCTGGTAGCCAGACGATCACTGCAACTGATACCTCAAGTGGGTCCATCACAGGAAGCGCGACTGTCACCGTTTCCGCTGCAGCCGTCAGCGGATTCCAGGTCACTGGCTTCCCGTCGCCCGCCACGGCTGGGGTTGCAGGCACCTTCACCGTCACAGCTGTGGACTCCTACGGGAATCCGCTCACAAGCTACTCGGGCACAGTCCACTTCACGAGTAGCGATCCGAAGGCGATCCTGCCGGCCAATGCATCAATCACGGCTGGCAAGGGGACATTCTCCGCCACCTTCGAGACAGCCGGGACAGAATCACTCACAGTCACCGACACGTCCCATACAACGATGACCGGCACACTGACGGGGATTCTCGTCAACCCGGGCGCTGCGACTCACCTGGCCTTCCTCCACCAACCCACCACAAGTCCCGCAGGCTCTGCGATCAGTCCGGCCGTCACAGTAGTCGAGTTGGACGCGTTCAACAACGTGGTCACCACCGACAACTCTGATCAGGTGAGCCTCGCTCTGGCGACCAATCCCGCTGATGCCACACTGACGGGCGGTGGGCCAGTGACATTTGTCCACGGCGTGGCCACGTTCACCGGGGTATCGATCAGCGCAGTCGGCACGGGTGACACTCTCGCGGCCAGTTCCGGCAAGCTGACCGGTGCCACCTCAGGGGCGTTCAATGTCACGACTCCTATCGCTGGCGGGACGGTGATCGAGAATTTCCAGAACGGTCTGGGCAATTACTGGTACGAGGGATACAGTTACCCACTTGCCTACATCTCAGCAGCAGCGGCCCACGAGAGCACCAGCACGCATGGACTCGACGATCCGGGAGACGGGGACTGGTACTTCCGCACCGACGCAGCGGCCCAGGTCCATCCCGGCGACACGATCTCCGCCTGGGTTCAATTGTCCCAGGTTGCCGACGGTCGTGCGTATTTCGGGTTCGGAACCACTTTCAACGGCACCGATTCCGTGGTTCTGGCTCCAAACACGGGTCAATTCCTGATCCAGAACAATGCCGGATTCGGATTCACCAACCTGGCTGCGGCCAACCAGACGTATCAGCCCAATCAGTGGTATCGTGTCGAAGTCGATTGGGGCACCTCCGGCACGGTGGTGGCCAAGTTGTTCGCCAGCGATGGGCAAACGCTTCTCAATTCAGTCACCGTTGCGACCGGTGACACGACGCCGGGCGGTTTTGCTTTCCGGTCGACGGGTTTCAATACGTTTTTTGACACGGTGACGGTCAGCCGGGGTGTGAATGACTTCGCTCTCGCAGCACCAACGACTGGCTCGGGACTCGCGGGTGGAACAACTAACACCCCGGCCTTCGCTCCTCCATCGACACGCTCTGCCACATCGGGGGCTGGTGAGCAACTCGCCTTCTCTGCCGTTCCATCAAGGTTGGCGGCCTTTCTGGGTGGCGCGTCTGTCTCCCGCACCACGTCTGGTGAGGGACTCGGTCAAGCGCGATTCTTGACCGATGAGTGGTTCGTTGAGGTAGGGTAAGGACTTCCGGCCAAAACCTAACCCCCCAACCCCCTTCCCTAAGTGGTCCGTTTCACAAATAACGTCGTTGTTGGTCTAGCCTTCCTCCGGGGCAGTTTTCGCTGACAAATGCGGCATGACCCGTTGTAACCACCTGGCCAGTTTTTCGCGAGTGAACTTCCACTGGAACGGCTTCGGAGTTCGATAAGTGAGTTCCTCATAGAGGGCTAATCGTACTCTCACCTCGACTTCAGCCCTTTTACGAAGCGTAGCAAAGAAGGAGCCTCCGTGGTGTAATGAGGGTAGAGCCGCCCTCCTCCTCACACTCGGAGGCTCCCATGTCCAGTGTAGCCAAACCTCCCACTCACCGCTCGTCCTCCTGCCCCCGAGCTCACCGACATTCCCCGCCCGGCTCTCACACTCGTCGGACTCGTTTGTGAGGCAGCAAACGCCGCCGACGCCTCAAACGCAAGGCCCGCGCCACTGCCCGCACACTCCACTTCATTCACCAAGTCCTGCCCAAGCCCGCCCGTTCTCTGTTCGATTCCCTGGCAAGCTCCTTCACCCGCCCGACATTCCTCCCCTTCGTTGTCCTGGCCCTGGCCACCATCCTGACCGTTGGCTGCCGCACTGTCTGCAACCTCTTACGCACACTCGGTGCCTTGGCTCCGGGTCATCCCTCCAGCTATCACCGTGTCTTCTCCAAACGACGTTGGTCCTGCTGGCGGCTGGCCCACGGCCTGGCCGGTTGGATCATCGACCACCTCGTGCCGCAGGGGTGTATCCTGCTGGCCGGTGATGACACCGTCGATGAACATCCTGGTGAGAAGGTGTACGGTAAAGCCTGCCACCGCGATCCGGTCCGGTCCACCCATTCGTATACGGCCTACCGCTGAGGCCACAAGTGGGTCGTGCTGAGCGTCTTGGTCCGGTTCCCCTTTACCCATCGGCTGTGGGCGTTGCCGTACTGGTGGCGTTGTACCGCAGTCCCGCGGACGACAAAAAAGCGGGCCGTGGGCACAAGACGCCAACGCAGTTGCTGCGACAACTCTGCGTGCTGCTGCGTTGGTTCCGGCCGCGGCGTTTCGTCTTGGCCGGGGACGGTGGCTACGGGTCGCACGAGATGGCTCGGTTCGCCTCCGGCCGTCGCGGCCGACTGACCCTGGTCAGCAAGTTCTACCCCGACGCCATGCTGTATGAGCCTCCGCCGCCATACTCGGGTGACGGCCGGCCGCGGGTTAAGGGAGCCAAACAGCCCACTCCGCAGCAGGTGGTCAGCGGCTCCAAACGCGTCAAGTGGAACGTTGCTTGGGACGGCGGCGGCCGGCGTGATGTCCAGACCGTCAGCGACACTGGCAACTGGTACAAGGCGGGGGAGGGCCTTGTTGCGGTGCGTGGGGTCTTCGTCCACGATCTGAGGGTAGCCACCGGGACGAGTACTTCTTCACGACCGACGTGGATATGAGCGTGCAGCAAGTGATCGAGACATATGTGAGCCGGTGGAACGAAGAGACCACCTTCCAAGAAATGCGTTCGTACCTGGGGTTGGAGACCACACGGGGGTGGAAGCAGGAGACGGTACTGAGGGCGCAGGGCCTTTCCTTGTTTCATCTTGTAGGTTTGAGGTGGGATGGGTATTCGGGGCATCTCAGTATCGAGCCAACCGAGGTGCCAATGACCCCTTTCACGTTGTTTGAAGCTCTCGCCACCCTCCCCGATCCCCGCAGCCCCCACGGTCGCATCCACCCATTACCCGCAGTCATGGGCCTGGTGGCATTGGCCATGCTCATGGGTCGCAAAAGCCTCAGTGGTATCACTCGCTTCGGACGACAGTTCGGACCGTCGCTGGCACACGCACTTGGCTTTCGACGAGGTAAAACGCCCACCATCTCCACACTCTCCCGCACCTTGCGTCGCTTCGACGCCGACCAACTTGAAGCGACCTTGTCTCGTTGGATTCAAGGCCGCATCGATCCTGCCGCGTTCGAGCATATCTCGATCGATGGGAAAACTTTGCGGGGCAGCCGAGACGCTGAAGTACCCGGTCATAATCTGGTCGCTGCTTACGCTCCATCCGTTAACGCTGTGTTGGCTCAAATTCGTGTGGACTGCAAGACGAACGAACACAAAGCTGCTTTGGAATTGCTGGGAATCCTACCCCTGAAAGGGAAAATCGTGGTCGGTGATGCCATGTTCTGCCAACGCGATCTCGCCGCACAAGTGATCGACCAAGGGGGCCATTACATGCTCACAGTCAAGGATAATCAGCCAAGTTTAGAAGCGGACATCCGAGCCGGATTCGGATTCGAAGCCGCCGCCCGATCAATCGCGGCGGCCACTTCCCCCTGCGGACACGCCTTTGCCCGTTGACCCCGATCGATCGGCCACGACCACCGAGAATGCACACGGTCGGATTGAGAAACGAACCCTGCGAACCACACAAATCCTGACGGTGCAGCAGAAGTGGCCGGGGTTGAAACAGGGTTTCGAACTGACGCGGGAACGCACCGAAAAAGGTAAGAAAACAGTCGAAGTCGTGTACTGGATCACGAGTCTATCGCCCGAAGAAGCCAACGCGGCCAAGTTACTCCACATCGACCGAACTCATTGGCATATCGAAAACAGTCTCCAATATGTCCGAGACGTGACGCTGGGCGAAGACGCTTGCCGGGTGCGCAAAGATGCAGCGCCGCAAGTGTTGGCGGCGTTGCGTAATACCGTGGTGCATTTGCTCGGAGGTGTACCAGCTAAAAACTGCCCAGAGGCGATCGAGCTACTTCAAATCCGCCCCGAGGAGGCCATGAAACTTATCGGCATTCCCCACTGTGAATGAAGGAAAGGCCCTGCCCGGGGCACCTCGAGAGGAGAGCCGCTTGCGCTGTAGATTTTTTCTCGGGGCGGCCGAGTCGAGGGCTGCAGGCCAGGTGGATCCCGTGACCAAACCACCGTCGCAACGCCCTCAGCGCGCACCGTCTCGCCGTCCGGATCACCCCGGACTGTTTTTACATAATGAATATTCGTTTTACTTAACTGAAATTATCATATTGAATCTTGTCAAGCTGACTCACGAGCAGTCTCTGCCTCTCCCATCAACGCTCGCAGCTTGGCCGCGATCGGCGACAGCTTCATTTCCCCGAACGATCCCCCATAGCGCCGGGCTGATGCCAGCAATGTTGCAAATGCAAGATGGACGACCATAACTGTGCCCACGTGCGCATGAAATCGACGCGATCCAACTACGTTTCCATCATCGATCCCCCAAAAAATCTTCAACCGCGCGTTCACTCGCTCTACTGATGTTCGCCCCTTGTACAGTCGCTCGAACTGTTTCGTTTCTCTGGGGATCGACGGGAAACGCCGCAAGTCGATTTCTTGAGGTACACGCACCGTCATCCCATAGGATTTCTCGCCGTTGCATTTCTCCTCACTCTTGCAGGTGAATCCTTCGACTTTCGCCGGGCACCGATACTTCAGTGTCCCCCGACTCGCCTCGTGGCCACAGTAACTCATCTCCCGCCGGATCGGGGGCTCGCTCACCTTGTCGTAACAGAACACCGTTCCTGCTTCGTTATGCACCACGTTCAACGGGATTCGACCACCGATCACCTTCTCCTGATCCCGCCACATCGACCGATTCTGGATCAGCGGCTTGATCCCCCGATCATGCAGCAACTCATGCACCTTGCCGTCATCGCCCGCCTTGTCGTAAGCCAGCGTTTGCATCCGCTGCTTGTGCAGGTTGGACTGAGCCTGATCGACCAACGCTTCGATCCGTTCGTTGTCAGGGGCTTTGGTGTCGCTCACGTCATACGCAATCGACACCTCGTGCTTGGCGTCGACGAGCAGGTGCAGTTTGTAGCCGAACCACTCGACCACCTTGGTCACTTTTCCGTCGTCGTCCTTGTACTCCTTGCGGCCACCGCTGGCTTGCGGTAGACCCTGTTCGATCTCTGCCTCTTGTCGCTTGGCATTTGGATCTTGGCGACCCGACAGACCGGTCGAATCGCCTGCCGTGTTAACGCCCAGATCGGGTACGGCGATACCCAGACGGCGGACCATCACATCGAACACCCCACGCAGCAGGTCCAGATAGGGAGCCTGGCCGAGGACTTCGAGGAAGCGGCTGAGGTTCCAGCCGTTGGGGACACCCGTCTCGTCCTCGATGCCGATGAGCAAACGTAGAGGCGCGTTGCGTCGAAGTTCTTCCAGGCAAGCTTCGATGGTGCTGTGTCTGAGGATGATGGACAACAGCAGCACACCCCAGAGGACGGACACGGGGTAGGTATCGCAGCCGTTGTGCAGACGTTCTCGACGGGCATCCAGCAGGGGGGCATCGGGGATAGCTTCGAGGGCCTGTCGAATGACATCCAGAGTCGGCGAGACTTCCAGTTCATCCCACGGGAACAGCGGCTTGGTGGCATGGACACGCATGGCGGGCTCCTGGAACTAAAGGGTTACCAGATAGACGCGCAAGAGTTACCCGCAGTTCGGGAGCCGTGGCGTAAAATTCGTGGAAAACGCTCCCGGAGGCTGCATATTCCGCACAAAAAGCCTGCTACCGTGGGGTAAGCCGATTTCCCGACCCCGCTAAACATCTACGATTCCCAGCCTACGGCTGGTCGCGCAAGAACCTCCCGAGAGGGGAGCCGCTTGCGCTGTTGGAAATCCCAGGGAACATTATTGGCGTGTAATTACGCCATAACCGCATAGACCAAACGATGAGTTTCTAACCGTCAGCAGGACCAGGGCTTACAACGAGTCGCAACGATTATCCTCAATCTTGGGAGCATGGGGTAAAAATCCGAGTTCTGGGCTGATAAGAGACCAAAACTGCACACAAACCCTTGCAGAGTTGGGGTAAGATTTTTGGCCGCATCTATTTGCCCCTGCATTTCCAATGCTTCCGAGAGGCGCAATCGGCTCCCGAGAGGGACACCCGCGTTGACAATTCTGTGAGTTCCGCTAATATACGCATAATAGCTAACCAAAAATGACGGGGTAGGGAACGGGCTGTAGCTCAGCTTGGTAGAGCGCTTGGTTCGGGACCAAGAGGTCGCAGGTTCGAATCCTGTCAGCCCGACTGAATGACCCCCGGTGACTCCAGATGTCACCGGGGGTTTATCGTTGACAGAGCAAGCACTTCCGTCAACCTCCTCCCCTCCACTCTCCGACTCGTTCGATCTTCCCTCTGTGCCAGGAAGTGCCCTGAAATGACCCCGTGAGCCTGGAGTTGGTGCAACCGGTGGTGCAACCAAATTTGGGAGGTCATCCGTCCCCGTCCGCCGGATCGCTCCCGCGGCGGACGAGGTTAACCCGTCCGGCAGGGGGAGAGCCGGTAATTTTTCCACCGCTCCCCGGACATCGAGCAACCGCGGATCAGTGTACACCCCCATTGTGAGTTTAATGTCGGAGTGTCGCATAGCGGCCTGGGCTGTCCTCGGGGATGTTCCGGTTTTGCTCAGGAGAGTTCCGAATGTCGTCCTCATTGCGTGGACATCGATTGTACGCCCCCGATCGTCCCGTTTCGGAATCCCGGCTGCCTTTAAATCCCGATCGAGGATCAACCGCAACGCAGCGGGGACTCTGAACACCAGGGTATCGGGGGGAAGTCGCAGCGGGATCGGTTCGCCCGCCTCCCGGGCCTTTGCCTGGAGTGCGGCGAGTTTGTCGTCGAGCCAGCTTCGGAGGTCTTCGGCGAGGTCGTCCCGGATCGCCACTGCGTTTCCCTCCCGGCTTTTCTCATCGGCGGCATCCAACTGGAGGAACGCAGCTCCGGGGGTCAGGTCGAGTTGAACGACGGTCAGCGTCTTGAGTTCGTTCCGCCGTAGCCCAGTCAGGACGAGCGTCTTGTAAATCAGCCCCCGCTCCCGGCCCAGCAACTGCAAGCGGGCGACCATCGCGGGTTTGAGGTCGGCTGTAGCTTCGCCCTTCCGCGTGCCACGGCGGATTGTCCGGGCGTCAGTCAGGGGGCGGATTACTGCAATGGCGAGCAATCGAGTGAGTTCGTCCTCAACCAAGGATCGTCTCTGGCGTCGGGGGTCGGATTTCTGGTCGGCCTTCGGCACGCGGTCGAGGTCGTGCCCTTTCAGGCGACTCGTCTGGACGCACCAATTGGCAAACGCGACCAGCGATTCCCGGTAGTAGTTCCGGCTCCTGGCGCTCATCCCCTCACCGATCCGGGCTGCAAGCCAGTTCTCGACCAGTTCCCGGGAAAGATCGCCCGCAGTGGTAATTCCACTCTCAGCGGACACTTTCCGAACTGCCCGGAGGACATTCGCCCGGTAAACGTCCGACACCTCCGCCGCGACCAACGACCGCTCATAAGCTGAGAGATGATCTTCGAGCGGAGCACCTGCCAGACGGGCTACGTCGAGGGCCTTCCGGTCGAGTGTACCGGCCTTGATCTGTTCTATTTCGCGTTCCCACTTCTTCAGCATTTGCTCAGCGGCTTGCCGGTCTCGGCATCCGGTGGGAACCACTTGGACCACTCCCTCGGCGTCTCGGTACTTGGCGTAATAGGTCGAGGACTCGGTCACGATTCGATCAATGCCACCCTCCCCGGTCGTCAGTGGAGCCGTCCGGAGTTTGCCCCGCACCCGCCAGCGGGCGACCCGCTCCCCGCCCTTCTCGATGATCTCCGCACCGGTTGGAACCTGCCGCGTCGTCTGCTTCTTGAACACCGTTCCCATGATCTTCATCCTTTCTGCTTCTTGATCGGGGTCAAGGTCAGCTTGAAGTAGACGGCCAGTTTGTCCGCCATGTCGAGCCGGAGGGAGTTTTTCCCCCGGACAAACCGGGAGATACTCGCCCGTTCAACCCCCGTCTCGTCGGCAATTCGCAAGAGCGGCAGCCCACTGTCGAGGATGGCTTGCCGCAACACGTCGGTGATCGGGGAGTCAGTCGCCATCGTGTGAATTATCACGGCTGGCAGTCGACTTGTCAATCGTGGTTGTGTCAGTTGTCTTCGACTTCCACCCAGCTTGCTGAGGGTGTTATGTTTTGCGCGTTCGGTCCTTCGACTTCCTCGCTTCCGGCGGATCGGCGGGGAGGATCGTAACTACGGGCGGGCGACCGGTCCACTTCTCGACCGACACCAGTCCTGCCGCTTCGAGGGCTTCCAGCGCTCGGGTACGGGTCGGGCGGGCTGATAACCCAAATCGAGCAATCAACCCGGCTGAGAGAGTCACCACCGGGTCTTTGCTTGGGCTGCGGCCCGCCTCGAACCAGAGCGCAATGCCGAGGTGGAACGCCTTCCCGGGGAGGACCGCAGCTCGCATCACCCACCCGATCGGGATTGGTCCGCCGATGTACTGTTCCCCGTTTCCCGGACGGGGGAGACGGGGTCGAGTCAGGGCGTTCAGGTCCGCCGCAGTCATGGTCCGCCCGACGGCCTCTGGGTCGAACGGGTCGGGGGTCATAGAGGGATAGAGGGGGAATAAGAAGAAGAATAAGGGACCGGGTGTAACGGATCGTTACACCTACCCGTAACGAAGTGTTCCAGGTGGGTGTAACGATTCGTTACGGGTCCGCTCGGCGGGTCGAGGGCGTTCAGGATCGTGTCAACCATGTCCCACATCGCCCGCCCACGGGCATCGACGTATCGATCCGGGTAACGAACGATCTTGGCATCCGTTCGGAGCGGGAACCCGGGCAGGACGAGTTCCGACGCCTCCTTCATCGCCTGTTGCATCCGGGCCGTCTTGTCGGCAATGGCGTCGGTGTCTGCCTCGATTAGAAAAGCGTCATGGACCGGGCAGCACACCCCGATACCCCGCTCAGTCGCCAGGCAGGCCGCCAGACGCATTATCTCGGCCCCATTCGCCTGCATCGGGAAGTTCCGCAAACTGGTCGGTGTGGTGTCCGGCCCAACCTGGACCGTCCACCCAAAGACCGTTCGCAGTCGGCCAGTTAGCACGGCCTCATCCTGGATCATGTCCGACCACCGCCAGAACACCCGGAAGGTTTCTTTGTGGAGGAGCATGAATTCCCGTCCGTGGGCTGGGGTGAGTCCGAGTTTCCGGGCCATCCCATTCGCTGAAAGCCCGTAGAGCACACCCAGCATTACCACCTTGAGCCGGTCACGGTCGGCCCCGTGGGTGGCCTTTGTGGCATCGTTCGGGATCAGCCTTGCGGCTTTCCCAAACCAGAGGTAGGGATCGCCCGACTGATACGCCTCCTGCATCCGCTTGTCTCCGGACAGCGCCGCTGCGATCCCCAGTTCCTGGGCCGACCAATCGCAATAGGCCAGTGCCTTGCCAGGGCCGGGCCTGATAAGAGATCGCAGCCAGCAACTCGGCCCGAAGATAAACCGCGAGTTCGAAGGCTGATTCCGACCGGTTTTTGAACTGAATGCGGACAGGATCAATCGGTTTCGATCATCTGGCCCAACCGCGAGTTCATTTAGTCGCATCTGGGACAGCGCGTATCGCACCTCCCGCACCGGCCCCACCTGTTCCGGGTATAATTTTGCCATCTCCTTGAACGTGTCGTCGTCCAGGGCCAGGGCTCCGCTGTCCAGCCGAGGCCAGGGGATACCCTCACGAGTCAGGTACTCGCCCCATTTCGCTGCTGAGAATCGCATCGGCCCGACATACCTTCCGGCCTCGGGTCCGTCTCCGGCGACCAGATCAACAGCCTGGCGGATCAACCCCGGATCATGCTTCGGCCTGGGACGAGGGTCTGGAGCCCGGAGCCTGTTGAACAGCCGCGCGGCGTGGTCGTCGGTGTCGGGGGCGTCCGGATCGTACCCGCGGCCGATTCCCAGTTCTGGATACATCCCGGCCAACTCCCGGGCGGTCACGTCCAACCCCGGCACGTCCAGATGATCCCGGCCCTCGCCCTCCAGCCGACGGATTCGGGACGGGGTCAGACCGGTTGCCCGCCGGGCTTCACGGAGACCTTCCGCCGTTTCTGTGTGCCGTTCATGTTCCTCCTGCCAGAGCATGTCCACCGCCTCGGCCAGGGTATGGACACTCACCCCCGCATCCCGCGCAGCTTCGGTCAGGGCTGCTCCAAGTCGGGTGTTCGGATCGATCACTCGCCCGACCGGCTCAAACACCCCGTATTTGGCATCCACCGCCGCAACGATCTGATGCTTCACTCGGTCCCAGTTCACCCGCAACAGGTCGAGAACCTCACGGTCGATTGGCACCCCCTGCCACTCCATTCTGGCTGCGGCGACCATGTATCGGCCACGGAGTAGGGCTCGGGGGAAGTCGATGCGTGGGAGCATGGCCGGGAGCAGGCGGGCCAGTGAGTCAACATCTGTCTGGCAGTAGTCGAGAAGCGCAGCCCGCTCGCCAGCGGTGTATGGGCCGCCTCGCATGGCCAGGGCTCGCATCCCTTCCTTCTCCGCCGCATCGAGGGCCGGGAGCCCGTGGTAAATCATGGCCCCCAGAAGGCTCCGGCCAGCCGCTGGGACTGCCCCGACTGTCAGACACGCAAACTCTGCGAAGAGATCGAGAACCCGTACCGGTAATGGCCATCCAAGGGCCTGGTGACACCCCCATTCCGCACTCGCATAGTAGGCGACCATGAGTGTGTCCGGTCCTGTCCCGTAGGGCGGGCTGCCCGGGTCGGCTCCCTCGAGCCACCGCCGAATGAGTTGGCCGGTGACCAACTCCCGAGCAACAACGCAGATGGGGGCCGGGTGGTGACCCGGGTGGGCGGTGAACTCAAAGTCCACCGCCCACACTTCCCGGAAGTGCCGGAGAGATTTCACCGGTTACACCTCCCCGCGGAGTCGGCGGAGAACCGGGTGATCCATCGAGTCGATCAGCTTCCCCCGGAAGCCAATCCGAAGCAGGTCTTTAAACGGAGCGTCCGGCCAGTCAGGGTCCGGGATGTTGCCCGTTGCCTGGAACACGTCATAGGCCCCGAGGGACATATTCGCGGCCACCCGAACCCACCCCTCCCTGGCCAGGTTGGCCGCCTCCAGAGCGGACTGGCTCCAGTCATCCAACTTCCTATCCGGACCCGGTAAGCGAATCGGCCAGAGAAACACCACCCCCTGGCGGTTGATGGCTGTGACGAGCATGCGCGGACTGAATGTTGACTCTGTCGAAAGATCGGCCCAGAGGGATTGCTGGACCAGATAGGTTTCCCGGTCTTCCTTTAGCTCGATCACCGCCGTCTGAAGTCGGTACTCCTCGGCCGGGTGTGTGCGAACCCACCAACTTTTCTCCGGCTTGCGGATCGGGACAGTCAGCATCGCTTTTTTCACTCCCTGCGCGGCGGTGAACTCGCCCGACAACCGGAGGGATGCCGGGTCGAATGGGTCAGGCTTGGGGTCAGTAGGCGGGGGGACGTTCGTCCCGAACGGAAAGTCGGTCGGGTCATTCGTGGGCTGGCCCGGTGTCGGAGGATTCGACATGGCAATGGGTCTCCAGAGCCGGGGGTGCCCGGCCAAATGAGTGAATGAATCTCGATTGGATGGACCGCGAGCCGACCGGCCCACGGCTCGGGTTAGCTGGCAACCGGGGAGCGTCCCCGGTCGCAGGAGTTAGCAGCCTTCGGACGCGATGCGCTGGACCTCGGCATCCGGAATCAATCGTCGCCTACCGATCAGAATGGTCTTGACCCGGTTGGCGTCGATCTGCCGGAACAGATGTCGCTTGGACACCGATAAGAACTTTGCTGCTTCTGTGACCGGCCACGGCGAACCGGGCGGTCGGGTGAGTGTCGGAACTGAGACGGAGATCGGCTCGGGGTGCATCAGGTACTCCTGACAAGTCGAGGGCGAATTGCTTCCCGCAACGACATTGAAGCACATGGCAACCGCCATGAAATCGCCCACCCCTTTTCGTGCCGATCTGTGAGTCGTGGTGTCGAGAAAAGCACGGAGAAGTCTAGCAGTTCCGCGAAGTGTCAGAATTTCGGCACGAAACCTTCCACAGTCAGGTTTCGTGTTTCGTGTCAGGCGGATTGTCTGCGATTGTACTCCACGGCCGCCCGGATGAGTGCTTTGTCGAGAACCACCCCGGCCTCTTGAATCAAATCCATCAAGCTCCTATCAGACTTGAGCAAAGGGATAAGCTTCTTTGGCCCCATACCCGGGCGTTTATTTTTCACTATCAGTCGATAGACGTTCGCCAATTTGCGGTCTTTCGGGTCGGCCGATAGCTCCAAATTAGGGCGGCCGGATTTCGCGGACCCCATCTCACCAGAGCCCGTTTGTGCGTTCTCCTTATCCTCCTCATCCCCCTGATCGCCATCGGCAGATTCCGATTCGCCCCAATCACGAATCTGTTCGAACTCGTCGAGTGGGAGTGCCATCAACACTTCGACACTCTCCGAACTATTCGAGGCCACTTCCCCGACCAACAGCAACAGCGTTTCCTCGTCGAGAGGTCGTTCCCAGTCAGTCAGCGAAGCCCTCATCAGCCATCGGTAGGAGGAGAACGCCACGGCTTGTTCAACAGTCAATCGGGGAGGTGTAGGGGCGGTTAGGGACCGATCCATTTTTGCCTTCACCCACGAAGGACCAAACTGCGCTCCCATCATCTCTGTGGGATTGATCGACCGGAGGCGGGTCTGATATTCCGCTTGCTCCCGCTTGTAACGAAGTAGGGCAGAAATGTCGCTGAGGGTGTACGGCTGATTCGATGCTGAGGCCGCGTCCGTCGTCGATTGTGTGGGAACCGCAGGGGTTTGTACCGTTGGGGCCTTGACACCTCCTGGACAGTCGAGCGCGTTCGCAACCTCTTCCAGTGTCATCATGTCGGCATCCGTGGTTATACAGTTGCACGCATGACACACCTCCCCCCGAAGTTGCAGCAACGCTTTGGGGGTTGCCTCGTCCCCGCGAGCGTTCAGATACGCCTCCAACCGGCGAAAAGCTGGGTCGGTCGTGTAGTGGTTCGGGATGTCAAAACACACATCTTTTCCGACCCGGCGGGACGCAGCGGTCTCCGCTTGGCGATGGATGCGCAACTTGCCGAGGGTGTAGGGATTCCCCGGCCCGCCAGTCTCAGAGATCGGAGGCGGTGAGAATGCAGCTTCGATCGCAGTGGCCGCTGCGGATCGGTCTTCGGGGCCTGAAAACCAGGGGCAGACCTCAACGATTCGCCGGTTGTATTGGGCCAGGGTTTCCGGGCCATAGTTTTGGATGAACTGGTCGATGGCCAGGGCAGAGGCCATAAAGGGATTCCCGCCCTTCCACACGGCCTTCCGGGCTCCGGGGTCTTGGGAATCGCTACAGGTTTGATAGTTTTGTGGATTCGACATCCAGAGAAATTCGGCCCATGCAACCAATGGGCTGGGCTGATCTCGCCCCCAGATTTGCAATCCTGGGGGAAGCAGTCTTATTGATGGAATGAATGGGGCGGGGAGTTGCCGGCCGGCGTGCTCGGCCAGTTGAATGAACGTCCCACCTGGCTCGGTGTCGGTCCAGTACACCAACTCTGCGCCTATCTGCGAGTTGATACCCCGGCCCATTTTGATCGCGTGTTGCTGAATCTGTTCGATTCGCCGACCTTCGACGCCAAAAGGCCCCGGGTTTGTGTATCCAAGGAGTTCCAGGTGAAAGTCGAACTGGGTAGTCGCGTGTTTCCACAACTCAGCGCGGAGGCTCCGCATCGGTTCCTGCCACGGTCCAGATACGAGCGCGCCTGAAGACACCGGAGGGGGGGCATCTCTGGAACCATCTTCGGCATATTTGCTGGCGGTGGCCCCAGATGCAGCGATGAGTGATCGCAACCGACCTTCCGGCCCCATCATCTCAACTCGTTCTGCGTTGGAACGGTGAACGGAAAACAACCAGTCCAGTTCGGGGCGTGAAGCGGTGGAACAGAGAAGCCGGCCGGCAGTCCACGCCAGCCAGCGGAAACGGTTGAATCGCCTGAATTCGTTGGCGCTCCACGTGGGCGAGCCGACCAACGCGATTGCGGGAAACCCTGTCCGTTCTCGCACGATGTGGGCAGCGGAAACGAACCGTACCGCCCCATCGGGTATGGCGGAGGGATAATGGTGGTTTTCGATTGAGTAGAGGCAGAGATCGAATTCCTGCTCCGCAGCGAGTTCGGCGAAGCGGTCCGCCAGCGCGGACCATGCGGGTGCGGACATCAAGGGATTCCTGATTCCTGAGTCAGCCGGGGCAGTGGTGGTGAGATGGGGCGGCACCTCAACTACGGGCGGCTTGATTCCGTCGTCCGGTTGGGGAGAAGTTGGCGGTGAATTGGGCTCACGGTCCGTCTCGGCGAGGGCTTCGAGGACCGCAGTGATCGACATCTCGTTTACAGTTTTCAGGTCGACAGCAAGGGCTTTCGACGCCTGGCCGCGGATCTGTCGCAAGACGTAAAGGCTGGGCGGAGTGGAGAACTCTTGCTCTGCAAATGTGGCGAGGGCATCCCAGCCCGGGACACGATCTGACCGCGGGATCACCTCTCCCATGCCTCCGACTTCAATGTCATACGCTGACTGATTTGTGCGCTTATTAAACAAGCCAAAGGGAAGGTGATTTTTGCGGATATCTCTTTCGAGGGTCTCGTAAATGCTCAACAGGTCACCGAACGTCTCGACCCGTTCGGGGAAGTCGGTCCAGTGTATTGCCATCGTGGCACGCTCCAAGATAGCTCGCGCCTGTTGAGGTATGATACTTCGGAGGTTCGTGACGGGGAAGGGCAGCCGGTGTCAGGAATTGGCCGGCGCTGCCCCCTTTCCCCTCCTGAGCTACCCAAGCGGGTTGCCTCTGCTAAACTGAATCACCGTAACAAGTTCACGACGGGTTGATCGTTCGTGTCCGAGGTTCTCGATTCCATCGGCTGGGGCGTCTTCTCCCCTCGTGACTGCGAGATCACAAACGAGACCGCATGGCACCCAAGAACGCCAACAACGGCAGCGCGGCGAACCTCGGCTTCGAGGCCGATCTCTGGAAGGCCGCAGACGCTCTCCGCTCCAACATGGACGCGGCCGAGTATAAACACGTCGTCCTCGGCCTGATCTTCCTGAAGTACATCTCCGATGCCTTCGTGGAACACCACGCTGCCCTCGAAGTCGACCGCAAGAGCGGGGCCGACCCCGAAGACCCGGACGAGTACCGGGCCGTCAACATCTTCTGGGTGCCGCCGGAATCGCGCTGGTCGAACCTGAAGAACCGCGCGAAAGACCCGATGATCGGCAAGATCGTCGATGATTCCATGCTCGCGGTCGAGCGCGATAACCCCACCCTCAAGGGCGTGTTGCCGAAGGACTACGCCCATCCACGGCTCGATAAGCATCGCCTCGGCCAGCTTATCGACCTCATCAGCAATATCGGGTTGGGCGACAAGGCGAACCGCTCGAAGGATATCCTCGGCCGCGTCTACGAATACTTCCTCTCCGAGTTCGCCAGCGCTGAGGGCAAGAAAGGTGGGCAGTTCTATACCCCTCGTTGCGTCGTCCGGGTTCTGGTCGAGATGCTGGCTCCGTACAAGGGCCGCGTTTACGACCCCTGCTGCGGGTCCGGCGGGATGTTCGTGCAGTCCGAGAAGTTCATCGAGGAACACGGCGGCAAGATCGGCGACATCAGCATCTATGGTCAGGAATCGAACCACACCACTTGGCGACTGGCCAAGATGAACCTCGCGATTCGGGGGATAGACTCGAACCTCGGCAGGGAACACGCCGACAGCTTTCACCGTGATCTGCACCCGGACCTGAAGGCCGATTACGTCCTCGCAAACCCACCGTTCAACGATAGCGACTGGCGCGGCGAACTGCTGAAGGACGACAAACGCTGGGCCTACGGCACTCCACCTGCCGGGAATGCGAACTACGCCTGGGTTCAGCATTTCATTCACCACCTCGCCCCGAACGGGCTAGCTGGGTTCGTCCTGGCCAACGGCAGCATGTCGTCGAACCAGTCGGGGGAAGGCGAGATCCGGAAAGCGATCATTGAGGCCGACCTGATCGATTGCATGGTTGCGCTGCCGGGGCAACTCTTCTACAGCACACAAATCCCCGTGTGCTTGTGGTTCATTGTCCGGAGCAAGGGAAACGGCCGGTTCCGCAAGAGGCCGGGTGAGACACTCTTCATCGACGCTCGCAAGATGGGCACGATGATCGACCGGGTTCACCGCGAACTGACGGACAAGGACATCCGGACCATCGCAAACACCTATCATGCCTGGCGTGGCGACAGGGACGCGACCCAGAAATACGAGGATGTGGCCGGGTTCTGCAAGTCGGCAAAGCTCGAAGACATCCTCCACCACGGCTACATCCTGACCCCTGGCCGGTATGTCGGCGCAGCCGAGTTGGAGGACGACGGCGAGCCCTTTGAGGACAAGATGGCCCGCCTGACCGCCGAACTCCGCGAGCAGACCGAGCAGTCGGCCATGTTGGACAAGCTCATCTGGTTCAATCTGAGGGACATCGGGTATGGCGAGTAAGAAGCCGACACCACCCGTGGCGTACTCAAAACGGTAGTTGAGCGGGAAATGGATCGAATGGTAGCCTAATAGCGAGGCTTCCAGAACCCCGGGTAATTTAGCCACAACCAGTGGCGAAATTACCCTCGCCGCAAAAAGTGCCACAACCTGTGGCACAATTACGACGGTAAGGGAGACTAAGTATCCCAGATGCTCGTAGGAAGAGTAACGGTGCGGAATGACTATTGAACTCCATGAGCAAGCTGAGCAATCCACCCCGCCCGACAGGCTCATTTGGGCCAACCTGGAGGAGATCGGCTATGGCGGGTGAATTGATTCACCCTCCCCAGCCACAAGAAAATGGGCAGAGGGAAATGAGTGACGCAAATGCCCCCCAAGGGACTTGGCCCAAAGGATTCAACCGTGACACACCCTTTACCTGGCCACTCGTTCGGGCAGGCGAATTGGTCACCCTCAACTACGGCAAGGCGCTACTCGACAAGAATCGCATCGCAGGGTCGATCCCTGTATTCGGAACCAATGGACAGTGCGGTTGGCACAATCAGTCCCTGAGCAAAGGGCCAGGACTGATCCTCGGCCGAAAAGGAATGGGCAACCTGGGTGTGAAGTGGTGCCCGTCTAACTTCTGGGTGATTGACACCGCGTACTTTGTCACGCCGAAAGTCGAGAACCTCCACATGAAGTTCTTGTACTATTTGATTGGCTATATCGGTCTCAATCACCTCAAGGATGGTACATCGAATCCGAGTCTGAGCCGTGACACATTTTATGCCCAACTTCTCCCAAACCCGCCAGGAAAGCACCAGCAAGCCATCGCGTGCATTCTCGGCTCGTTGGACGACAAAATCGAGTTGAACCGGCGCCGGAACCGGACGCTGGAGGCGATGGCGCGGGCAATCTTCCAAAGTTGGTTCGTGGACTTCGACCCCGTTCGAGCGAAAGCCGCTGGCCAGGTGCCCGCGGGCTTGTCGAAGGACACCGCTACGCTCTTCCCGGACTCGTTTGAGGACTCCGCCCTCGGCCCAATCCCGTATGGATGGAAGCCAACCACACTCGCTGGCTACTGCTCCAAGATCACTGACGGTGCTCATAAATCCCCTCCGTCAACAAACGACGGTTTACCGATGGCCTCAGTGAAAGACATGACCGACTGGGGGATCACGGTTGGTACTTGTCGCCTGATCGCTAAGGTAGATTTTGAATCTCTTGTAGCGAATGATTGCCAGCCACTTCAAGGCGATATATTGCTCGCAAAAGATGGCGCAACATGCCTGGAAACTGCCTGTGAGTATCGCCAAAATGACCGTGTCGTATTGCTGTCGTCGGTAGCTATTTTAAGGCCACGGTCACTCGCAGAAGCACCCTATCTACATCTGTGGCTCACTTCGGAAGAAACAAAGTCTTATTTGCGGGAAGGGTTCGTTTCGGGCAGTGCAATCCCGCGAGTTGTCCTGAAAGACTTGAAGAGGGCGCAAGTACTCCGTCCGAACGATGCTGTTCTCCAGAAATTTTCGCAGATAATCGAGCCGCAACGTGCCGCTATCCGCGCAAACGTCCAAAACTCCACCAGCCTTGCAGCGATGCGAGACGCGCTACTACCGAAACTGATCTCCGGCGAGTTGCGGGTTCCTGATGCCGAGCGGATCGTCGGGAGGGCCGTGTGATGAACGTGCAGGTCCGCATCCAGTTCGAATCGCCCACCGAGGACGACTGGCAGTCCATGCGGTCGCTCGCGAACCGCCTCACCGACGACCCCGCGAGCGTGCGGGTATCGGCCGAGGCGAACCCCGAATGGCTGGTGGCCGAGTTCACCATGCAGACCGAGGCCCAGTATCTCGCTGTCTCCAAGATCGATTGGGCGATGCGGTCAGAAACTGACAATCGGTGCGACTCAACGATCAGCTTCCCCCGTACGGAAGCCGAACGTGAACGCGCGGAGCGCAAGGCCGCAGCACGGAAGGTTCGCCGCAAGCGCGAGAAGTGACGCGATGGCTGAAGGTATCACAGGCCCCGGATCGTCGCGAGGGCGGGATGATGACTCCCGATATGCAGAAGGAACAGTTCAGCCGAGCATACATCCAGGCTGTCGCTGCATGTGCCGGGTTCGCCTGGAGCATCCCGAGTGTCGATGACGACAGCGTGGATTTGACTTTACACCAGACTGGAGGCAGGGGTACCGTTCGTTCGCCTCGGCTGGACGTTCAGTTGAAGTGCAAGGAGTTGACCACACCGGCCGAAGACGCATTCCCCCACTCGATCAAGCTGAAAAACTACGATGACCTGCGGGATGAGACGGTTCTGGTGCCACGAATACTCGTGGTCGTCCTGGTTCCCGACGACCCGGTAGGCTGGCTTGACCACACGGAGGCAGAACTGGTCCTTCGCCGATGCGGCTACTGGTCGAGTCTGCGGGGATTGCAAAAGAGCACCAACGCGACCGGACAGACAGTGCAGATGAGCCGACAGCGGACATTTACTGTTGCTACGCTGCGGGCCATGATGGATCGTATTGGGAATGGGGGGTTGCCGTGAAAGTCGATATCCGCGATGGTCTGGCGCTGCAGGCAATCCCGCCGGTCGATGCGGCACTCTATCTGCGCTCCAAAAACTGGGAGCAGACGAAGTTTCAGCCGGGGCGATCCTCGACCTGGCGGCTAATCGTCGGCGACGAGGAATATGAAACCCTTCTGCCGCTGGATCACACGCCCAAGGACTACGTGCTGCGGATGAGCGAACTGCTTCACGTCCTCGCGGCCGTTGAAGATAGGCCCCAGACGCAGATCTACAGCGACCTGCTCATGGTCACCGCAGACGTGACCCGTATCCGGATTGCCGACCCAGAGTCTGTCAATGGGACACTGCCGATCGAAGACAATGTTCAGATCGCTCAGAAGACCCGAGACTTGATGATCGCCGCGGCGTGCGCTGCCACCGATCGCCGGCCGGTCTGGCACACACGAAAACCGGCCCAGGCAATGGAATATGTTCGCAAGGTGCGGATCGGTCAGAGCGAGCGTGGCAGTTATATCATTACGGTCATCAGCAGGGTAACGCCTTCATTGGACACGCAAGCCCACACGCTGTTTGAGGAGGAGCCGTACGAGCGACGGGTCACTTTGTCATTAGTTGAGGCTCTGCACGCGCTTGACCAGGCGGCGGAGCGGGCGGCAATGACCCAGAAGATGGATGCATTCGACGAGGCCGTGGCGAAGGGCGTCAGCGCCAACCTGTGCGATGCAGTGGCTGGGCTCTGGGGTGGAGACGAAGGGCAGCGAACGATGGAGTTCTCATTCACGTGTTCGCCGGCGCGACCAACGAATCCGACTCTCCCCGCGAAGGTGACCTTCCCAGCGGACCGTATTCCGCTCATCCGCGAGGCCGGCCGGCTGATGCGTGAACGTGCTCCTGTCACCGGGTTTGAGTTGAACGGCCCGGTCGTAAAGCTGGAGCGGCCGGACGGAACGCCGACCGGCAGAGTCACAGTGGTCGGCCTGGTCGATGGTCGTCAGGCGCGTGTGATGGTGGAACTGATGGATGCAGAGTACCAAATCGCCATTCAGGCTCACCGCCTCGGGAAATCGATTCGCTGCAATGGTACCCTCAAGCGAGAGGGTCGAGTTTTCGCACTCCATAACGCCCAGGAAGTCGCGATTGAGGACGAATGAGCATCTTTGCTGAATCCGTCGTCGAAGAAGCTGCCCTCGAATGGCTGAAGGCGCTGGGCTACGGCATTATCCCAGGGCCGGAGATCGGTTGCGGTCAACCGGGGGCCGAGCGCGAGGACTGGGCGCAGGTCGTTCTCGTTGGGCGGTTGCGGCAGGCGATGGTTCGCCTCAACCCCCGGGTGCCGAGGAGTGCCATTGAGGAGGCATTCCGCAAGCTGACACGGCCGGATTCCCCTTCGCTGGTCGCGGGCAATCACACCATGCACCGGCTGCTCGTCGAGGGGGTGCCGGTCGAGTATCAGCGTCCGGACAACTCGCTCGGCGGCGACATCGTGAGGGTGATCGACTTCGACAATCCAGCCAACAACGATTTTCTCGCAGTCAATCAGTTCACCGTGGTCGAGAACAAGCACGAGCGGCGGCCGGATGTGGTGCTGTTCGTGAACGGGTTGCCGCTTGCGGTCATCGAACTGAAGAACGCGGCCGACGACAACGCAACCATCTGGAGCGCGTTCAACCAGTTGCAGACCTACAAGGAGCAGATTCCGACGCTGTTCACCTGGAACGCTGCGCTGGTCATCTCGGACGGTGTGCAGGGCCGCATCGGCACCCTGACGGCGGACAAAGAGCGGTTCATGCCGTGGCGGACAATCGCGGGCGAAGAACTCGCCCCGGCCTCGATGCCCGAGTTGCAGGTCGTACTGGAAGGGGTCTTCGAGAAATCGCGGTTCCTCCAACTGGTGCGCCATTTCATCGTCTTCGAGGACGAGGGCCGCGGGAATCTCGTCAAGAAGATGGCCGGGTATCACCAGTTCCACGCGGTCAACCTTGCGTTGGCTGCAACGCTCAAGGCGACCGGGCCAGGCGGGGATCGCCGAGTCGGGGTGGTGTGGCACACCCAGGGATCGGGTAAAAGCCTGACGATGGCCTTTTATGCCGGGCGGGTGGTCCTCGAACCGGCGATGAAAAACCCCACCATCGTGATGCTGACCGACCGCAACGACCTCGACGATCAGCTTTTCGGCACCTTCGCCCGCTGCAAGGAACTTCTACGCCAAGAACCCGTGCAGGCCGCGAACCGGGAACACCTACGGGAGTTGCTGAAGACCGATTCCGGCGGGATCGTCTTCACCACGGTTCACAAGTTCTTCCCGACGGGAGACGAGGCAAAGTTCCCGCAGCTTTCCGACAGGCGGAACATCGTCGTGATGGCCGACGAAGCCCACCGCAGCCAATACGACTTCGTCGACGGCTTCGCGGTTCACATGCGGCACGCGCTGCCGGGGGCGTCGTTCATCGGCTTCACCGGCACACCCATCGAGCAAGCTGACGCGAACACCCGGGCGGTGTTCGGGAACTATGTGAGCGTGTACGACATCGAGCGGGCAGTGAAAGACGGCGCGACCGTGCCGATTTACTACGAAAGCCGCCTGGCGAAGCTCCAACTCGACGAGGAGAAGAAGCCGAGGCTCAACGCGGATTTCGAGGAGGCAACCGAGGGTGAGGAGACAACGCAGAAAGAGAAGCTCAAAACGAAGTGGGCAGCGCTGGAGGCGCTGGTGGGGGCCGAGGAGCGGGTGGACCTTGTCGCAGCCGATATCGTGAAGCACTTCGAGGCCCGGCTGGGAACGATGGACGGCAAGGCGATGATCGTCTGCATGAGTCGGCGGATTTGCGTTGACCTCTACGACGCAATCGTGGACCTCCGCCCGGACTGGCACGCCGAGGACGACGACAAGGGGGTGCTGAAGGTCATCATGACCGGTTCTGCGGATGACGACCTGGACTGGCAGCCCCATATCCGCAACAAGCCCCGCCGGGAGCAACTGGCCAAACGGTTCAAGGACGCGAACGACCCATTCAAGGTGGTGATCGTCCGCGATATGTGGCTGACAGGGTTCGATGCGCCCTGCCTTCACACGATGTACGCGGACAAACCGATGCGCGGTCACGGGCTGATGCAAGCCATCGCCCGCGTGAACCGTGTGTTCAAGGACAAGCCCGGCGGGCTGGTCGTCGATTACCTCGGCTTGGCCCACGAACTGAAGCAAGCCCTCACCACCTACACCGAGAGTGGCGGGAAGGGCGAGACGGCGATCGACCAGGACGAGGCGGTCGATCTGATGCGGGAGAGGTTCGAGATCTGCGCTGCGTTCTTCCACGGGTTCGACCGCACCCCCTGGACGACGGGCGGGGCAACGGCCAAACTCGCGATCCTGCCGGCCGCACAGGAACACATCCTCAAGCAGCATGATGGCAAAACCCGATTTGTGGGGGCGGTCGCCAACCTCTCGAAGGCGTTCGCGCTGGCGGTTCCTGCCGACGAAGCGCTGGCCGTGGTGGACGATGTGGCCTTCTTCCAGGCGATCAAGTCGGTACTGACAAAGAACGTGGGCGAGGACAAACGCGACCCCAGCCAGATCGACCACGCAATCCGGCAGATCGTCTCGCGGGCGGTTTCATCGGACGAGGTGATCGACATCTTCGCCGCGGCGGGCCTCAAAAAACCTGATATCTCAGTACTTTCCGATGAGTTCCTCGCCGAGGTCCGCGACCTCCCACAGAAGAACCTGGCGGTCGAGATGCTGCGGAAGTTGCTGCAAGGGGAGATCAAGCAAAGATCGAGGAAGAACGTCGTTCAGGGGCGGTCGTTCCTGGAGATGTTGGAGAAATCCATCATCCGCTACCAGAACCGGGCCATCGAGACGGCAGCGGTGATCGAGGAACTGATCGGCCTGGCCACGGAGATGAGGGAAGCCCAGCAACGCGGCGAGAAGCTCGGCCTGACCGACGACGAAGTCGCCTTCTACGATGCCCTGGAAGTAAACGACAGCGCGGTGAAAGTCCTCGGCGATGCTGTCCTCAAGCAGATCGCGCAAGACTTGGTGAAGGCAGTCAGGAACAACCTCACCATCGACTGGGCAGTGAGGGAGAACGTCCGGGCGGGCCTACGGGTCATCATCAAGCGAATCCTCCGCAAGTTCGGCTATCCACCGGACAAGCAGGAGAAGGCCACGCAGACCGTCCTGGAACAGGCCGAGGCGCTATCTCGGGCATGGACGATTTGATTCTCCCCAGACTTCAGAGGACCAGCACTCGGGTGGGGTGCTTCGACTAGGGGATCTTCTGGGGCAGAGACGAGTATCGCCGGGTCGAGGTGTGGTGCGCGGAGTGGCCCCGCTCAGGAAATCGTCGCCCGATCAATTTCATCCGATGCCGAGGTCATGCCTTCACCCCTGGCCGGGGTGACGTTTACCAGTGCCACCACATCCGGCAGTTTAACCCGCCTCACCTTTGCCAGCGCCCGGCAGGCGGACAGCAAGAGCCGGTTAGCCAACTCGACTCGCTTCATTTGGAACTCGGCGGCCTTGTACGTCTGTTCGCCCGTCTGCCCGGCATACTGCAATTCCGCCCAATGAACATTCATCCAGGCCAGAACCACCCGCTCGGCAAGCAGGGTATCGAGGGCCGAGGGGTTCGGCCCGGCCAGCCGGGTCCGCAGGTCGGAGGCGAACCGCGTAATCGCCAGTTTCACGACTTCGCTTTCCCCGGAGAGCTTCGCGACCCACTTCTTGAAGACATACCGGCCGAGGTCGCCCCACAACGCCAGTGCGGCCGGGTTGGCGAAGTAATCATCGACCGCCTTCATGGCGGCCCGATCTCCCCTATCGGCCTTTTCCCTGATGTCGGGGTCGAGGTCTCCAGCGCGGGCCGCCAGTTCGGGCGACACCCAGGTGAGTTGTTCGACGGTCGCCAGAGTGCCCACGGTCGCCCCCCTTTGCTTGCGCCACTGCCGTCGGACCCGATGCCACCCGGACAACTCCAGCGCGGTCGCTATCACCGCATCGACCGCAGCGAACCAGTCCCGGACCGCGGCATTCTGCCCACGGATTTCCTCAACCTCGGCCCGTTGCTTGGATGCCTGAAACTCCCGGTCCTGCCGGTAGTATTCGGTCAGTTGATAACAGAGTGCAGCCCCTTCCCCGCTCGCCTCGTACTCCCTCACCACCCGACTGCCGGACCGCCGGGTGCGGTAGAAATACGGTCGGCCGTTTCGCATCTCCAGTGCCATTCCGGGGCCTCAAATTGCACCAATTGAGGGGGTAAAACGGCTATCTCCGCATGCGAAATGCTTGTTTTCCAGCGGTTTCGCCGAATTTGGGGGCGCGGAATCTGTACTACATTTTCCCGAGTGCCACGCTTTGGGCCGGGGCCAGGGGACACCTTTGATCCCTCACAAAGTCTACCCTACGGGCTTCACACCCGTCCCCATTTATCAGCGTGCCGAGTGAAGATTTCATGAAGGACGCATTCCTCACTTGGCAAATTCGACCTTCATCAAATCTTCATTCGGCCTGAAATATGTAAAAAACCCCTGGCAAAATGAACACTCAACGTTGGCAAAATGAACACTCAACCTCATCATCCGGGTCTCAGGGTTCATCCCGCCACCATTTCTTGCACGAGTCCGACACCACTACCTATAAAAACACCCGGCCTGACTGCTGGTAACGACAGCAGCCAGACCGGGTGGTTGTCGGAAGCCGCCCGGACGTTTGGGGCGCCGGTGCGACCTCCTCGGAAGGTCCGTGGTAAAGTACGCATCGGCGCCCCACCGTCCACTCTTTTATGGGAGGGTGCCGTGAGTCTGCCCCTGTCGGGAGGGGAGGAATCCCCAGAACCCCGGCCAGAAAACGGCAGGCTAGTTCGTGCTGCACAGGTCGCAACAATCGTCGGGGTTTTCCTGACCGCGATTGGGACGGTGTGTGCGGTTGCTACAGTCGTGATCCAAGCAGGGAAGTAAGACTGCTTGGAAACGAACGGCTGGGTGACGAGTGGACACCCAGCCAAAAAGCCCTCGGAGAACCCGGGGGCTTTTTCGTTTTGATGCGGCCTGGGTTGGTGTTATCCAGGCTCACCCATTCGTCAGGGTAGATCCAACACGATCGACTTTTCCGGCGGTAAGCGTGGAGTGAACATCCCTAACCGTTTCATGAGAAGCTCGGTCGCCAGGAGCTTCGGGGCGAGCGTCACGCCGATAATCTCGACCGTTTCCTCGATCGCGTCCTTCCCCTTCCCAATCCTCCGGCGAGTGGTCCGCCGGACCTTCAACGAGGCGATTGTCCGGCCCGCAGCCTGCGGGATCTCCGAAGGGGGTAGGAACCGGTTGTCCGGGCCGAACAGGTCGCAGATATTCGAGAACGCAACCGCTCCCAGTTCCACCAGCACAAGGTTGGTATCGATCTCGGGCGAGATGCCGAGGACGTCTACGGGCCTGATCTCAGGGGCGGGTTGGCGTTTCTTGCGGGGCTTCTTGGGAGGCTTCTTGACCGCAGGGGCCGAGGTCAGGGGAGTAACCGCGGGGGGAGTCCGGAGAGACGCCAGGGCGGCATCCTCGTCGATTGGATCGGCTTCCCGGAACCGGTGTCGCCGGTCGGTCAGGGGTGGCGTCTGAACACTCATTGCGCTCGCTTCCCATCACGTCGGGGGTCGGCTGTTTCAGGGAAGGGGCCACGCCTCGGCCACACGGGGGCCGCCTTACACGCTCGATTCTACCAGAGAATTCCGTCGCTGTCTGATTGCAGATCGAACCGCTAGAACCGACTGAAGCGAACGCCATATCTCTCCCGCGGCTGGGGAAAGGGTTAGCGGGAACAAATAACGCATCGGGTTTGCTTTTTCAGTTCTTCGGAGGCACTGCTCCCGCGTTCACTGTCGGCGAGTAGTAGATAACGCATGCGGGGTTTGCCTTTTTCAGAGCGGAGATAGCCATCTGTGTCACAAAGTTGGACTCGTAGAGGTAGAGCACTTCCAGCTTCTTGAGTAGGACGAGTTCCTTCAACCCTTCGTCTGTCATCAACGTATGACTGAGGTTGAGTGTATGCAGCTTGTTGAGTGAGGTGAGGGCCTTCACCCCCTTGTCGTCCACCAAAGTCGACCTGAGATGGAGTGTGGTCAGACCCGTGAGTGATGTGAGGGCCTGCGCCCCCTCATCGTTCACCGCCGTGTAGCTGAGGTCGAGTGTGGTCAGATTCTTGGCCCAGGGGAGTAGTTGCAACGGCCGAAGGGGATTAAGGCCGAATAGTTCCTTAAGCCCCTTGTTAGTTACCTTCGTGTGGCTGAGGTTGACTGTCGTGAGGCCTTTTAGGCGGACGATTACCTTCAGCCCCTCGTCAGTCACCAATGTGTCACTAAGGTTGAGTGTGGCGAGATCCTTGAGCACGTTGGGGTCCAGCCAAGTGTCTTCTGGACCCGCTACTTCCTTCATAACCACCTCCCCTTTCACCTTCGTATGGCTCAGGTTGAGAGTTGTCAGAGCCGTGAATGAGCCAAGTGCATTCAGACCAATATCAGTCACGTCAGTCCGACTGAGGTTCAGTGTGGTCAGACCCTTGAGTTGTGTAAGTGCCTTCACCCCGTCGTCCGCCACTTTTGTCCCGCTGAGGTCAAGTGTGGTCAGGCCCGTTAGGGAGCTAAGTTCCTTCACTCCCGTATCCGTAACCCCCTTGAATCCGACGGGTGCCTTTAACCCCGAATCGTTTTCCTCGGGCCGGCCCGGATTGGTTGTGGGCAGCTTTCCGAGAAGGGGTAGTTCCTTACCCTTGGATGCGGAACTGAGGTTGAGGCTTTTCAACCCTTTGAGTTGGGTGAGTTCCTTGAGTCCTGCATCCGATACCCAGGTGTTACTGAGGTCGAGGTTCTCCAACTCCTTGAGTTGGGAGAGTTCCTTTAGCCCCAGGCCGAACAGTCCGGTTCCGCTGAGGTCGAGTCGAGTCAACCCCTTGAGCAGGACGAGTTCCTTCAACCCTTCGTCGGTCACCTTCGTGTGACTGAGGCTGAGTATACGCAGCTTGTGGAGTGGTGCGAGTGCCTTTACCCCCATGCTGGTCAACTCCGTATAGCTGAGGTCGAGTGTGGTTAGACCCGTGAGGGGGGCAAGTGCCATCATTCCATCATCGGTCACCTTCGTGTGACTAAGGTCGAGTGTGGTCAGATTCTTCAGTCGGGCGAGATCCTTCAATACTACGTCGGTCACCTTGGATTTGTCAGAGAACGTCACAGATGTTCTTGGCGTAGGTCTGAGAGTACGCTCGACCTTACCGCCAACTTCCTTCACTGCTGCGATCGCACGATCTTCGGCCTCATCTGCGCACGCTCTGCCGATCCCCGCGAACCCCACCGTCACCGCGAGCACGAAACTCCAGATTCGGTTTTCCATTGCTCGGTCCTCTGACTGAATTTTTAGTATATCATTACATTCGATCGTCGTTTTCAGGAGTGGTGTCAGAAGCACACAATGACGACACATACCGGACGCTTGGGATTTTGGTGCTCGCGCTCCAACGGCGTCCACACTCACCAAAGTAATTGAGGCCAGCGTCTGCGATAGATCCACCAAACCAGATCCGCCGAGTAAATGGATTAGATGGGACAACTGAAGTGGCGTCAAGGAAATTTCCGACAAACCCTCTTTCGTGGGGTCAGGCCGGGCCAGCGGTCGGGGGGTTCACGTTCACCAGCGCCAGCACGTCGGGCAGCTTCAATTTCTTCACCTTCGCCAAAGTCCGGGCAGCGCTCATCAGCGTCCGGTTGGCCAACTCGATCCGCTTCGTGTGGAACTCCGTTTCCTTCAACGTCAGCTTGGTCAACTGCCGGGCGAACTGCGCTTCACACCAGTGGACGAACACCCACCCGATCACAACCCGCTCGGCGAGTAGATAGTCGAGAGCGGTCGGGTTCGGGCCAGCCAACCCGGACCGGAGATTCGAGGCGAACCGCAGACCCCGACGTGAGGCGTTGCGTCGTCAGATGGCGTTGGGGTCGGCGTCTCCGCCGACTTTGGGGATGATTCGATATGGCTGTCCGTCCCCCGAAGCCGCAGCTTTATCACGCTCATAAGCGGCATATTGCTCCGCCACTTCCTCCACCCGGACTTTCTGGGCCGCTAAGTCCTTGATCAACTGCCGGATCTCCTTCCAGTAGATGGAAAAGTCCGCGGGATGAGTGCGCTCAAGTATCCAGGCCCGCGCCGTCCAGTCGAACACCTTCCGCTTTGTCGTCTCGGTCTTGGTGGTCCGGACACCGTTAGAGTCGGTGAATGTCGTTTCCTTGACGATCACGTCTTCGTGCGGAGTGCCAGCGAACTGGATGCTGGCGATACCTCCGGCAACAGCATCCGCGTCGGCCTTTTTTAGGGCTGACAAAAGTGACATAAGTGGTCCGCGTTTCGCCTTGCGGCCCGCAGCCAGCCACCGCATCAAAGTTCGCTCGGTGACCCCGGCCCGCTTGGCAGCGTACTTGTACGGCACCCCGGCCGCCACGCTGTCGGTGATGATCTTGGCCACCTCGGGGGTGAGCTTCGGGGGCCGGCCAGTCTTTGCTTTCTTTTGGGCCACGGGTGTACTCACGACGCACTTCTGAACCAACTCCCAGCATATCAGGCGGAATTCTCAGGCAAAGCTCAGGAAACAGGGATTTGGATATTTCCAATAAATTCGGCAGAATTTTTGCCTAATTATATTGACACTCGGCAGATCGCCGTTATATTGAATGTGTTGACTGAGTGGCAGTCAACAAAAGAACCCCGCGACAGCGTCAACTGTCCGGGGTCATGATCCCAACCTTGATGGAGGTCGAGATGGCGAAGTCTAACCTGTACGCGGCTCATGGGCAATGGGCGAACCGGCCGGCCGATGAGCGATTCTGGACCCTGGCCGAGGCCCGGGAGACCTGCAAGGCGTATGCCGATACCGCCGAGGAGGTCGAGGTCGATTTCGGGGCCGAGGTGCTCCTGCACGATGACAACGACCTGTGCCTGACCCTCGATGGGGGCCGGGGTTACAAGACGGCGACAATGACCCACTGGGGGTTCAGCCAACTCGCCCGGATGGCCGGGGCTCCTGCTGAGTACCTCCGCAAGCTCCCCGCCCACCTGGCCGGGCAGTGTATCGATGCCGGGCTGGACACCCACTTCGCTGGCCGCGACGCCATGACCTGCAAGGCCCTCGTCCACTCCAACGGCTCGACAGTCCTGCGAAGCCTCACCAGCGAGCGATACAGCCGCTTCTGGAACTGGGAGGTGTTCGACCGACTCCTCGGCCTGGAGCAAGGCGGGTGGCGAGTCCCCCCTGCTCGTCCTGCGAAGGCGGGCGACCCCCGGGCTCGGGTGGCGACGGAAACCGACTGTCTGACGCGCAACAGCAAGGGTGGCGGTCTGTCAGTGACCCCGGGCTCGATGATCGCACCGGCCGGGATCTACGCCAGCGATCACGATATGTTCGCCTTCCTCGTCAATGAGGAGTACCGGATCGACGATGGCTCCGATGGAGGGCTGGCCCGGGGGTTCTTCGTTCAGAACAGCGAGGTCGGGGCCTCCGCCCTCAAGGTGACGTTCTTCCACTATCGCCACGTCTGCGGCAACCATATCGTCTGGGATGCCTCCAACATCATCGAGGTGGCGGTTCGACACATCGGCGACGTCGCCGGTCGATTCCACATCGAACTGGGCGGGGCGGTTGACAAGTACCTCAACGCCAGTGCCTCCGAGGAGACAGCCCGAGTCCTGCGGGCGCGGCAGATGGAACTGGGTTCAACCAAGGACGCGGTTCTGGACAGCGTGTTCAAGGCCATCGCCGGGAGCCGACGAAACGGCCTGCCCAGCGGGATGAACCTCAAGCAACTGGGGAGCGCCTACGATCTGGCCGAGCAACACGTCGATACCGACGGCAGCCCGCGGACCGTGTGGGGGTATGTGAATGGGCTCACCCGATTGAGCCAAGAGACCGGGTACACGGATGACCGGATGTTCCTCGACCGGGCAGGGGCCGCCATCCTCGCCCTGGCCATCTGAGTCGTCCCCCGGGGCCGGGGAGTGTTCCCCGGCCCTTCCCCGGCCCTTCTCTTCACACCCCACCCCCGAGGATACCATGCACCTGCTTCCCACCAGCCTGGCCAAACTCGCCGATGTGTCCGACGCCAGGGATAGCACCCGCTTCAGCCTCTCCAGCGTCCATCTCCGCGTTCACGGTGACAACACCTTCATTGCCGAGGCGACCGACTCCAAGCGTGTCCTGCGGGTCACTGGCCCCTGCCTGGCTGACCCGAACGAATTCCCCTCCGCGAATGTCCCCAACTTCGACGCTGCACCCAACAGCGGGATGGAGGCCCTCATCCCGGCCAGCGGCTGGCGTGAGGTGTTCAGTCGAGCAACGAAGATCACCAAGAGCAACAGGAAGCCCGAGATCGCAGGCGTGGCGGTCAAGATCGGCAAGGACGCCACGACCTTCGGGGCGGTCGACACCTTCGCCGCCAAGACGATGTGTGAGACAGTGCGACACATTGAAGGTCGTTACCCACCCATTGCCGATGTCATGGGCCAGTGCCAGAAGAACAACCGGCTGGCCTTCGCTGCCGACCCGGTGCTCCTCGCCGAGCTTCTCCGGGCGATGATGCCACTCATCGACGAGGGCACCCAGCGGGTCGAGTTCTTGGTCGGCGACAAGCCGGGCAAGCCAGTGCTGGTGAAGGGGTTCAACCCGTCGCTGTCTGTGGAAGGGCTCATCATGCCCCTGGCAGCCGGGGAACCGGACGAGAAGGAAGAGGCCGAGGAGTCCCCCGAGGTCACCGCGTTGGAGAAGCGGCTGGGGCTGGTGACAGCCGAGCGGGATGGCCTCCAGGTGGAGCGTGACCAGTTTGTCCAGGCGGCAATCGAGAAGGGGGCCGAGGTCACCGAGCTACGAAGCAGGCTCGCCGCACGGGAAGATCGGATCGCCGAGTTACTGCGGACGATCGACACCATTCAGCACAACGCCCGCGGGTTGGTCGATGATCGGGATCGACTCCAGGCGGAGAACGCTCGACTGGCCTCCCGATCGGCGACTCTGAGCGAAGCCCTGAACCACCCCGGGACGGTGCGGCCCGCTCCCGTGTCTACCCGCCCTCTGTCCCGCCGCGAGCGTCTGCAAGGAGTCTGAAGTGCGCGCCCTGTCGATTCATCAGCCGTGGCCCTGGGCCATCCTCCAGGCCGGTAAGACGATCGAGAACCGGACATGGTCGACGAAGTACCGCGGCCCGCTACTCGTCCATGCGAGCAAGAGCCGGGTGAGCTACGATCGGGAGAAGCAACTCGACTGGCGAGCGCTGTATGGGGTTGACCTGCCCCCTTGGGAGAAGCTGGTCACCGGGGCCGTCGTGGGGGTGGTGGATCTGCTCGATTGCGTCAGCCCGACGTCGTCCCGGGCCATCCGGCTCAACCCCTGGACCGAGGGGCCGGTCTGCTGGGTTCTGGCGAATCCTCGCCCACTGCCCCAGCCCGTGCCGTTCCGTGGGGCTCAACTGCTGTTCGAGGTGCCCGATGGTCTGATCTCGGGGGCGGTCGGATCGACCGGGTGATGATAGGCCACTGGGAAGTGAGGAGGATGCCGATCGAGCCTGGTCGGCCAGCTATTCGATGGCTCGGCCTGCTCCCTTGTCCAGAACCAGGGCATCGCCCGGGGTTGTGGGCAATGGGTGGGCTCCGGGGCAGACGCACCGAATGGAGGGCAGACGTATTGGGGCGGGGGCAACCCCTGGCAACTGTCCTACCCCTTCCGCCACCCGCCGACCATCCGGCCAATGGCGTCCAGTTCGCCCGCTGCGAATCCGTATCCGGTCGCCCGCAGGCACCGCAGGTCGAACGCCAGCCGGACACGGAAGCGGAGTTGCTCCAGGATCAGGTTTGCCCGGGTCAGCAACGGTTCTCGCTGTCGGGTGTACTTCGCTTCCAGCAACAGGTCGAACAGGTCGTGAAGGTGGGTGAAGAGAAGCCGGCCGAGGGTGTGCTGGTGAATTCGTGGGAAACGGGCCACACGCTCTCCGGTCCACTTCAACAGATCGTAGGTCCGCAGAATCACCGGCAGTTCGGGGTTCGACATGACCACCCCGGAAATGAGGAAGCCCGGCGGGGCCTTCGAGCCTTGCGGCCTACCAGACCCGCCGGGCGATCGGTTCGATTCGGCCAGACCGCCCGTGAGCGAACTGGCACTGGACCGTGGCCTGGACTTCACACCCCGGCACGCTCCGGGTGGCACAGAAGGGCACCCGGATTCTGGCTCTCCCGTCCGTGGGGCGAAGTGCTGGAGGGGCGAAACCCGTTCGTATTGTTGTCGTTCGACGGCCGGTTGTTGTTACGGTTCGCACACCGCAGGTTCACCGGCGTGTTGTTGAACGAGCCCCCCCGAAGAAGGCGATACGGCCGCTACCCACACCCTTCATCGGTTCGCCGCAAGGGGTGGGGTCACCGATTCCAACGCTGCGGCCCATTCCCCCAACATCCGCTCCCGCAACTTCGTGGCGGCAGCGTGGCACACGTGCCCCAGCCAGCTCGCCACACTTCGCCGCATCTGCTCCCGGTCGAGCCGTCCGGCCGACGCATCGGCCTGCCAGTCCCGCACCCGTCGGCGGAAGCGGATCACACCCTCCCGGGCCATCCGGACGTGCGACCCGAACACCCGATAGCCCAGGAATCGGATTCCCTGGCGGGTCGGGAATACAGTCGTCTTTCCTGGGTGTGGCCGCAACCGCAGGGATTCAAGGAACTCCGCGATCCGCTCCCGGACCGCCGCCAACTCTCGTTTCCCCTCCCCGAACACCACGAAATCATCGACGTAACGAATGTACCCGCGGACTCCGAGGCAGTCGGTCACGAAATGGTCGAGGGCATCCAGATACACGTTCCCGAAGAACTGACTCGTCTGGTTCCCAATCGGCAGCCCCCGGCGGCGGTCGGCCGGATCGAGCAACCCATCACCCGGGAACCAGTCGATCACCGGTTCCTGATCGTTGCTGTGGTCGATCACCCGGGCCGCCAGGTCCAGCACCCGCCGATCCTTGATCTTGCGGGCGAGTTGGGCCTTCAGAATCGTGTGGTCGATACTCGGGAAGAACTTTCGGATATCGGCCTTCAGCACCCACGGAAACCGCCAGGCGAAGGCGTGGCAGCGTCGAACCGCGGCGTGTGTCCCCTTGCCCGTGCGGCAAGCGTAACTATCGGCGATGAACGATCGCTCGAACACCGGCTCCAACACGTTGCACAGGGCATGGTGAATAACCCGATCCCGGTAAGGTGCCGCGCTGATGAGGCGGGGCTTGGGCTCGGTGATGGTGAAGGTGTGGTACAGGCCAAAGGTGTGGGTGCCGGCCTGTAGCTCGTCCCGAATGCGGAGGAGTTCCCGCTCAGCGTCGAACTCGAACGCTCGCACATCAAACCGGGACCGCTTCCCCTTGCGGGCCTTCCGGGCCGCTACCAGGAGATTGGAGAATGAAACCAGCCGGTCCCACAGGTTCCCAACCCGTTTCATGGCAACCTCTCTCCGTGGCGGTCAATCTCTTATCGTCACGGAAACACCTCGATGTTCAGCTCCGTTGAAGGGACGAAATTCTATCATCGATCAGATCAAATTTCGGATTTTCGTGCCGATGCCGCTTCGCGGCAGAGTGGAATACGGTAAGATAGTAAAATGCTAAAACAGTAAAAAACTAATCAGGAGAAGTCCTGGAGGGGCGAAACCCGGTCGAATTGAAGACGAACGACGGCCGGTTGACGCTACGGCTCGCACACCGCAGGAACACCGGCGTGAAGACGAACGAGCCCCCCCGAAGAAGGCGAGTCATTTGTTCTTTTAATCGTAATTGTGACGTATTTTCGATATCTTCCATACGTCTTATATCATAGAGAAATCCTGGATCTTCGGTCCACTCATTGGCGTTCCCCAGCATGTCGAACAGCCCCAGGTCGTTCGGACGCAGACGGCCCACCGGCCACGCCCGATCATCCGCGTTCTTCAAGTACCACCCGTACCGCGGCAGCAACTCCTCCGACCGGCCGTAATACCGGCCCGCCAGCGAACCCGATCGGCAGGCATATTCCCACTCTGCCTCTGTCGGCAACCGGTAACCCGTCAGTTTCAGGTGACCCTCCTTAATCTGCATTCCTTCGGCATACTTCCCGCCCTTGTTCGGTTCATAGCACCACTGGTCCGGTGGAATCCCCTCCCGCTCGCTCAACCAGTTGCAGTACTCCGCTGCATCGTACCATGTCACTGCTACCGCCGGGCTATCACGGTCTGGGCTATATCGCTCCGTCCAACGATGTCTAGGCCGAAACCTCAAGAACTGTTCGACTGTCACTTTTTTCGTTGCAATTGCGAACGAACGCCCAATCCGCTTCGGGTGAGCCGTTTCGTCAGCGAACCGCCCTGATTCCGTAGCGGGCGAGCCGAGTGTGAACTCCACCGGACCACGCACCACCGCATACGTCTGACCCTCTCCGTTCACGAACCAGTCCCGGTCATGACCCACCACCGGGGCAGGGAGCAATGGGCCACACGCCACACCCATCACGCCTCCAAAACCCGGCACTGGCACACCGCCGAACACCGCTCGGGCCGCCACACGACCCCGCGACACCAACCCCAGTTCCGCGTCCATCCCCGCCAACTCCGCAGCCTTTCCCCACCGCTGACGCAGTAACCAGTCGATCGCTCCGTGCAAGCCCGGGTCCGGGTGTTCTCGGTAGAGCGTCACCAACTCCTTCGCCAGCCCTTCCCGCTCGCCCGCCCACACCGCCGACACCGGGAAGTCACCCAGGGCGATCAGCAACGCCCGCTTCCCCGACACCTCCGGCTCATCACGGAACCGACGGATCAGCGCCAGTGGATCGGCACCGATCCCCGCCAACCGCTCCACCAAGTAGCTTCGGGCCGATGGGTCGCCGTCCGCAGGGAACCGCAACAGCGGCCATACCGATTCCGACTCCCCCAACGTCAGCAGAACCGCCGCCGCATTTGCCTTCCGCTTCGCCACCGCATCGAACACCGGGTCTGGGTCGAGGGCCGACACCGACACCGCGGCACCCACTACCGACGCCAGCCCGGAACCCACCAACCCACCCGGGAAGGCCACCTTCCCCAATTCCGCACGCAACACGGGGACGACTTCCTCCCGGTTCTTCCGGATCGCATCCGCGAACCGCTCATGGTGGCGGGCATCTACAATCATCGCCAATTCGGCCAGTTCCGCCGGCCGGTCGGTCGTGTATCTGGCGAGCAAGTTCGCCGTCAGGTCGAACCCGGAGGCTTCGGCGACCAGTTCCGACACCGCCAGCTTCCCGGATTCGATCCGACCCCGCGACTCCGGATATCGCCTCACCAGCGCCGGCAGTAGGTCACCCCGAACCGGTTCCAGGGCCTGCGACCACACCACCGCCTCCAACGGGTTCTCTTTCGTCACCTGCTCCACCACCGCCGGGGCCAACGTCTTCCACCGCGGGTCATCCGGGGCCAGTCCCGCCAGCACACACGCCGCCCGCACCCGCTTCCCGGGTTCCGCGGTCGCGTCCGTGAGCAGCGCCCACAACCCCGGCGCGACTTCGGCAGCATGGGGCTTGAGCTGCGACCGGACCGGGAGCAACTCCTCCGGCCGACACTCTGGCAGGTACGCGGCCAGTTCGCCCGCTCGTTCGGGTTCCTCCGACAACAGGGCCATCCGAGCGTGAAGACCCGGCTTCGTGTTCACCGGCTGCTTGGCAAGTTCGCGGAGTTGCGGGCCGGTCAGGTTTCGGAACTCTGCCAGATCCTCGATCAAGCGCGGCACCCCGGCCGTATCTGCCGACGCCAGCGACTGGACCAGCGCCGTCGCACGGGTCTCTCGCCGGGTCACTTCCTGCACCTGCCGAGCTTTCTCGTCGGCCGCCCGGAGGTCATCCAACCGTTTCGTCTCGGCCGCCAACTGCTCTTCACCCAGTCGCTTTTCGGCCGCCAATTGATCCTTCACCCGCTGATCCCGGATCTCGTTCGAGGCGACCAACAGACCGACCGTCAGCAACAGCCCAGCCGCGACACCGGACGCCCGCCCCGGATGCCGCTTCGTCCACTTCCAGGCCCGCTCCAGGTTGCCCACCGGACGGGCGGTGATCGGCCGACCATCCTGGAACGCCTGAAGCTCCGCCGCCAGTTCCGCCGCCGTCCGGTACCGCTTCTTCGAGTCCTTCTCCAGACACTTTAGACAGATCGTCTCCAGATCCCGGGGAATCGCCGGATCGATCCCCCGTGGTCGGTCCGGGTCACGGGTCAACACCTGCTGGATCGTCGCCATCGCCGTGTCGCCCAGAAACGGCGGACGGCCAGTCAACAACTCGAACAGGATCGCTCCGAGGGCGTACACATCCGTCGGCGTCCCGACCTCCCGAACTCGACCGGCCGCCTGTTCGGGGCTCATGTAGCTGGGCGTGCCCATTACCGCACCGGTCGCCGTCATGTCCGACTGACCCACCTTGGCAAGTCCGAAGTCGGCCACCTTCGGCTCGCCCGCCTCCGTCAACAGGATGTTAGCCGGTTTCACGTCCCGGTGAACAATCCCCTTCGCATGAGCCGCAGCGATCCCATCAGCCAGTTTCACAACCATGTCCGTTGCCGCCCGTGGGGCGAACCGCCCCTCCCGTGCCAGCTTCCCAGCCAGCGTCCCGCCGCCGACATACTCCAGGACGAAGAACGGCAAGTTCTCATGAGTGCCGAACTCGTGTACCCCGACGATGTGCGGGTGGTCGAGTTGAGCCACCGCCTCCGCTTCGATCAGAAACCGAATCCGGGTCGCAGGGTCGTGATACTTCCCACCGAGGATCATCTTGATTGCTGCGGGACGATTTAACCGAAGGTGGCGGGCCTTGAACACCACCCCCATCCCGCCCCGGGCGATCTCCGCCTCGACCACATACCCGGGGATGTCCGGGAGCCCGTCCAGGGTGACCACTTTGACCCCGACGGGACCGGTCAGCCCCACCCCGCCGGGTGACCCCGTCCCAGTGTTGGGATCGGCAGTCGGGGAGTTGGCGTCATCGTGGATTACGGTGACCGAACCGGGATCATCCGACGGATCGACAGTGACCCGGTCCGGGTCGGACTCGACTGGCCTGGACCGGTGGGCGTGGTCGATTGTCTGGGCCGGATCATGGGCAACCCCGGCCTGGGTCGGCTCCGGGGCGTGTGGAAGTGGGGAGGGATCGCCCCGGCCACCGGTACGGGTACTCGGATCAGTCGGGGGTAATGTGGGGTCCGCTTGCTCCGGACGGGGTGTGTGGGCTGTCCGGTTTGGGTCGTCGGTGTTCATCGGGCGATCCCGAGTCTGTGGGGGGAGACAGAGCCCGATGATACTCCGCCAGTGGGAGTGGGTCCACAGGTTGCCGTCCGAGGTGTTCCGCCTTACTGCGGTATGGAGAGGCATTTCGACCGCCCTTACCCCGGCCAACCGGCCTCGATCATCGCCAGCACAGCCTCGACGGAGTTCATACCCGCATCCGCCCCTTGACATGCCACAGGTTCGCCAGCTTCCACTCGCGCGACCGGATGGGCTCCTCCAGCCGGTCGCCCTTGTACTCCACCACCGCCGCGCCGTCCCACATCCGGTACAGGTCGGCATCCCAGGGCACCACGTTGCCCGGTAGCGGCTCCGGACGCTCGACGCAGAGTTCCCCCTCCACGAGTTTCTGGAGGCACGACGCCTGGCCGAGGACGTAGTGCCCCGGCCGTCCCGCAGCGTGCATCGCCAGGGCCTTGAATGCACACCACAGCCCGCCCGAGGTGTCCCCCAGCCAGAATGGGATGTGCGGAGCGTACTCGGCCGTGCTACGGGCCTGGGCGATCAGATCGAACGACCGCTCGCCGACCTCACTGCGCATCGACACCCACACCCACCCATGCCGCTCAGCCAGGGCCGCCGGATCAACCCCCCAGCCCGCCAGAGTGCCCGGTCGGAAATTGTCGATCACAATATCGACCGAGGGGGGATCGCCCGGCAGCGAGGCGGCAGGGCGGTTTAGCAGGGTCTTGCCGTGGTTGATCCAGGCCCAGAGGTCAGCACCCGAGCGACATCCCAGGATCGGGTCTTTGCCGTTGGTCCACTTATGGACATCCGCACCCTGCTCGGTCAACAGCATCCCAGCGTAGGCGGGGACCACGAAGTTCCCCAGTTCAAGAACCCGTAGCGGGGTCATGGATGACCTCCTCCTCGGCAGGGTAGGCGAGCGTTTCCTGGAGGCGATTGTCGTGGGTCACAAACGCAACCTTCGCCCCGGTGAACCGCTCCTCCTGCCGGTAAGCCATGACGATCAACTCGTCCCCCGGCTCGCCGTTGTGGGCCGCCGCGCCGTTGAGCGTGCAAACACCCTCCGGTCCGGCCAGGGCGTAGGTGACCCATCGTCGGCCGTTCTTCAGGTTGACCACATGGACCTGCTCATACGGCAGGATGCCCACCGCCTGCATCAGCGAGACGGGCAGGGACTGCGAGCCGTGATAGTTGAGGTGGCAGGCGGTGACCGTCACCCCGTGGATCTTCGCCGCGATGAAAGTACGCATCAGATGATCCCGAACTTGCGGGCCTCCTCGGGGCGGGCGGGGCCGATGTACTCGAAGGACATCGTCAGCCGGGCGGAACTGACGGTCTTGGCCGTCCCCACCCCGCGGTTGAGGCTGGTCTTGCGGGACTGGGGACGCATCCGGGACATCTCCCGTGTGACCTTCCAGAGCGGCGACTTGGCCCGGTGGTGGACATGCCCGGGGTGGGCGGTCACATCCCGGTAGGGCTTGCCCGTCGCCCGGAAAAGGGAGCCAACGTACTCACTCAGCCGGTTGCCAATCCCGACCCCCTGGAAGTCTGGCAGGACGACTGTGCGATGTTCCTTCCACCAGCCGCCGGTCGCATGAGGGAAGTGGAGAACGGAGCAGAACGCAACCGGTCGATTCCGCAGGAAGGCACAGAAGCATTTGGCACCGGGGTGATGCTCGGCACTCATATAGTGATGTCGCTTGAAAAGGTTCCAAGCCGACGAATCGACCCGTGCGATCGTAAGCGGAATCGGCGGTCGCTGAAGTGACCTCCGCATCAAGGTTCCGCCTGGCATCTCCACCACCCAGTCAGGGCAGAGCCACTCCTCAACGTCGAGGTGGCAGGTGACGCACACCACCTGCTTGCCCGGTGTTCGTCGAACGGCCTTCGCCACCGCTGCCGATCCGATCTGGGCAACCGTCCGATCAACCACCGAGGTGAACTCGTCGATGACCACGAGCGGGGCCGGATCGACCAGCGCCCGGGCCACCGTTGCCCGGAACTGTTCCCCGGTAGACAGATGGGCGAACGGTCTCAGCCAGGCGGGTGGGCTGCTGAACCCGACGGAGGAGAGTGCCCCGGTGACGTCCTTGATCGACAACTCGGCGGGGAAACCATCCACCACTGCTTTGTCCGCTGGCCAGTCATACCCGACGTTTGCCGACACGAACGGGGCCGAGGGCCATGCCTCGTGGGCGAGTGTCGTCTTGCCGCTCCCTGAACTCCCGACGACAAGTCCGATCTGCCAGGGCTCGTCCTCGACGGGCAGGGAGATGTCCCAGGCCGATTCGCTTCGCTCGGTCGGTGGAACGTCGAACAGGCCGCAGAGCTGAAGCACGCGGGCGGTCTTCTGGACTTCGGCAGTGCGGCGGATGGTGAGTTTCACGAGATCAAACTCCGGCAGGTCAGCCCCTCGGTGGTGAGTCGTTCGAGCCACTCGGCCTGGGTCCGTTCGTCAGCGAATTCGATGAGGATCTGGTAGTTCGTCGGAATGCTGCTCGGACCGCCTGGCTGATCCTCGGATTCCGTCACTGGCACGATCCCCGCATTGAGCGCCGTCTGCTCCAGCAAGGCCATAACGGCATCGTTCCCGGTGCTGACGCTCTTGAGCAGTTCGTCAAGCTTCGCCGCATCCGCCCCTGCCATTGCCGAGATGGGGTCAAAAGTGGCCAGCAACTTCGCCGCTTCGTCTTCGGTGACATCGAGAACCAGAACCGGGATCGGCTGGTCCGTGACCGTCTCAGCCCGGAGGTGGCC
>PLDW01000324.1 GCA_003136315.1 Gemmataceae bacterium | reverse complement strand
TCTATGGAAAGACGATTGGACGTATAAACGGGAGGGCGAGGCTCCTGCCGAGCTTTATCTCTCACGCTCGGCAGGAGCCTCGCCCTCCCGTTAGACCGATGCTTGCTCCTGGAATGAGACAACCTCGGCGGGTTCCTGTATCAGGGTGTCGGCTGCCGGCATGACAACTTGAGAAAAACGAACCCCTGGTATGGGAGGAACGTCTGATATCAGACTCGTTAAGCTAGTGCCCTTTTCGACTCAGCCCGCAGCGACCTCACGCAGCGCCTCGCGGGCGGCTGCGATCGTCTGGGTCACATGATCGTCCGTCATCACCGTTGAGAGGAATGCGGCCTCAAACTGGCTGCACGGGAGATAGATACCGCGGTCCATCATCTCCCAGAAGAATCGGGCAAACCGTTTCGTGTCACTGGTGCGGGCCGTGTCGTAGTTCGTCACCGGGGTGCCAGTGAAGAACAGTGTCCACATGCTTCCGACGCGATTGAACTGAAATGCCACACCAGCGGCCGTTGCGGCCGCGCGAAGGCCGGCTTCGAGCGTCGCGCCCATCCGATCGAGTCGCTGGTATGGAGGGTTCGCCTTCAGTTCCTTCAGTGTGGCGATCCCGGCGGCCATCGCGACCGGGTTGCCAGAGAGAGTGCCCGCCTGGAACACTGGTCCGGCTGGCATCACTTGCTTCATGATTTCGGTCCGGCCAGCGTAGGCTCCAACCGGGTAGCCGCCACCGATGATCTTGCCCAGAACGGTGATGTCCGGAGAATCGCCGAGTAACTCCTGCGCTCCGCCGTAGGCGAGACGGAACCCGGTCATCACTTCGTCGTAGATCAAGAGTGTTCCGTGGTGCCGGGTGAGCCGCCGGAGATTGTGCCGGAACTCCTCACTTGGGGGCACCAACCCCATATTTCCGACAACCGGTTCGAGGATCACTCCAGCGATTCGGTCGCCCTGGGCCTGGAACACCTCGCGGAGCGATTCGGCGTCGTTGTAGCGGAGCACGAGAGTATCGTCGGTGCAGCCTCTGGGAACCCCCGGGCTATTGGGCACTCCGTGGGTCAGAGCGCTCGACCCGGCCGACACCAACAGCGCATCCACATGCCCGTGGTAACACCCGGCGAACTTGATGATCAGATCGCGGCCCGTGGCCCCACGGGCAAGCCGGACCGCACTCATCGCGGCCTCGGTGCCACTCGACACGAACCGGACCATCTCGACCGACGGGATGGCTTCAACCACCAACTCGGCGAGTTCTGTCTCCGGCTCCGATGGAGCCCCATAACTGGAGCCGTTCCGGACCGCGGCGATGGTGGCTTCGATCACCGCCGGGTGGGCGTGGCCGAGGATCATCGGCCCCCACGAGCTGATGAAGTCGAGGTAGCGGTTACCATCAATGTCGTGCAGGTAGGGGCCATCTCCGCGAGCAATCACGATGGGGCTGCCCCCAACCGCCCCGAACGCTCGCGCGGGGCTGTTCACCCCACCCGGGGTGACCCGACACGCCCGCTCGAATGTTGCCGCACTCTTCGATCGATTCACCCTCTTGCTCCCACTGCGGAATGGCTGTGCTCCAGGATTGCTCGGAAGACAGTGCCGCCGCGGCCGCTACCGCTGTTTCTCGGCTTCAGCGAGAATTCGTTTCGCAGTCTTGACGTCGTCTTCGATGGCCTTGTCCGTCTCATCCTCGTAAAGATCGATGACCTCCCGGCACTGGCTGCGCAGGGCGATCCAATCGGCCGGTTGGCCCGATGCAGCCTTCAGTTCAGCGTTGCGTTTGGCGAACATCTCAACCTGCGTGTGGACATGTTGTCGGCGGCCGCTGGCATTCTCGGGGAGTTCCTTTGGGAGTTTCCCCCGCCGTTCGTTGGCGAGCAGAAGCCACGCGTGCTGGCCGGGATCTTTCTCCGTCAGGACGATGATTGCCTCCCACAACCGGCCTGCTTTTTCTATGTCTTTGACCCGCTCAAGACGGATCGCTTTGATGGCGAGTGATTCCGCGCTCGCAGGGTCGAACGTGATCGACTTCTCGAACCGCCGGTTTTCGTCGATCTTCGCGCCGAGTTGACCCAGCAATACCGAGACCGTCTCGATGTCTTTGAGCCGCTTGTCAGCGATCCATCCCCACCGAGCTTTGGCCAACCGGGCGTCATCGAATGTGAAGGCCAGTTTCGCGTCTTCGGGGTATTTCTCCTTCGCTCGGTCCCGAACCTTCCCCCACTGCGCGACTGCGTCGGCGAGTCGGCCCTCTTTCTCGGCCTGGATCGCAGTCATTGCGTCTTTGTAGATCTCGACGTCGTCGCCTTCCGCCTCGTTCCGCCACAACGTATTCCCGAACCGGTTGACGAGTTGCTTTTCCCGTTCGCGGATCTTCCACGCACGGAATACCTTGGCGGCGGCATCCGTCTGATCGCCGGGCCGGTCGCCGTAGTGCCGCAGATACTCGGCGGCGGCGTCGAACTCCAACTCCGGGGTCTTCGCTTCTAACATGGTCTTGAACATGGTGTCTGCGGACCGAACCCGGAAGGCGACGAAGTACACCACACCGACCATGAGAAGCAACGCACCGATAATCCCGGCCGCCTTGACCCATTTCCGTTGGTGCCACGGCAGCGATGGTTTCTTTTTTTTCTTTTTCTTCGCCACCCCCCTGAGAATCCGGGCCGCCTCCCGATCCTCCTCGCTGATCGGCAGGTCGTCTGCAGTTCGTGGCCTGTCGACCTTTCGGGCCGATGCCGCATCCAGCCCGGCACTCTTTCGGGCGAAGACGTGCACCTCGATTTCTTCGAGCATCCGCCCGACCCAGGCCGCGTCCCTCGGCCGGTCATCCTTGTCTTTCTCCAGCAACTGGTGGATCAGGAGATCCAGTCTCGGCGGCAGATCCTGGACGATCTTTCCGATCCGTGGAGGGATCTCGTTGACGTGTTTGAGGAACATATCGACGGTCGTGTCTGCCGTGAAAGGCTTGCGCCCGCTGAGCAACTCGAAGAACACGACCCCGAGCGAGTACAGGTCCGATTTGTTGGACAGGTTCTTGTCCCCCTTGCACTGTTCAGGGGACATGTACGCGGCGGTCCCGATCGTGCTGTTCATCCCGGTCAGGGCGGTCACGTCGGTGTCCTTGGCGATCCCGAAGTCGGTCAGTTTGAGGATGCCATCCCGGCCGAGCATGAGGTTCGAGGGCTTCAGATCCCGGTGAATGATCCCCTTGTCGTGAGCGTACTGGAGGGCCTCGCAAAGGTGTTTCGCATAGGTCACAACTTCTTCCCAGCTCAGCCGGCCGCGACGCGCCAGTACCCGGTCGAGCGCTTCCCCATCGATGAACTCCATCGCGATGAAAGGCGTCTTGCGGTAGTGTCCCGAGGCATACAACCGGACGATGTGGGGGTGACGGAGTTGTTTGAGGATGTTCGCTTCCCGCTCGAAGCGGGCCATCGCCCCCTCGTTACCCAACAGCCCCAGGGCCACCACCTTGAGGGCGACCGAGGTGACCTTGTCGTCTTTGTGGAACCGGGCCCGGTAGACCGTTCCCATTGCTCCACTACCGAGTTCCGACTCGATCTCGAAGCGATACGCGCCCGAGCCGATGGTCTGACCGACCAGCATGACCTACCCCCACGGGGAAACCCGACATTCCCGCAGCAAAGTGTTCAGTGTTCAGTGTTCAGTTGACGGCACGAAGCCTGAAAACCGGTTCCTGATTCGCCGTAAGGCGAGCGGTAGGAGAAAATGGACCCGCCTTTGGGACTTGCCCGGCTGTCCCTGGCGAGGGGTCATCCTCCATCTGCCGCCGCCTGACGGTTTCCCACTTTCAACTCAAAACTTGGAACTTTCCACTTCGCCACTGCCGCCATTGTAACCGGTCCGGCCAGCAAAGCCTGCGGGATTCCGGCCGGGATTGCACGGACCGGGTGATTGGCTGCAAACGCTCTTGCTGCGTAACAGGTTGTAACACTGACGGAAACACCTTCGCAGTCCTGCATCCCAGCAGGTACAATACACTCGGAATTGGTGGCCCTGAATCGCTATCGAATCCTGGCGGGTGGGTGGGGCAACCCGAATCATGCCCCCCTGCTGTAGCCCCGGAGGTCGCGAATGGCTGCGGTACTTGAGACAAAAGATCCTGCCACGAAGTTCGGCTCCCAGGTGGATGAGCAGATCGCCGAGGCGACCAGCCGCATCCGTTTCCACGACCTGGCGCTGGGTGGGTTGCTGCTGGTGGCCATGCTTCTCGCATATGCGACCGGGATGATCCTCCTCGATCAGTACGCCGTCCTCCCCGAGTGGGTGCGGCAGGTGGCGCTCCTCGGGTTTCTCGCAACCGCGGCCGGGGTGGGATACGCCACGATCGTCCGACCTCTCCGCCGGCAAGTGAATCCACTCTATGCCGCCGCTCAGGTCGAGAAGACAATCGAAGATGCGAAAAACAGCGTGCTCGGTTACGTGGAGACCAAGGCGAAGCAGAACGTCGATGCGTCTGTCCGGGCTGCGATGAGCGTCCGGGCCGCCACCAGTGTCAGCCAGGCCGATGTGAACCACGCGGTCGATCACCGCAGCCTTGTCTACACCGGCGGAGTGGCGATCGTATTCTTGCTCACGCTCATTATTCTGTTCTTCGTCTTTCGCCCGACGCAGTTCGGTTCACTGATTGGCCGGACATTCGCCCCCTTCTCCGCCGACCCAATCGCCTCCCGCACCCAACTCACTTTGGTCGAACCGGCCAGTGGCGACGCAACGATCCCCGTTGGCCAGTCGATCACGATCCAGGTTCAGGTCGGTGGTCGCGTGCCGAACCCTGAGAAACCGGACCGGGTTCGGTTGCTGCTACGGCACAACCCGGCTCCCGCGGAATTTGAAGAACTGCCGATGGAAAAGGGCGAGACCTCCCGGGATTGGCAGGTTCGAGTGCCGGATTACCTCGTCCGAAACGGCTTCTGGTACAAGGTCGCGGGGGGGGACTCCGCAACCCCCGAGTTCAAGGTCTCGGTGCGCACCTTGCCGCTATTCACCGATTACGAGGTGGGCTACGAGTACCCGGCCTATGTCCGTCGCGAACCCGAGAAAACCCGCGACTCGCACCTGCTCGGATACGTCGGAACCCGGGTCACCATCGTGGGGAAGACGAACCGGATGGTCAAGGACGGCCGGCTAGTGTTCGAGCCTCCCGGCCGTGACCCGGTCATCGGCAAGCCCGTCCCGGATCGACCGGACTGTCTTCAGTTCGGGTTCACCCTCATCAATGGAGGGAGTTACCGGCTCTCCTTCACCTCCACCGAGGGAGAACGTGCGACTGACACCGCTCCGTTTGGCATCACGATCATTGAGGACGCGCCGCCTGTGATCGAGATCCTCAAACCCGAAGACGACGAGATCCAACTCCCTGCAAATGGGCAACTTGCGGTCGACGCCCGAGTCGGCGACGACTTCGGGATCGATAAGGTCACGCTCAGGATGAAGATCGTCGAGCCAGCGGAACTGCCGCTGGCCGCGCTCCCCTACCAGGACGGAAAATCCTTCCGCCGGATGACAGACGACACCTGGCCGAAAAGCCTTGTGTACCTGGACTCGGTCGATTTCACCGGTTTGAAGGATCCACTTGGGCAGAAGGTCGAATTGAAGGAGGGCATGGTCATCGCCTACTGGCTGGAGGCGACCGACAACCGGACCCTCCCCGGGCCGGATGGCCCCAAGCCAGCCCCGAATCTGGGCAAATCGAAGGTGAAGCGGGTCCGACTGACTCGCCCTCAAGTTCAACCCGAGGAGAAAGCCAAACTCGCTGAGGAGAAGCAGCAACGGAAGAACGAGGAGACCAAGCACACCCAGGCCCAGCAACAGCGACTGGAAAACGAGAAACGCGATCCCAAGCAGCAACCTGACAAGTCGGAGGAAAATCCTCCCAAGAACACCGAGCCGCCCAAGGATTCCGGCGAACCGGGGAAGAAACCCGAAGATGGGATGGGCGACAAGGCCCAGCCAATGCCGGGGAATAGGGGTCAGCCCGATCCGATGAATCCGCCCAAGGATCAGCCCGATCCGATGAACCCACCCAAGGGTCAGCCCGATCCGATGAACCCACCCAAGGGGCCGGATGGCATGCCCCCACCCCCGGCCAAGGGGATGAACGAGTCGCCCCCCCCCAAGGGGGCGGACGGGATGCCGATGACCGGGATGCCCGAGAACGGTGGGATGAACAATCCCGACACCGCCCCGCCCCCACGGAGTGAAGCGGACAAGACTGCCGAGCGGGTGAAGGAGGCTCTGGACCAGCAACAACGCGATGGTGGGAGCGGCAAAAGCAACAACGATCCTGCCGCGAAAAACCAGACACCACCGGCTGAAACGAAGCCGCCACCAATGCCCGGTGCCGATCAGGATCCGCCAAAGCCGGAGCCAAAAGCCGATCCCGATAGGAAAGACGGGATGGGTTCACCGGGCGAGCCGAAGTCCGGGGGGAGCGCGCAGCCAGAGCCGACCGCCTCGCCGAAGTCCGAGCCGAACCCGATGAGCGGGACCAACCCGCCCTCGTCCGCCCCACCCAATCCGAAGACTCCGCCCCAGGGCGGCACTCCCGGGGCAGACACGTCGCCCCCGCAGCCGAAGACGCCGCCGATGCCCCAGAGCGGTGACCCAAAGCAGCCAAACCCACCCAAGGATCCCAGCGGCGGAGGTACCGGACAGTCCTCCACCCAGCCGCCCCCCAAGCCGCAGCCAGGCGGGATGGGCAAGAACTCGGATGGGTCGGACGCGCCCAAGCCGATGAAGACCGATGGGTCGCCACCACCACCCAACGGCACCGGCCAGCCAATGCCCAAGACTGACCCGGGAACGGATAAGGGGAATCCACCTGAGCCGAAAGCCGGGACGCCACCACCAGAGGGTGGACAGGGCACGCCGCAGCAGAGCCCCCAGGCGGGTGGGCCGAAGTCCGCACCCAAAGACCAGAACCCGATGCCAGGCAGCGACGGGGCGAACGAGCCCAAGTCCGGGCCGAAGCCAGACATGGGCGATCCATCACACCCACAACCCAAGGGTGGTGGCGAACCCAAAGCTGGGTCGAACACCTCACCGGCGGGCGAGGCGAACAAGCCGCAGTCCGTTCCGAACGCGGAAGACAAACCCGTCCCGGGTCAGAACCCCCAGACAGGTGGAGAGCGACCAGACCAGGGCCAGAAATCCCCCGAGAAAGGCCAGAACGGCTCCTCCGGTGGCAACCCTCAGAAACTCGATCCCAAGCAGAAAGAAGAGATCGAGAACGCCGTTCGCGACCTCACCAGCAAGGACGAGGGCAAGCGAAAGGCCGCCGAGGACAAGCTCGACAAGACCGTCGGCAAGGAGAATCGCAAGGAGGCTCAGGACATCGCCAATGGGCTCCAATCGGACAAGCCAGAGGAACGTGCTGCCGCGCAAGACAAGTTGAAGGATCTCCAGCAGAAGGCTGGCAATGCTGGCCAGAGCGCGAAGAAGGACTCGGACAAGAACCCGGGCGGTGGCCAGAAGATGGATCAGCAGGATCTGGCGAACGCAGCCAGGGATCTCGCCAGCACCGACCCCAAGAAGCAGCAGGAGGCCCGCGACAAGATCGACAAGGCCATCGGCCCGGAGGCCCGCAAACAGGCCGAGAAGGAGGCCACCCAACTCAAGGAAGACCTCCAGTCCAAAGACCCCGAACGTCGCAAAGGCGCTGAGCAGAAGCTCAACGACCTGAAGAAACTGGCCGACCAGATGGCCCAGAACAACCCGCAGCCCAGGAAACAGCCCGGCGAGAATACTGCCGGTGGCCAGAAGGAGAAAGTCGATCCCCAGGCCGTCGAACAGGCGATGGACGACCTGCACAACCCCGACCCCAAGGTGCGGGACGCGGCCGCGGAGAAACTCGACAAGATGCTTGGCAAGGGCGCTGGCCAAAAGGCCAAGGACGCCAACGAAAAGATGTCCTCCCAAGATCTCGAAAAGCAAGCCGAGGGACGGAAGGAACGCGACGACCTCCTCAAAGAGGCCGAAGCACAGGCGAAGGCTCAACCCAAGGGCTCGGGGTCAACCGACCCCAAACAGCCGAAAGGGAAGGAATTGACCCAGCAGGAGAAGGATGCCCTCGCCAAGAAACTGAACGACCTCAACTCCCCCGATGAGAAGACCCGGAAGGCCGCGGAAAAGGAGTTCGACCAGAAGCTCGGGGAGCAGAACCGCAAGCAGCTTCAGGAAGCGATGAAGAAGGAGCCGGGGACCGATCAGCAAAAAGCCGAAGACATCCAGAAGAAGATGGACGAGATGGCGAAGAACCCCGGCAACGGGAGTGCTGACCCCACCGGGAATGGCAACACGCAGACCCCCGGGACGCCCGACACGAAACTCAACCCACCGATGCCCGTGGATCTCCGGAACCTCGCGAAGTCGAGAGATCTCCAATTGAAGGACTTCGAGAAGAACCAGCACAACAAGGAGTTGCTCGATCGACTGGGGATGACCCAGGAGCAATACGACCAGTTCCTGGAAACGTATCGGAAGGAGATCGCCCAGTTGAAGAAGGAGGCGGCCGAAGCCGAAAAGGCCGAGGCGAACCGGCCGGCTGGTCCGCCACCAGCGAATATCAGCGGGGGTGGCAAGGTCGATTCGCAGCCGAACACGACTACCGGCCCGGGTGGGGTTCGCGGCCCCGGTTTTGCCCCACCAGGGTACGCCGATGCGATGAGGAAGTTCCAGCAAGGGGCAACAACGCTTCCGCAGAAGAAGTGAGAGGTCTCCGAAATCTGGGGGAGTCGAAACCCGGCCACCTGTACCACTCTCACGGGGGGGCAGTTGGGGGGTGGAGACTGGCACTGTCACATGGTCACGGTCGCTCTCCATTACCCACAGCTTTTGCATCGGATGGCCCGACCAAGCTCTCCAGGTTTCCTACAAGCCTCGTTCCCACGGATGACCGTGGGAACGAGAGGGCACAGTGGGGCTGGCTTCCGCCCGGCCCATGCGCCCGTAGTCAGTGAAAGCCACGGGCATTTCACCGGGGCCGGGGGCGATCCGTCGCCGACGCTTCCGGCTCGTTGGCACAAACAAGGTTGCATCTCTGCGTGAGGTTCTTCTGTTTCTCAATCGGTCAGGTCGCGAGGAGCAGATAAACGGCGAAGGATGCCAGCCAGTGCTCCCCGGCGTAGTCACCACTGGAAACGTGTTTGAGTCCCGCCTCGGCGTGCCGGGCGGCCGATGCGGCCAGGTGCTTCCGAGACGGGTCGGCGGCTGACAGTGATGCTGCAACGCCCCGCATTCCCCACGCACGGCTCAGGTTCAACCCATCAAGGTGAACCAGGAGGGGGTCGGTCCGGTCGGTCACCACGGCCGGGTTGAAGAGGGCCTTCGGCTCACCACTCGCTGCGCTGGGCAGGAACGTCCGGAACCATCCCGGGAACTCGCCCGAGGGCAACACCCGCCGCATCAGGTCGGCTTCCATCAGCACCGGGGAGAAGAAGTCCGCCCCGCTCGGCTCCCACCTGGCCGGGCCATCGACATCCTTCCCGAAGTACGTCCTGGCCCGCTCCTCGATCAGCGCTCGGAGCCGGTCGTGCCCGGTCGCACGGGAGTAGTCGTGGGCGAAGGCTAGCCCAAACGCAGTGTTGGGATGGACCCCCGTCCGGATCGGATAGGTCTGTTTCGGCAGGAAGTCGAGGTAACGGACAACAAAGGCTTCGGCGAGTGGGCGCAGGTTTCGCGACCACGCTTTCCCGTCCGGATCGTCCCAGCCATGCAATTCCTCGGCCAGCTTGAGTAACCACGCCCACCCATAGGTCCGCTCAAACGTCTTGTGTGCCGGGTGGGCGAGGTAGTCGACCTCCGCCTTCAGGTTCGGGCCGGTCAGGTTTGCCCCGAGCGCAGCCCGAATCTCTCCCGCCACGGGGAGATTCGGGACGGCCTTCAGGAGGCGCACGAGCATCCAGTGTCCGTGAACCGACGAGTGCCAGTCGAAGCACCCATAGAACGCCGGGTGAAGGGCTTTCGGACCCCGGACATCGTCGGCAGCGCTCAAAACGTGGTCGAGTTTGTTGGGATACTCCTTCGCGATCCCCTTGAGGGCCAGGCGCGCAAACCCGACCGCCTGGTCCAAAGTGATCGCATCAGCTTTCTGCCCTGGATCGTCGGTCGACATCCCCCGTACCTCCTGTGGCTGACCGAGAAATGGTCCGCCGGCCACCGTGACCGCCCCGGCAAGACCTGCCATCGCCTGTCGTCGGTTCATATTAAACTCTCATCGGAATGGCCCGCAGATGACTCATCAGAATGGCCCGCAGATGACGCAGATCTACGAACGCAGATGAAATCTTGATNNTTTCATCTGCGTCGAAGTCTGCGTCATCTGCGGGCCATTGTCTTAATCTCTGACTGGACGCGCGGGGCCTGACCACACACACTGGTCAGCAATACAACCCAGAGCCTTCCGGAGCCACAGATGCGGATCACGCGGATCGCTGCCTATCGGGTCGAACTCCCTCTGCACGAGGGCACTTACAAGTGGTCGGGGGGGAATGCGGTCACCGTGTTCGATAGCACCGTCGTTCGGGTCGACACCGACGCCGGACTGACCGGGTGGGGAGAAGTTTGTCCGCTCGGCCCGGCATACTTGCCCGCATACGCGAACGGGGTACGGGCCGGGATCGCCGAACTCGGCCCGCACCTGCTCGGTGAGGATCCGCGCGAACTGGGAAAACTGAACCGCCGGATGGATGCCGCTTTGAAGGGACACCCCTACGTCAAGTCCGGGATCGACATTGCCTGCTGGGATCTCCTCGGGAAAGCCACAGGTCTGCCGGTGTGCGTCTTGCTCGGGGGTCGGTATGGGGACGATTTCGTCCTGTACCGGGCGATCTCCCAGGAATCCCCAGAAGCTATGGCTGCGAAGGTGGCGGGTTACCGGGCCGAGGGATATCGGCGGTTCCAGCTCAAGGTTGGCGGCGATCCCGATGTGGACATCGAACGCATCCGGGCGGTGTCGCAGAAACTCACTCCGGGTGACCGACTGGTGGCAGATGCCAACACCGGCTGGCTGATGCACGATGCGCTGCGGGTGGTCCGGGGGGTCCGGGATGTGGACGTGTACATCGAGCAGCCTTGCCCGACCTATGAGGACTGCCTGAGCGTGCGACACCACACCGACCATCCGTTCGTTCTGGATGAAGTGATCGATTCGGTGGGGGTTCTCGTCCGCGGGCATGCTGACCGGGCGATGGATGTGGTGAACCTGAAGATCAGCAAACTCGGCGGCTTAACCAAGACCCGACAGGCCCGGGATCTGTGTGTGTCCCTCGGAGTGGCAATGACCCTGGAAGACAGTTGGGGCGGGGACATTGTGACAGCAGCGATCGCTCACCTGGCGCACAGTTGCCCGCCAGAATTTCTGTTCACTTCAACCGATTTCAACAGCTACGTGACTGTGAGCATTGCCGAGGGCGCTCCGCAGCGGACGAACGGCCGACTGGCCGCATCCACTACCCCCGGGCTGGGGATCACGCCGCGGACAGAGGTTCTGGGCGACCCTGTGGTCGTGGTGATGTGAAAGAAGTGGTGTGTTGGGGATGGCTCCAGTCAACACCCGAGTTGTTCGATGAAAACAGTATCGAGTAGATATGATATTATTATAAAGGTAGACACTTCTCGCTGTACGCGATAGCATTAGGCGTGCGGCAGATGGAGGAATACCAGCCGTCAGGGACAGCCGGG